>NZ_JAPHNC010000002.1 GCF_026241255.1 Helicobacter sp. MIT 21-1697 | reverse complement strand
CAAAAGTGATAGAACTAGATATAAATATGGGTATGATTGTTTTTTTGATGTTTGCGGCATTTGTGGCAGGATTTATTGATGCCATAGCTGGAGGTGGAGGTATGATAACAATTCCAGCCTTGCTGTTTGCGGGTGTTCCTCCTCTTCAAGCTCTTGGCACAAATAAACTTCAAAGCTGTTTTGGGAGTTTTGGAGCAAGTTTTCATTTTTATATGAAAGGTTATATTCGCTTAAGAGAGCATTTGCCTTTTGTGGTTGTAGTATTCATATCTTCTTTACTAGGAACATTGTGTGTGCAGATATTTGAAGCAGATTTTTTGCGCAAATGTATCCCTTTTTTACTTATTATTTTTGCCTTTTATTTTCTTTTTTCGCCCAAGATCACAGAGGAATCCTCTCGCGCAATTCTTGGCTTTGGGCCTTTGGGTTTTGTACTTGGGGGTATTGGATTTTATGATGGTTTTTTTGGTCCGGGCACAGGTTCGTTTTTAATGTTAGCACTGATTTGTTTAGGTGGTTTTGGTTTGCTTGATGCGCTTGCTCATACCAAGCTTTTTAACTTTGCAACCAATTTTGCCTCAATGTTGGTTTTTGCTTTAAGCGGGAAGATTCTATGGATTGTGGGATTATGTATGGCTTTAGGGCAATTTATGGGTGCAAGTTTGGGTTCGCGTATAGCTATTGGCTATGGTATAAAAATCATTAAGCCTCTCGTTGTGTGTGTATCTTTGATAGCTTGTATGTATTTGCTTTATAAAGAATATATTTGATTTTACTTTGGTTTCACCTTATTATTATAAACTTTCTTTAGTCTATACAGACAATTATCACAATAAGGAGTTTTTATGAAAAGTGTAAAGGTGTATGTATTGAGCAGTGTTTTAGGTATGTTGCTTTGTAGTAATCTTAATGCGGCAGATTTTAGTTCAAAAAGTGATGGGGAACTTATTAAGCTTTCTGGCATTGTGAAGGTAGAGGAGTTTGTAGATTATGAACTTGAAGTAGCAAAACGACTTAAGGCAAAAACAGAAAAAGAAGCAAAAGAATTCAAAAGCAAACTTAAAGAGCAATATGAAAAGGCTACCGAAAAGTTAAGTGTTAAACAATATAGGGAATACAAAAAAGCTACGCGTGAGGCGATGAAAAAGCATATTGAGAAAATGAGTAGCAAGGAGCGCAAAGAAAGTGGTCTAATGGCGTGCGGAGATGTTAAAGATTCCAAGTGTAAAAAGGCTTCGTGCCATTGTAAAGATAAAAAATAAAGTCAATACTCCCTATGAATAGGGGGTTAGAATGAAAGTGAAGAGAGAAATAAAATGTCCGCAAAAATTTTATTGCTTGAAGATGATTTTGTGCTTTCAGAGATTCTATTGGAATTTTTGCAAGAGCAAGGTTATAATGTGCGATTATGCGACAATGCTAAAGATGCGCTAGATTGCGCTTATGAGCAATATTTTGATTTGTGGATTTTAGATGTGAAAGTGCCTCAAGGCAATGGATTTGATGTGCTTAAACAATTGCGGGAGTGCGGAAAAGATACGCCTGCTATTTTTATCACTTCACTTGATAGAATAGATGATTTGCACAATGGATATAAGGTAGGTTGTGATGATTATATCAAAAAGCCATTTGAACTCTTAGAGCTTCAATGTCGTATCAATACGCTGCTCAAGCGTCCATTTTCACACACTCATAAGGATTTTATTCTTTTACCTAATGGCTTTAAGTTTGGGATACTCACTCAATTACTTTATGATGAAAATGGCGTAGTTATTCCTCTTACACAAAAAGAAAGCTTACTTTTATCGCTTTTGCTTCAGCATAAAGGAAGTTATGTCTCTCAAGAGATAATTTTTGATACACTTTGGGAATATGAACAAGAACCAAGCGAAATGAGTTTGCGTGTGTATGTTAAGAATCTACGCAAAATTTTGGGCAAAGATAGCATTTTAAATCAGCGTGGGCGAGGGTATTGCTACAATGTGTGATTGGGAGGAGTGATGTCAGATAATTCAAGACGTGCAATTATTAAGGTGTTATGTTTGTATCTTGGCACGACAGGAGTTTTTTTATGCGTATTTTTTTGGTTTTTTTACACAAAAGAAAAACGTCATCTTATTGTTCAGCAAGTGAGCGAATTACGCGAGATTAGCCTTGAAGTATATGAAATTTTACATACGCATAAAGATGATATACCCTCTGGATTAAAACAAATCAGTACAGATATTCATTATCCTTTGCGCATTTATAATCATAAAAACAAAATCATTTATGATACACTTTATGTTGCATTGAATGAGAGTGAAATTGAGCAGGGCATTGCAATTCGCGATGGCAAAATTATTATGGAGCCATCAATGCACGAGCGACTACCAAAGTCTCCACTTTTGACTTCATATCTGAATAAAACATCTCAATCTCACGGGCAAGAAACACAAAAAAGTAAAAAGAAAAGTCCGCTTTCTAAGTTCCGCGAGAATCCTAGGTATAAAATTTTTATTCAAGATAATGCACTAGATTCCCAAATATTGCTTTTGCAAATAAAGCTTATTTTTTATTTTATTCTCTCACTTTTTATCGTGGGTATCGTAGCATATTTTTTGGTGCGACTTTTTTTGAAGCCTATACAGGAAAAAATTAATTCTCTTAATAATTTTATTAAAGACACTACTCACGAGATTAATACACCTTTGAGTATTATTTTAATGAGCATTGAGACACTTCAAACACAAAATCTTACACCAGCACAGATGCAAAAAATTGAGCGCATTAAGCTTGCCTCAAAGAGTCTAAGCCATTTATATAAAGATTTAGTAGCCTATAATTTTCCGCATAGCATTAATAATAAGTGTGAGAATCTCGCCTTAGAGAATCTCCTCCAAGAGAGATTGGATTATTTCTCACCATTTTTTGAGCAAAAATCCCTCCAAGTGCAAACTCATATAGAGCCAAGTATGATTGTTGCAAGTGCAGAAAAAATGAGTTGTATAATTGATAATTTATTGAGTAATGCGATTAAATACAATAAAAAAGGCGGACATATCAATATAGTGTTGCAAAAAGGACTTTTATCTATTAGCGATAGTGGCTGTGGTATGTCTCAAACACAAATAGATAAAATCTTTGAGCGATATGTGCGTTGTAATGATTTTCAAGGTGGATTTGGCATAGGCTTAACGCTTATTAAACGCATTTGTGCTGAATATAATATAAACATACAAGCACAAAGTGAGCTGGGAGAGGGCAGCACATTTACACTTTTGTGGCAGGCATAAATAAGCATATTTATTTAATACAAATTACTCTTTAAATAAAAAAAAGGTAAGCTTATAAATCCAAAAATCTTTCAGTAATAGGAGTAAGTATGCCGCAACAAGAACATATCATTAATATTGAAAAAATTGTCCTCTCATCAATTTTTTTCTCACCTGAAAAGTTTGAGGAAATCTCCACCGAACTCCAAGCCGATGATTTTCTATATCCTGCGCACCGCGATATTTTTGATATGTGCTTGTATTTAAATAAATGTAATCTCCCCATTGATATGGAGCTTATTTTGAGTAAAAAGCCCCCACATAAGAAAATTTCACAAGAGGAGATTCTTGAAATTACCGCTCTTAATCCTATTGCTAATATTGAAGCGTATGTGAGTGAAATTAAAGAGGCAAGTATTAAACGCGAACTGCATTCTTTGGCAAATTTTTTGCGTGAAAAATCACTTGATAATCAAGAGAGTATAGAGGACATTGTTGATGTAGTAGAGCGCAGGCTCAATGATATTGCTCAAGGTAAGCCACAAAATAATGTTAAAAATGCGCACGAAATGGCAACAGAATTCTTGGAACATCTCAAAGAGCTTAAAAATCGTGGTAATCAAGTTGTAGTGGGGCTTGATACAGGATTTAAAAGGCTTAATTTGCTGACAACAGGATTCAATAATGGAGATTTCATTATCATTGGCGCACGCCCTTCTATGGGAAAAACATCATTTGTGCTCAACCTTGCTCAACATATTTTAGATTCTCAAAAAGGTGTAGCTTTTTTTAGCCTTGAAATGCCTTTTATTCAACTTGTTACGCGTATGATAAGTGCAAAGGCTTCGCTTCATTTACAGAATCTACGCATAGGCAATCTTACCAATAATGAGTTATCTAACTTGAGTGAAACCATTGATACATTTGCAAAGCAGCCTATATGGGTTGTTGATAATTCAAATTTGAGTCTTGCACAATTAAAAGGATGTTTGCGCCGATTAAAAAAACAGCACCCAGAAATTAGCGTGGCTATTATTGATTATTTGCAGCTGATGAATGGCGGAAAAAATGAGGCAAGCAAACAGGCAGAAGTCTCTGAAATCTCGCGTGGGCTTAAAATGTTGGCGCGTGAGCTTGATATGCCAATTATTGCGCTCTCTCAGCTCAATCGTTTTGTGGAATCTCGCGATGATAAACGACCTATTTTGTCAGATTTGCGAGATTCGGGTGCGATAGAGCAAGATGCTGATATTATTTTGTTTTTATATCGTGAAGATGTGTATAAAAAACGTGCGGATAATGACCGATATGCGCGATTAAAAAAAGAGGGAAAGGAGAAAGACTTTAAGCCAGAATATCAAAAACGAGAAATTGAGGAGGCTGAAATCATTATTGCTAAAAATCGTAATGGTGAAACCGGCATTGTGAAGATTCAGTTTGATACGCGATTTACTCGTTTTGAAGATAAGCCCGAAGAGTATGAACACGAGATGACACATACGCGCATTGACGGAGAGGAATTTATGACGCAAGTAGAAAATCTCCCTCCGCAAGTCCAAATACCAAATATTTGATAAACTAAAGTGAAAGATTCCTATAAAATTACACTCTCACCTTTTGAAGTTGAACTTTTTGACACAAAGAGACAATGGGCAGTGTTTATATGTGTGTGCGTATTGGTTTTTGCTTTGCATTTATATCAAGAATATATGCAATATAGCGCTTATACTGCGCCTACACATACTCAAGAGCTGTATGCACAAGTTATTGCTCAATATACAAAGAGTAAGCAAAGTAGCAATGGCGCAAAAAGCACCTATAAGGTTTTAAAGCTTAAAACAAGTAATGGGGCAGTATTTTATACCACAAGCAAGGAAGATATTAAAGATATTTCACATCGCTTTGTGAGAATCTATGGCAAAAGGCTTGAATGCTCTTTTGCGCAATATTTGAAAAGCTGTTTTTTTATCTCTTATCGCATTTCACTTTTGCCTGAATATGATTATCGTCAAGGCGTGAGGGAATGGATAGATTCACAACATCAAGAATCTTTAGTGGCGGCTTTGTATAAAACGCTTTTTATGGCGGATTTCTTGCCACATATTTGGCGTGATTTGAGTAATAAACTTGGCGTTGCTCATTTGATTGCTATTAGCGGATTTCATTTGGGGATTTTAAGTTTTGTGATAGGAGGGCTTTTAAGCCTTATATATGGGAGATTCCATAGATTTGTCAGCTATCGGAATAAATATTTTGATATTGGATTTTTAGTGCTTGTGTGCCTCTTTGGCTATCTTATTGTGCTTGATTTTTCACCTTCATTTTTACGCTCTTTTGTAATGGCAATGTGTGGATTCTTTGTCGTATATAGTGGTATCAGATTGATAAGCTTCAAATTGTTATTTGTCGTTGTATGCGTGTGTTTAGCGCTTTTTCCGCGTTTAATTTTTAGTATAGGCTTTGCGCTATCAATAAGCGGTGTGTTTTTTATTTATCTTTTTGTGCGTTATTTTCATTTTTCTGGTGGATTATGGCATAAAATAGTGTTTATGCCTCTAAGTTTTAATACATTGATTTTTATAGATATGTTACCGCTCGTGCATTGGTTTTTCCCTTATTTTACGCCTTTAAGCCTACTTGCAATTCCCATTAGTCTTATTTTTGTGATATTTTTTCCCTTAATGCTTGTAGCGCATATATTTGGTTTTGGTTGGATATGCGATGAATTTTTCTTGTGGATAAAAGATAAGCAAATAAATGCTATTACATTTTATACGCCATTGTGGTTTATATGTGGGTATGGCATTTTATGTATGTGGGCGATATATTCTAAAAGGGCATATTATGTAATTTATTGTATGAGTATTGCATTTTTTGCTTATCTTATTGTGCAATTTTATGAATCTGGATTAAGTTTGTGGTGAGTGAGTGTGTAATAAATATGTTCTTTTTTGCCTAGATGTTGGTGAGAGAGAGACAAGAATGTATCGTGCGCTACTGCTAAAAAAATGGCATCAAAATATTCAGTAGGAAGTGAGGGCAAAAGGGTAATATTATATTGTCTTTGAACTTCTGCTACATTAGCAAGGGGGTCATAAATACTCACTTGTGCGCCAAAATCCTCTAATTCTTTTTTGACAAGGGGTACTTTAGAGTTGCGTATATCAGGACAATTTTGTTTAAAAGTTATGCCCAAAATAAGAATTTGACTTGAAAGCACTTCTATATGTTGGGCAATCATTAATTTAATAATTTTTTGTGCGACAAAATGTGGCATCATATCATTAATAAGTCGCCCTGAACTAATGACTTGCGGGATATAACCAATGGCATTCATTTTGTGTGTGAGATAATATGGATCAATACTAATGCAATGTCCGCCGACTAAGCCGGGGCTAAATGGGAGAAAATTCCATTTTGTTTTTGCTGCTTCAAGCACTTCAAGTGCATCTATATCTAAATAATCACAAATAATACACATTTCATTGACAAAGGCGATATTAAGGTCGCGCTGGGCATTTTCAATAATTTTTACCATTTCGGCAGTTTTGATTGAAGAGACACAATGTGTTCCTGCAGTAATAATTGACGCATAGAGCGAATCCACAAACTTTGCTGCCTCTAATGTGCTGCCTGAAGTGATTTTGTGAATCTGCGTGAGCGTATGTGAGCTATCACTGGGATTTATGCGCTCTGGTGAATACCCAAGATAAAAGTCTTTATTGAGAGATAAATGAGAGGTGGATTCAAGCATATTTTTGCATTCTGTTTCTGTGCAGGTAGGATAAGTCGTAGATTCATAAATGACAAGATTGCCCTTTTGGAGCACTTTACCCACAAGTTCGCTCGCATTAAGGAGTGGAGAAAGGTCTGGAACTTTGTTTTTATCAATGGGAGTTGGCACACATATAATATAAATATTTGCTGATGCAATATGTGTGAGCTGGTCGCAAAAATATAATTGTGAAGCCTGAAGAATATCCTCCTTGCTTACTTCTTGTGTGCTGTCAATGCCAATTTGTAACTCCTCTATGCGTTTGGAATCAATATCAAAACCTATTGTAGGATAAGCTTTGCCAAAAGCTACGGCAAGAGGCAATCCGACATAGCCTAAACCAATGACTGCAATGCGTGCAGATTCTAAACTTGGCAAAGTGCAAGTAGGTGAGGGTGAATTATTTATCATTATAGATTCTCGCTTATTATTTCAATGTGGTTATTGTGTAGGCGATACATTGTGTCATCATAACTATCATAAGCTATCATTTTTTCGTTAAATATGAGCCTTTGCCCAGCTTTATCTACCCAAGCAATGTGGCGCGCAGGATTCCCAACATAGAGTGCAAAATTAGGAATATTTTGAGTAACTACGCTTCCAGCCCCAACAAAAGCGTATTCACCAATTTCTACGCCGCATATAATTGTCGCATTTGCGCCAATAGAAGCACCATTTTTAATAAGAGTAGGGCGAAATTCACTTTTTTGCGAAATAAATGCACGAGGATTAATTACATTCGTAAAAACAACACTAGGACCCAAAAATACATCATCACAGATTCTCACACCTTCATAAATACTGATATTATTTTGAGCTTTGAGGTTATTGCCAATGATTACATTTGGACCCACCATACAATTTTGTCCAAAAGAGCAGTTTGTGCCTATCACACTGCCACTAAGAATATGGCAAAAATGCCATATTTTACTGCCTTCTCCTATACTCACATTTTCATCAATAATGCTCGTAGGGTGGATAAAGTATGTCATATTTGCACCTTTGTATTTAGAGGGTGATATTCGCCCTTAATGCCAATGGGTGTGCTATGGCGGATATGGTGGATAAGCTCAATAGCTCCTCGTGATTGAGTGCATTCAAATCCATTGCCACAGAGAATCTCTGCATAGCTTTTTGTATGTAAATCATTAAAGCCTTCACTGAATATAAACTCCTCATTTTCCAACATAAGGGTGCGATACACTCTTTTTCCTTGTATTTTGCATTCATCAGGCAAAAGCGCCTCATCAATAGACAAAAACCAACGCACTTGCGCGTGTTCTAATGTAAGATAACCGCTTACACTTTTTTCATTACGAATATGCACAATACTTTGTTTGAGTGAGCCAAAAATCCATAGTAGCATATCAAAAAAATGCACACCGATATTCGTTGCTACACCACCACTTTTGCTTTCATCACCTTTCCAAGAGTGAAAATACCATTTGCCTCTTGCAGTAATATAACTTAAATCAATATTGAATATTCTGTGGGGATTCTGTGCTAATAGAGCTTGAATGCGATTTTTAAGTGCAACAATGCTTGGGTGAAGCCGAAGCTGAAAAATCGTGTAGATTTTTTGCTTACTTTCTTGTTGGGCTTGTATAAGCGCATCAAGATTCCAAGGATTAAGCACAATGGGTTTTTCACAAATTGCCGATGCACCATTGCGTAAGGCAAGACGAATATGTGTATCGTGGAGATGATTAGGTGAGCAAATACTGATATAATCAAGAGGTGTGCCATTACGAAAAAGTTTGTCAAGATAACGTTCAAAACGTTCAGATTCGGTAAAAAAATCAGCATTTGGAAAATAATTATCCAAAATACCAACCGAATCGTGCTTATCAACTGCACAGAGTAATTGGGCATTATTATCTTTAATGGCTTGGAGATGTCTAGGGGCGACAAAGCCACCTACACCAATCAATCCAAAAGTTTTATTCATTATGGCTACTATTTTACCTCAAAATGCACCGGGTTAGAGACAAGGGTTGTAAATTTGGGCAAATCACGTCCTGCATCAGTGCGCGAATGATAGGGACCGATGAGATATTTTGTTGTTGGTTGTCCATTTGATGTGCCTGCATAGACGCGATAGCTGTAATTACTGATTTTCTTAAGAAAATCCGCACTTGGTTTATTGGCAAATGAACCTACTTGCACATAGAATCCTTTTTCTGCAACTTGCCCATTTTTAGAAGTATCCATACGAGTTACAGAAACATCTTCAAAAACATTTGCCACATTTTTTGGAGCAGGAGTTTGTGGTTGATTTTGTGCTGTCACAGGTTTAGTAGGAGCTGGATTTTGTTCAGGTTTTGTGGGTTCTGGTTTGTTTGTTTGGGTGGGTTGTGCTAAAACAGGTTGCGTAGGTTTTGCCGGCTCTCTTGTGGTAGCAGTATTTGCAGGTTTTTTTGGAGAATCTGATATTTTTTGAGCTGGTTGGGTAGTGCTTTTAGGTGGAAGCACAGGTTGTGTAGGCTTTTCTACCTCTTTTGATGGAGCAGGAGTTTGTGGTTGATTTTGTGCCACCTGTGTTTGCGTATTTTGCTGCGTATTTGCATTTTTCGGGTCGCGACTGCGAATATCATTAAGAATTTGTTGAAATGGATCTTCACTTGATTCACTATTGGCAAGCGGAATATCAACAAAACTATCTTGAGGATTTGAATGTAATGTATCATTTTGAGAATCTATAGGGGTTAAACCGCTATTACTTGCAGTATGTCTTTCATCAAGCTCTTCTTCATCGCGTGTAAGGACAAAAATTACCGCAATTAAAATACTTAAAAAAACTAATGCTGTGGCAATCATCATCATAAGTTTTTTTGTGCGGTTTTGTTTTTGTAATTCATCATCATTGATTAAGATATCATTGAGTTCTCGTTTTGTTTCCATTGGTTACTCCTTAATAATTTAAACTTATATGAGCTGGACTACATATGTCTTGCCCAAGATGCCCCACGCTCTTTAGCATAGATATCATAGGGCAAGGCTAATATGTTAAAATTTGAAGGCATTTCATCACTGGGAAATACCCTCCATTCTTTAGGACAGCGTTGAGCTAATTTGATAGAAAGTGTTTTGCCCAAACGTTTTCCCTCATTGAACTCTGTATGTCCTTTATGTATATAAAGGTGCAAGTGCCCGGGTGTTTTAGAGCAAAATGCCGTGAAGTTTAAAAAGCCTTCTTCGCGCAAAAGCAGTTGTGCGCGATGATAGAATTTTTCGGGATTGCGTCCATTATAATCAAAAACAATATTTTCTACTTTTGTTCCTTTAGCGAGCAAAAGTGAATGTGCAATTATAATTTCTTTACGAAAATGTTTGTTAATAAGTATAGAAGTAAGCATTGCATCTACTCTCTCATATTTGTCATAGAGAATCCGTCCCATATGGCTCACTTTTGTTCCTAATCCACTGACACGTTTGTAATAATGCGATGTATCCATTTTAATTAACTTTAAATCCATTTCCGTCACGACTCACCCCCTAAAAAATTGGTCGATCATAGATTCTGAAATCCTGATTAAAGTTTTTGATTTGTGTTTTAATATGTGCTTGTAAATTGGTATTGTTAATATCATCAAGAATGTCGGCAATTTTTTCTCCAATCCATTCAAACTCTTTTTCTTTCATACCTCGCGCAGTTAGAGCTGGTGAGCCAATCCTAATGCCACTTGTAACAAATGGAGAGCGGATTTCTCCCGGAATAGTATTTTTATTCACTGTTATACCTGCATTGCCAAGTGCTAAATCTGCATCCTTACCACTAAATTCCTTATTAAGGAAGCTCATTAAAATAAGGTGATTATCACTACCGCCGCTTACAAGCTCGTAATTGCGATTAATGAGCACTTTTGCAAGAGCTTGAATATTTGCTTTTACTTGTTTAGCGTAAGTTTTCCATTCGGGTTTGAGATTCTCTTTAAAACCTACTGCTTTACCTGCAATCACGTGCATAAGGGGTCCGCCTTGGATACCCGGGAATACAGCCTTATTGATTTTGGCATAGAATTCTTCATCATTTGTAAGAATCATTCCGCCTCGTGGTCCTCGTAAGGTTTTATGTGTTGTGGTGGTAACGATATGACAATGTGGAAAAGGATTTGGATATTCTCCTGCAACGACAAGTCCTGCTATGTGAGCAATATCACCCATAAGGTAAGCTCCTACAGAATCTGCAATTTCGCGTAATCTTTTAAAGTCAAGCTCACGAGTATAAGCAGAAAATCCGCATACAAGCACATTTGGCTTTACTACTTGAGCTTGAAGCGCAAGTTTGTCATAATCAATGCGTCCATCAAGCTCTACGCCATAGAAGAAGCTTTGATAAAGCTGCCCCGAAGTGCTGACTTTAGCTCCGTGCGTGAGATGTCCTCCGTGACTTAAATCCATACCTAAAATTTTATCATAAGGTTTTAAAATTGCCGCATATACTGCTGCATTAGCCTGTGAGCCTGAATGCGGTTGCACATTTACAAACTCTGCACCAAAGAGTTTTTTTGCACGTTCAATAGCAATTTCTTCAATTTTATCAACAAACTCACAACCTCCATAATAACGTTTAAATGGGTATCCTTCAGCATATTTATTTGTTAAAACACTTCCCATAGCTTCCATAACGCTAGGAAATGTAAAATTTTCACTCGCAATCATTTCTAAATGCTCATTTTGTCGTCCAAGCTCTTTTTCTATGAGTTCAAAGACTTCAAAGTCTTGCTCTTTGATTGAATAGTTCATTCGTTCTCCTTCCTTACTTGAGCATTAGATAATGCGTTTTCAGAAAGTATTATATCAAAATTTGATTTAGTTGGCTTTAATGCAGGAAAGAAAATTACATCTTTAATTGTTTTTGCATTGCTTAAAAGCATTGCTAATCTATCAATCCCTATACCCTCTCCAGCAGTAGGTGGCATACCATATGCAAGCGCCCATACATAATCTTCGTCCATATATTGCGCCTCTTCATCTCCTGCATCTTTTGCTTTGACTTGCTCTTTAAATCTCTCAAATTGGTCAAGCGGGTCATTAAGCTCGCTGAAGCCATTAGCGATTTCTTTACCACCAATAAAAAGCTCAAATCTATCGGCAATATTGGGATTGTCATCATTGCGCCGAGCTAGAGGGCTAATTTCAATGGGATACTGCGTGATAAAAGTGGGATTGATAAGTTTATGCTCAACAAACTCATCAAAAGCTTCACCCAAAAGCTTACCATAAGACATACTCTTATCTACTTTAAGATGTTTGCTTGTAAGAAAACTAAGGAGCGTATCTTGATTCTCAATAATATGTTCATCTAAGCCACCAATTTCAATTAATGCGTCTTTATAACCTATAATGCGCCATTGTGAAAAATCAATTTCTACTTCATCGTGCATTAAAATATGGGGCAAGTTGAGTTTCTGAAATAAGAAAGCAAAAAGCTCTTGAGTAAGTGTAATGAGGTCTTCATAAGTTTTGTATGCCCAATAAAATTCAATCATACTAAATTCTGGATTGTGCGAATGGTCCATACCTTCGTTACGAAAGTTACGATTGAGCTCAAAAATAGCTTCAAATCCCCCAACAATAAGACGCTTAAGGTAAAGTTCGGGTGCGATACGCAAGTATCTCTCTACATCAAGTGCATTGTGATGAGTAATAAAAGGACGTGCATTTGCTCCGCCCGGAATAGAATGAAGCATAGGCGTTTCTACTTCTAAGAATCCTTTTTGCTCAAAAAATTGTCGTATGCACGAGATGATTTGGCTGCGCAGTTTAAAAACCTCTTTGACTTTGTCATTTACGATTAAATCTACATAACGTTGGCGATAACGCAATTCAATGTCGTTTAATCCGTGGAATTTTTCTGGGAGTGGGACAATACTTTTGGTGAGTATTTGCAATGTAAGTGTGTGGATACTCAGTTCGCCCGTTTTGGTTACAAAGGCATAACCGCTTACATTGATAATATCTCCAACTTCAAGCACTTTTTTAATCAATAAAAAGTCTTCCCCAATATCATTTTTTGATACATAGGCTTGAAGGATACCGCTTTCATCTTGAATCTTAATAAAGCACGCTTTCCCCATAAGGCGGATAAAACGCACACGTCCTACAATGCTTTCAGTCTTTTTATTTTGTGCGCAATCTTGCATATCATCTAAAGATTGTGTTTTAAGATAGTTGTATTTGTTTAAAAAATCGTGATTATTAAGAGTGCGAGTGGTTTTGTTTGCGTAAGGATTAAAGCCCTCTTGTCGCATAAGTTCCATTTTTTTAATACGTTGTTGGACATAAAAATTTGAAAACATAATTTACCTTTGTCGCCAACTACGAGTATCTTGTTTGGACGAGATGGGGAGTTTATTTTGAAGTTGTTTTGTTGTATCATCAAGTTTTTTTTCAATCTCTTGGGCATTAAAATTATTGAGATTCTCTTTAACCTCTTGTATTTGTTCAAGATTCATAATATGCACAGCAAGATTTTTCATCATTGGGAATAAAGAGCTACTTTGCTCAATATTTTGTGAAAAATTCTTGAGCCACCCAATTTGTGAAACACCAAACACGATTATAGAAATAAATAAAAATGCTTTACAGAATCCAAACATCAAACCAAAAGCGCCATCAAGCACAGCAAGAGGTGTGAATTTTATTGCCCGATAGAGAATCTCACCAAGAAGTAAAAAACTCGCCCAAATGAGTGTAATAATGATAAGAAAACCTACAAGCGCATTGAGGTCAGGGGAATTAAAATCATAAATGTTGCTGGCGAACCATTCACCTGCGTCATTATAGAATCTTGAGGCAAAGAATATTCCGAGCAATATGCCCAAAAAGCTAGCTAATCCGCGGATAATCCCCTGCCAAATGCCTTTTAGGGAGAGTAAAATAAGTAATACTAAAATCCCTATGTCAATGTAATTTAAGTTGTCCATACGCCCTGTCCTTTAAAATTTTATGTTTTGTTAAGAGAAATAACCCCACCTTTAGAATGCGATATATTAAACGATTTTGCCTTATTTTGCAAGAGTTTTAGCTTATTTTTTGGTAAGGTATTTTAAAATCTTACATTATTTTACCTTAGCAAAATAAAGAATAACCAAATCAAGGAATGGATAAGAATGAACTTATTTCAAGCATTAGGTAAGCAAATAAAGAATTTTAGCGACCTTGTTGCCTTTGAGCATACAATTTTTTCAAGTAGTTTTATCCTTATTGCAATGGTTGTAGCAAGTATGCAAATGTATGGGATTCCGTGGTGTGGTTGGGAAACTTTTATTCTCTGTATATTCGCTCTTGTGAGTGCGAGAAATTTTGCTATGGGCTTTAATCGTCTTAAAGATAGAGACATTGATGCCCTTAATTTTCGCACAAATAAGCGTCCAAGTGTTGATGGGCGCATTAGTCTTAGTGGGCTTGTAGCCTTTAATGTTATCAATGCTTTGATTTTTATATGTGTTTCTTATTGCATTAACACTCTCGCATTTTATCTTTGTGCCCCATTTTTGGTTATTTTGGCATTTTATTCTTATACCAAACGTTTTAGTGCCATAGCGCATTGGGTGCTTGGCGTATGTTTGGGATTAGCGCCTATTGCAGGAGTTATTGCTGTTATGGGTGAGATTCCTTTATGGAGTATATTTTTATCTGTGGGCGTGTTATTTTGGGTGGCAGGATTTGATTTGTTGTATTCTATCCAAGATATAGAGTTTGACAAAGATAATCATCTTCACTCTATTCCTGCATATTTTGGAGTGAAAGCTACATTATGGATTTCGCGTTTATGTCATATTCTCGCAATAGGATTTTGGGCGAGCTTTGTATATGAAGCACAGCTTGGTAAAATCGCAGAATTAGGTGTAGTTTTATCTGCTCTTATGCTTTGTTATGAACAATATTTAGTCAGTGTGCATTTAAAAAATATCCCTAAAGCTTTCTTTGTTACTAATGGTTATTTGGGTATGATATTCTTTATTTGTATTTTAATAGATTCTATAAAGGCTGTATATGGATATTAAAGGCATACTTGAGCAGTGCGGTATTTACACGCGTATAGTGCCTTGCGAACTTGAAGTGGCATTTTCAAAGTTAGATGAGGAGAATCAGATAGTTTTCAACAAGGAGTTTGTTACTCTCGCTCAACATCGTTATGGTTCTATTACACAATGGCTTAATAAGCTTAAATCCAAAAAAGCCACAGAGGATACAGATGAGGTTTTGCTTGAGTTGCTTGTAGAGCTTTATCAAAAGGTGGAGAATATTGAACAAATACTTTTAAACAAAAGCACACAATATACTCCTTTGGCATTTGAGGGAGTCGCTCATTTTGTAGGACATAGTGTGTTATGTATGCCTTCAAATGTATTTGAAGAGGGAAAAGAGTATTATTTGCGCATTTTTTTACCTATATTTCCACAAAGATATATTGGTATTTTTGCATCTGCCATTCATCAGCAAATCGTCAAATTTGAGCGTATTCATCACAAAGATGCAGGAGATTTTGATAGCTTTGTGGTTCAAATGGAACGTTTAGCAATTTTAGATTCTAAAAGATTACAACAGACGGAGGAATAAGTATGTTTGGTGTTTCAATGAGCAGCATCAGTATGATTTTTGGGCTTGTCTCAATCGGTATTGTATGTTTAGTTGCGTTTTTTAATTATAGCCGTAATTTTGATTTAAACAAACGACTAAGACGCTTTGAAAAAGGTATGGAAGATATTAATAATGAAATTTTTAAGATTCATAAATGGATTAAAGATAATGAACTTGAAAATCAATTAAGCTCTACTGCTTTAAATACCAAAATCAAAACAGAGAGCATTGATGCAGTCAATAATGCTCTAGTGAATGTATATCGCCAAATAGAGATTCTTGAAGCACAAGTCAATAAAGAACGCGATTATATTGAAGAGAAAATTGTGAGTATTGAAGAGAAAATCCGCGAGTTTGGCTATTTTCCAACCTCTAGCACAAATATTGATGAAAAGCGTATTATTGGTATGTTTCGCGATGGTTGGAGTATTGATGCGATTGCAAAAGAAATGCGCTTAAGCAAGGGAGAGATAGAATTTACACTTAAGCTTGCGGATATTAAAGAATAATCTAAGCACAAGGAGAAAAGATGAAAAATACAACTTATGCAAAACGTGTGGAGCTTTTAGAAGAATCTACTACAATCGCTATTAGCACACTTGCACGAGAATTAAAAGCTGCGGGGCAGGATATACTTAGTTTTTCAGCAGGAGAGCCTGATTTTGATACACCTGAAATCATTAAAAACGAGGCAATTAGGGCATTAAAGAGTGGTTTTATTAAATATACCGCAGTGGCGGGGATTCCAGAATTACTTGATGCGATTAAAGATAAGCTTTTGCGTGAAAATACTCTTGCTTATGAACGCAATGAAATACTTGTGAGCAATGGTGCAAAACATTCACTTTTTAATGTGTTTCAAGCTTTGATTAATGAAGGCGATGAGGTGATTATCCCCTCTCCTTATTGGGTTACTTATCCCGAGCTTGTAACTTTTAGCGGGGGCAAATCTGTTATTGTGCAAACGACACAGGCGAATAATTTTAAAATCACACCAAAACAACTCCGTGAAGCCCTCACACCTAAGACAAAGATATTTGTGCTTAATACTCCATCTAATCCCACAGGTATGGTTTATACCAAAGAGGAATTAGAATCTCTTGCTGAAGTTTTAAAAGATACAGGTGTGTGGGTTGTGAGTGATGAAATGTATGAAAAACTCGTGTATGGGGTTAAATTTTTCTCTGCGGCGGCTGTAAATGAGGATATGTTGCAGCGCACTATCACAATTAATGGATTAAGTAAATCTGTGGCAATGACAGGGTGGCGCATAGGTTATCTTGCTTGTAAGGATAAAAAGCTTGTGAAATTAATGGATAATCTCCAAAGTCAATGCACTTCTAATATTAATTCTATCACACAAAAAGCTGCCATAGTGGCACTTAGGGGAGAAGCAAATAACGATGTTGAAGATATGAGAAAGGCATTTGAAGAGCGTATGCGTTTTGCCTGCGATGCGATTAATAATATCCAAAACCTGAATGTGTGTGAGCCTCAAGGTGCATTTTATCTCTTTGTCAATATTTCTACATTACCGCGTTATGGTGCGGATTCTATGGGATTTTGTCAAGCGTTGCTTAAAGAGCAAGGTGTAGCACTTGTGCCCGGGGTTGCTTTTGGTATGGAGGGATTTGTGCGCCTTTCCTTTGCGTGTTCTTTGGAGCAGCTTAAAGAAGGCATTGCACGCATTTCACAATTTGTAAAAACACTTTTTTAAGTGAATCTAAGGTGCGAAATCTCCATTTCTTGAAGTATTTGAAGCATAGCATATTTGTATTTTTGCTTTGTTTATGTGCTTGGTGGGTTTTTATAAATGATAAGACACCTAAGAACACGCTTGATTTTTCACAACAAACTTTAGTCCTGCCAGAGCAAAATCCTTTATCGCCCAAGTCCAATACGCTCTCTCAAGCTATTACTTATTTTGATATTCCTAACTCTCAAGCCTCTGCTCACGCAAGTGCGATTGTCAATGTTTCAAATGTAAGCGATAAGGATTTTATGCTTTTGTATTTTGCAGGAAGTAGGGAAGGTGCGAGAGATGTAGGGATTTATCAGAGTTTTTTTACTTTTAATAAAAATAGGATAGATTCAGAGATTGGGCAATGGAGTAAGCCCACACTTCTTTTAGATGCCCCCACACTCTCTGCTTTAAGTGGAAAATTCATTAAAAAGCTTGGGAATCCTATCACTTTTGTGGATACACAGGGTAGGGTGCATTTATTTGTCGTGGGTGTGAGTATGGGCGGTTGGGCGACAAGTAAAATCTATTGGCTTTTATTAGAATCCCCCAAGCAAGAAAATAAAGATTCAAAAGAAAGCACAAATATATACAAGCAGAATCTGCACACTTTGCATTATGTGCAAGAGCTGCATTTAAGCCCTTTGCTTAATCTCTCTTTTCTTGTGCGCACGCCCGCGATGCTTAAAAGTGATGGTGGATTTATCTTGCCTATTTATCACGAGCTTGCGCGCAAATATCCGCTTTTGCTTGAGTTTAGCTCTTCCTTAGAGATTACTTCTATTATGCGCCCTACACGCCTTCACTCTCAATTACAACCAAGCTTTGTGCCGCGTTCATCGCATTCAAGCATAGGAGTTTATCGCAATCATAAGGCTTATGAGCATACACTTTATGTGAGTGAGTGTAGCATTTCTTGTGCCTTGCCAAAGCCGAGTAATCTTAAGAATTATGATGCGTCCTCTGTGCTTTTTAATGCTTTGGATTCTATATTTTTATTGCATAATCAAGCACATTCTCCTCAAGGAAACAAACGCGAGGAGTTATGGATTTATACATTGCTCCAATCTAGCCTTGAAGATTCTCAAGTGATCTTTGAACCTCTTTTACGGCTTGATAGATTGCTTGGTAATGAAGTTTCTTATCCAAGCGTAGCTATGAACGAATCTTTTGTGTTTATTGCCTATACGCACGGGCGTACACATATTAAAACCGCGCTTGTGCCAAAATCGCTTCTTAAAGAATCTTTGAAGCAAGATTTGCAATTCCAACAATAAAGGCAGGAGTATGAGCATAGCTGTATGTATAGCGATTAATCTTATTACTTTGTGTGCGCTTGTGTTTTGTTTGCAATGTATGCGAAACAAGTGCATAGCCATTGTAGCCATAGTGTGGCTCATAGGTTTTAATATACCCATATATGGCTGGAGTGCGTGTGAATATGTGTATGCGCTTTTTGATGTGCCAAGTTTAATGCTTTGTTTTTTAAGCCTTTGGTGGTTTATTGCATTTGTATTTGCGCGCATTGCCTCCCCCCAAAATACGATATTAGCGCACATATCACATTTTGTGCGCTCTCATCAGTTTTTTCCACCAAGCATACAATATCTATGGATTGGATTAGGCGCATTACTTTATTGTGGGTTTTTGGGCTATGGTTTTATTGATATTTACCATTTAGAGTTTAAAATTCAACTTTGTTTTCTTTGTATTGTATCTCTTTTTTCTTATAGTCTATGTCCTTTGGCAGGCTATGGGTTGCTTTTGTCTATTCTAGGGTATGAATTAGGGATTCTAGGACAGATGAGTATTATAAATTATTGTATTGACCCATTTTTGTGGGTATGTTGTATTATTTCTTTGATATGGCGAGTAGGCAGAGCATTAGTGAGATTATATTATTATGGAGGGAGAGATGGAAAGAAAGTGGTTTGAAAAGCTACTTGTTAAGTCAATTACTTTTGCTTTATTTTTATTTATATTATTTTTTGTGATAAAGCTTTGTTTTGTGCTTTATAGTGGAGTATATTATGATGCCATAGGAGAAGTAAAAAGTTTTGGCGAATATATAAATGCCTTTATCAATGGAATGCGGTATGATTCTAGACATATAGCCGTTTTAAGTATTGTGTATTTTCTCATTGGTTTATTATTTTTTTGGAGTGAGCTGCGTTGCGTTGTTTTATGGATTTATGCGTTTATTGTGGTGCTTGTGAGTTTATTTATAGGTATTGCAGAGATTGCATTTTATGAAATTTATAGTGATGTTTTTAATGCAAATTTACTTGGGCTTATTTTTGATGACCAACAGGCGATTTTTCATACAGGCATAAGCGGACATTATGGTATTACAACTTTTTTGTTTATGTATGGTATTACAACTTTTTTGTTTATGTATGCTTATAGCAAAATTTTTACCAAAATCAGGCGTGAATATGGCTATGACCCATTAAGTTCTATTCGCTCACGTTCCACAAGTAAAGAATCTCTGATTACTTCAGCTATTTTATTTGTAATTTTTGCGCTTCTGATGATGTTTTCTATTAATTCTGCCTTGAGTTTTAAGGGTGTGAGTTTAGACCAAGTTATTAAGCCTGTGGAAAATACTTTTTTACGCAAAGCTTCACCGGGTGCATTTAGAGATTTATATCTTGTATATCGTGGTTATATGAGGATTTCAAATTCTCATTTTAGTGATTATGCTTCACAAACGCCTCTTGAAGTGGTAGAGGAATATTTTGAGCTAGATTCTAAGCAGACACATTATAATCTCAAAGATTTACTAGCAAAAAAAGTTACTTATAGCGGTGGAGAGAAAATTAATTATATTTTTTATATTGTAGCAGAGAGTTTAAGTGAATGGCATTTTGACAAAGAATTTGATGAGATTAATTTAACTTCAGGACTTAAATCTTTGCTCAATGATGCGCACGGGGTAAAAATAGGTGTATTTTTACAAAATGCAGGTTCAACGATTAAAAGTATAGATGTGCAACTTACAGGATTGTTTCAGACAGAGATACCTATAAATTCTATCATAGGAACATTGCAGCCTTTTATCACTGCACCGGGCGTGATTATGAAAGATTTAGGATATAAAACAAACTTTTATTATGGTGGCAGTGGTATTTGGCAAAGACTTGACCAATATAGCGCATCACAAGGTTTTGAAAAGATATATTATAGCACCCATATTATTGAAAATGCCAAATTGAATGGCTATGCTTCTCCTTATGAGGGTTTATGGGGAGCATATGACCATTATCTTTTTACTCTTATCAAAGATAATGTTTTTAAATACAGAAATACACCAAGTTTTAATATGATACTTACTACTTCCAATCACCCGCCTTATGATGTACCTTTAGAGCAGTTTAATGTGCCACTTGAAGACATACAGAGATTTCTTGCAAATCATTCTGAATACAAAAGGAAAGATGAGCGATTTTTTGGACATATTTGGTATCAAGATAAAATGATAACGCGCTTTATCCAAGAGGTTTCGCGTGTGTTGCCCGATTCGCTTTTTGTCATTACAGGAGACCATTATGATAGGGAATATCCCCATACACAGCCTTCTTTGAAAACAACAAATACAATTCCATTGATTCTGTATTCGCCTACACTTGAGATGAAAAAAAATACCAATATCGGCTCACATATTGATATTACGCCAAGTATTGTAGAGCTTGTTGCACCTGCAGATTACACCTATCATAGTTTTGGCTCACCGCTTGTAAGCAATGATAATGCAGCATTATCTGGAGATAATAGCGCACTTGGTTATTTTTCTATTGCCACAGATAGATTTATTTATAACAAAGAAAATGAGCAAATAGAATATTTTCACAAAGCTATGGAACGATATAATGACAAAGAACTTGCCCAATCGCTTTATAAGAGATTGCAACAAGCTACTGCTTTGAGTTGGTGGATTCTCAAAAATGGCTATGAAGTAAGGAATGATGAGGCACATTAAGAGTGTGGAGCAAAAGTATAAAAGTTGGATAAGACAGAGTAGTGATGGAAGTTTGAGTGCGTATAATGAAGTTTATGATGAATGTTATCATAGCCTCAAAGATGGCGCATTAAGCGAGAGCCTCCATAAACACATCTATCCTTCTTTGGCACATTTGCAATCCTATGGAGACTTCCCAAGTGAGATTTATGTGCTTGATATATGTTTTGGGCTAGGATACAACACCTTTGCACTTTTGAGCACACTTGTCCAAAAAGGTTATCGCGGTAAAGTGCGTATCTACTCCCCCGAACAAGATGAACATATCTTTAGTGCATTGCGCAAATGGGTGTATCCTCTGTATATGAGCGAGTATATAGAAAATATTGATGAGATTCTCTGTTGGTTTGCTTCCGCACAAGCTAAAAAAATGACTATGCACAGCGGTGTGTTGGCACAAAGTATATCTTTTGAGATAAATATATATAAAGGTGATGCGATTGAAGCTTGCACACTTTTACCAAAGCATACATTTGATATTGTCTATCAAGACGCTTTTAGTCCAAAGAAAAATCCAACTTTATGGAGCACAGAGTATTTCTCACTTCTCACCTCTCTTTTGCGCCCACAAGGCATTATCACGACTTATTCTCAAAGTGCCACTATTCGTAAAAATGCACTTAACGCTGGGCTTAGGGTATATAATTATGAAAGCGGCGTAGTGCGCGGAGGCAGTCTAATGAGCAAAACAGCCCTTAGTCTTGAAGGATTGAGAGCTATTGAATCTTAGGTGTATTAATGAGATTTTTTGCGTAATTTGGCAAGGTAAATGTTTATCATTTCCACGCCCAAAGAAAATGCAATCGCAAAGTAGATATATCCTTTAGGAATATGAAAGTGCAGACTATCTGCAACAAGCGTTACGCCCACGAGTATCAAAAATGCAAGGGCTAGAATCTTAATGCTTGGATTGGATTCTATAAAATGCGAAATGCCCTTAGAAGCAAAAAGCATAACAAACACACTTACAACAATGGCAATAATCATCACAGACAAAATATCTACCATACCCACAGCGGTGATAACAGAATCAAGTGAAAATACAATATCAAGCACCATAATTTGGAATAGCACCAAGCCAAAGGTCGCATATTTTGGGGTAGGGGTGTGTTCTTCTTGGGTTTGTGTCATTTGGTGAATTTCGCTTGTAGCCTTATAAATCAAAAACAATCCTCCCAAAAGCAATACAATATCTCGCCCACTTACTGCCAAATCCATAATATAAAAAAGCGGCTTTGTGAGTTTGCTCACCCAAAAGAGTGAGATTAAAAGCGCAATGCGTGAGAGCATAGCAAGCATTAAGCCAAAAACACGCGCCTTATCGCGTTGAGATGCCTCAAGGCGTGAAATAATAATGGATAAAAAAATGAGATTATCAATGCCAAGCACGATTTCTAAAAACACAAGTGTAACAAGTGCCACCCACGCATTCAAATCCCCTATCCAAGAAAAATCCATTAAATCCAACCTTTTTTCTTAAAATAAATAATAGGAAAAATCGTAGAGAGAATCATAATCACAAGTGCCACAGGATAGGAAAAATCCCAATGCAATTCAGGCATATTATCAAAGTTCATACCATAGATTGTGCCAATAAGCGTTGGAGGCATCATCGCCACGGTTACAACCGTGAAGAGTTTAATAGTTTTGTTTTGCTCAATATTGATTTGGTTTGTCAGAATCGTTTGGATATTATCCAATGCGTGCATATTCACAGCTGTAAATTCAACAAGCGAATTTAAGTCTTTTAAAACAATGGTGATATTTTTTTTCACATCAGCATCTGCTTTATCGCTTTTGAGCACGGCGGTTATAGCTCGTCTTTTATCAAAAAGAGAATCTCGCACACTCATATTTAATTCTTGTAAAGAGGAGAGTTCTTCTAGCATTTCATCATAGTTGATAACTTGAGAGTTAAACACTCTTTTGCGCAATGCACGAGTATTCTTTGCTGCAGATTCTAGCAAATCCGCATCTTTTTCTACACGTATTTCAAAGATTTTGCCAATGAGGTCAAAGCCATCTTCAAAAACTTTTGGTGTAGCAAGGACAATTTGCTGAATCTCATCAAAAACACGAAACTCACTATATCGGATTGTAAAGAGGATATTTTTACGCAACAAAAAAGTGATTGTTTCATTATGGAGTTCGGATTCAGAAGAGCGCACAAGAAAATAAGTATTTATCGTAATGCTCCCGCTATCTTCCCAGTATCTAGCTGATTGTTCAATCTCTTCTCTTTCTTCTTTAGTGGGCACTTCAAGATGATAAGTTTGTGAAATATAATTTACTTCATCACTTGAGGGGCGAAACAAATCAATCCATAGAATCTTGTCTTCTTCGTGGAAAACTTTAATTTGCTCATCACTTGAATACAAGCTTTCACGCACAATAAGCCCTCCGCGTCTTACAAAAATATTAATCATCTCCTACCTCCTTAATAATAAATATCCTGCGTGATTGTAGCAAAAACTCGTATAACTTTTGATACTTTTGTGTTAAGTTAAATAATCCATTGTAGAATCTACTTTCATTTTTAATTTATAGAGGTATTTGAAGGAAGAAGAGTGAAGCATTTACCCAATTTTTTAAGTATTTCACGAATATTTTTAGCGGTTTTATTGCTTTTTATAGCATTGCATTATGAGGCAGTATTCCCTGATTATATTGATAGGAGCTGGGTAAATTACCTTACTTGCCTTATTTTTTGCATAGCCTCGCTCACAGATTTTTTTGATGGCTATATTGCGCGTGAATATTGTGTGCGTTCGCGCTTTGGGGAAGTATTTGACCCATTAGCAGATAAAATGCTTATTCTTTCTGCTTTTATTGCTCTTTTAATTTTGGATAGAGCGTCTCCTTGGGCAGTATTTTTAATTTTATCACGAGAATTTTTTATCACTGGATTGCGCGTAATGGTGGCAGGAAGTGGCGCAAGTGTGGCAGCAAGTAGAAGTGGCAAATACAAAACAGGTGCGCAAATTGCGGCAATCGCATTTTTATTAGCAGACTTTTTCCCCGGTGGTGAGATATTATTATGGATTGCAGTAGCACTTACCCTCTATTCTGGGGCAGATTACACTTTAAAATATGTAAAAAGTTTGAGCGTATGAATCTCATTGTTGCTTTTTTCATTTTATCTTTTTTGGTTTTTTTTCACGAATTGGGACATTGTATTGTTGCAAGAATCTGTGGCGTGCGCGTAGAAGTGTTTAGCGTAGGTTTTGGCAAAAAAATTGCAAGTATGCAAATAGGGCAAACTCAATATGCCCTTTCACTTATTCCGCTTGGCGGCTATGTGAAACTAAAAGGACAAGATGATAGTAATCCAAAAGTTCGCAATTATGAGGCAGATTCATATATGAGTAAATCCCCGCTCCAACGTATAGCTATTTTATTGGCGGGTCCGCTTTTTAATCTTATCCTTGCCTTTATCCTTTATGTGGCAGTGGGTATGGGTGGAAAATTAAGCTTATTGCCCGTAGTTGGGGAAGTTAGAGAGGGCTATCCTGCTTATCAAGCGGGTATCAAAGCAGGAGATAGAATCTTAAGTATGAATCATAAGGAAATTAAAACTTGGGAAGAGTTAGATTCTATCATTCTGCGCTCACAAGGAGAGCTAGAAATGACAATCCAAAGGGGTGAGGAGACATTAAGCTTGAAACTAACGCCCATAGAACAAGAAGCGCAAAATATCTTTAAAGAATCTATTATGCGCAAGATTATTGGTATAAGCAGCGGTGGAGTGATGGGCGAAGTGCGTTATAAGGGGTTGGATTCTCTTATTTATGGATTAGATGAAAGCATAAAAGCAAGCACACTTATTGTGCAAGGAATTGTAAAGCTTATAAGTGGTGTCGTGCCTAGCAGTGAGTTGGGCGGAGTTGTGAGTATCGTATCTGTGATAGGTTCAGCCTCGCAAGAGGGCTGGGTGATACTTTTTTGGCTTACTGCGCTTATTTCTGTGAATCTTGGGATTTTGAATCTCCTCCCTATACCTGCGCTTGATGGAGGGCATATTATGTTTAATTGCTATGAACTCATTATGAAAAAGCCCCCAAGTGAAAATATCGCCTATTACCTTACGCTATGCGGCTGGGGAATACTTTTGGCTTTAATGTTGCTTGGATTGTATAATGATATTTTTCGTTTATTGTCATAAGGAGAGAGAATGTTGGCTTTGAATCTTGAAAGGGTTTTGCGCCGCATTGAACGCGCCCGATTAGCCTATGATGCTCATCAAATCATTTCTCTTGTGGCAGTGAGTAAATACCAAAGTGAAGCACATATTCGTGCTCTTTATGAATATGGGCAAAGAGCGTTTGGTGAAAACAAAGTGCAGGATTTACGCACTAAGAGTGAATCTTTAAGTGATTTGCCCATAGAGTGGCATTTTATCGGCTCATTGCAAGAAAATAAAATCAATACACTTCTTAACCTGCAACCTAGTCTTTTACATAGCCTAGATTCCCTTAAGCTTGCTAATGCTGTGCAAAAGCGACTAGGAGAGCGAAAGATTCGCGCATTGCTTCAAGTGAATGCGGCAAATGAGGCAAGCAAAAGTGGTGTAAGCATAGAATCTGCCAAAGATATATATGAGCAAATTTGCGCTACTTGTCCAAATGTCAAACTTGAGGGTATAATGAGTATTGGAGCGCATAGCGATGATAGAGCACTGATAGAGCGTAGCTTCAAATTAACGCGCGATGTGTTTGATTCTCTTAAGCCAAATGGTGCGAAGATTCTCTCTATGGGTATGAGTGGGGATTTTGAAATAGCGATTGCTTATGGAGCAAATCTTGTGCGGATTGGTTCAAAACTATTTGAGGAGGTAAGATGAGGGCTTTGTGGTTTGTAGGATTATGTGTGTGCAGTCTTTTGGCACAAAATCAACAGCTCACACAAATTATGCGAGATATGGAATATGCAATGGATAGAATGGAGAGGGGATTTTTATATAACAGAAAAGAATGGATTAATGAGGGACTCAAAGACTTTAAGGCACTCAATAAGAAATTGCTACATATTGACCCTAATACTTATCTTGGAGCACAAAGACGTAGGGACATAAATGTCGTAACAAGCGTTTTAAATAGAAATGAGGAAAATATTGAGGCAATGGAGCGATTTTTAAAACGTGATGAATTTGTTGAGAGTGCAGGCGCGTATGGACGAATTTTAAGAGGCTGTATGAGTTGCCATATCGTTTCACGCGGTTGGTAGCTATTTGAACCCAAAGAGGATACTATGAGATTTTTGATTGTCGTGCAGATTGTTTTAGGGATTTTTTTGCATTTAGCTTTGGTAGGTTGTGGGGATTCAAAAGATTCTCAAAGCATAGAATCTACTCAAGTAGAGCAAGATAAGGAGTTGGCACAAAAGAGTGAGATGACACAAACTAAAGATTTTGCCTCTGTGCGAGAGTTGCTAGGATTACAAGCAAATAGCAGTGCTTTTTATGTGCTTAAGGGCAAAGTAGGCGATAAGGAGCAAGTGGCATATTTCTCTCTTTTACATAGAGAAAGTGATACGGGAGATGAAATTTTTGGCGGGCAAGATTCGCAAGAGTCGCCTTTATATGCTTTTATAGAATTACCAAATGTGTGGAATGAAGCATTGGGTGTTGATGAATATATTTCATTTGCGCTTAACTCACAAAAGATGACTTTGAGTAAAGATGAGAGAGGGCTTTTGCATATAAGTGGTGTGTGGCAAAGCGACTTTGGAGATAAAGCACAACAAAGTGAAGAAAAACAATGGGAGCAAAAAAGTTATTTTAAAGACATGACTTTTGAGTTCATACAAGATAGCTCTTTGCCTTTGAGTGAAGTGGTTTTCACACAAGGAAAATATAGTGAATCTCTCAAAAGAGCCGATGAGGAAATAGTTTCTTTTGAATCTAGCTATATTAAACCTATTGTGTTGCCCTTGCATACTAAGCTTGAGAGCAAAATTATAGAGCGGCTTAATGCGCAGTTTGCACAAGGGGCAAAAGATGTGCCAGAATTACAACAGAAGCTTAAAGATTTAGCCAAGCAGGATTTTAGAACATATAGCCAAGAAGAGGAAAAGTTTAATGCAGAGTATCAGCAAAGTTACAGCGTGAGTTTTATAGATTCTTATATTCTCACATTTAATACATTTTCTTATGTGTATGCAGGCGGAGCACACGGAGTGTGGGGCAATGAAATGGAAAGCTATTCCTTGCACAATGGTGAGAGACTTTCAAACAAGATTGAGGATATATTTACTCTCAATGAGCAGAATAAAAACGCACTTTTGCGCACACTCACGCAAAAATTAGATAGCCCAAAGTATAAAGAGAGGCTTTTTGAGGGGAGCTTACCACTTAAAGCATTACCGCAAACCTTTTTTATTACATCTCAAGGCATAAATTTCGTGTGGCATACTTATGAGATTGCTCCTTATGTCCAAGGAGAGATAAGTGTAAGCATTACATATGAGGATTTGAAACCTTTTGCCAATCCTGCCTCACCTTATGCGTATTTGTTTGGTTTATAGAAAATGTGGTTTGCAGAATAAAAGATGAGTATAAAAATTCTCTTTAGCCCAAGTGAGGGTAAAAATAATCCACAAAACATACTCAAGCATAAAGATTATATGCCCTTAGAATCTAAGCTAGATTCTAAAGCAGTGCGTGAATATGTAGCCTTTTTGCAAACTGCAAGCGAACAAGAAATAGCTACACTTTTTGGTAGCAAAACACTTCATATTGAGGAGCTAAGCTTGGCGCAAAATCTCTTCAATGTGCCGTGTATAGAATCTATTAGGCTTTATAACGGCGTGGGTTATAAGGCACTTGATTTTGAAAGTTTGCCTCATCAGGCACAAGTGTATTTGTATCAGAATCTTTATATTTTTAGCAATCTTTTTGGCGCAGTGAGAGCAGATGAGAGGATTCCTTATTATAATTTACATCAAGGCAAGGGTAAAGGTGCATTTGCACTCAAAAATCTCTATAAGCACTTAAAACCTGTGATTGATGAGGTTTTAAGTGGGCAAGAAGTGCTTGATTTACGCGCAGAAGCATATATGAAGGTTTATGAATGTAAATGTGCAAAACATTATGCTCAAATTGTATTTTTAAAAGATAGCAAGAAGGTAAGCCATTATGCGAAGTTTTATCGTGGCATTTATGCGCGTGCAGTGGCACAAAATGGAATTTCTCATCTTGATGAATTAGTGAGATTAGAAATTGAAAATTTACATTTATGTGAGTGCTCTCACACACAAAATGCTACAATATTGACTTATGAGGTATCCTCTTAGTATATTTTTAGCATTTATAATGCTAAATGCGATAAAATCTATAATAATGAACAATCCAATGAGAAGGTGAGATTATGATAAAAATCACAGAAAATAGTTTGCGAGATGGACATCAGTCGCTTTTGGCTACTCGTATGCGCACACAAGACTTGCTTGAGGCAGCAAAGATTTTTGATTCTATTGGCTTTCATAGCGTGGAAGTATGGGGTGGAGCGACTTATGATACTTGTTTGCGCTATCTCAAAGAAGACCCGTTTGAGCGATTGAATGAATTTAAAAAAGTTTTTGTTAAAACACCATTGCAAATGCTTTTACGAGGACAGAATCTTATAGGTTATCGGCATTATGCTGATGATGTAGTTGAGGAATTTGTGAGGCTTTCAAGCGAAGCAGGTATGGATATTTTTAGAATCTTTGATGCTTTTAATGATGCGCGTAATCTTAAAACTTCTATTGAAAGTGTCAAAAAATATGGCAAACACGCACAAGGAGCGATTTGCTATACAACTTCACCGGTGCATACGATTACAAGTTTTGTAGAATATGCAAAAGAGCTTGTTGCAATGGGTTGTGATTCTATTGCTATTAAAGATATGGCAGGCTTGCTTACACCCTTTGCAGCGTATGACTTGGTAAAAGCACTTAAAGAAGAACTAGGTGTATATTTATGTTTGCATACGCATTCAACTGCTGGTTTTGCATTTGGCGCGCATTTAAAGGCAGTTGAAGCGGGGGTTGATGTGTTGGATTTAGCAAATTCGGCTTTGAGTGAAGGCACGAGCCACCCTTGCACACAATCTATGGTTGCCACACTTAAAGGCACAGAGTGGGATAGTGGGCTTGATATTGCACCTATGGAGGCGGCTGCAGAAATCTTGCGTAAAAACCGCCGCAAATATAAAAAGTTTGAATCTCAATATAATCAAATTGATACGCGTGTGCTTGTCAATCAGATTCCCGGTGGTATGATTTCAAATATGGCAAATCAGCTCAAAGAGCAAAATGCTCTTGATAGAATGGACGAAGTGATGAATGAAATTCCAAATGTAAGGGCAGATTTTGGCTATGTGCCTTTAGTTACACCATCAAGTCAGATTGTCGGTACTCAAGCTGTGCTTAATGTGCTTATGGGAGAACGATACAAGACAATCACGACTGAAACGCGCAATGTTGTTAAAGGCTTATATGGACGCACACCCGCACCCTTAAGTGAAATATTGGTCAAAAAAGTTTTAAGCGAGGGTGAGGAGATTGTTCAGGTGCGTCCTGCAGATTTACTTTCTCCTGAACTTAAAAGAGCACAAGAAGAAAGCGCAGAATTTGCTAAAAGTGCGCAAGATGTTATATCTTATGCAATGTTTGGGGCTATTGCGCAAACATTTTTGCAAGAACGCAATGCAAATGCACTTAACCCTGAACCTTTAGAATCTTATGAAGAAAGATGTGATGATAAACTGCCTAAAGAATTTGAGATTGTTGTCAATGGGGAGCATTATGCTATTAAAATTGAGGGCAGTGGGGAAAAAACTGATGAGGTGCGTCCATTTTTTATACGCGTTGATGGAGAGCTTAAAGAGGTATTTGTGGAGAGTGTTTGCACCTCTTTGGAAGGCAAGATTATCAAAGAGCAAAAAGTTGGAGCTTTGCCTCAAGCAACTGCACCGGGACACGCTAAATCTCCAATGCCCGGCACACTCACAAAGATTAAAGTGCAAGTAGGTGATAAAGTTAGACAAGGCGATACACTAGCGATTGTGGAAGCTATGAAAATGGAAAATGAAGTGCTTTCTCCCATTGATGGCGTAGTAAAAGAAATTTATGCCACTCAAGGTATGCAAGTAGGCAGTGATGTAGCGATTATGTTGCTAGGATAAAGCAATCATTTTGCAATGATTTACCTTGACAATGCCGCTACCTCCTTTCCTAAACCATCAAGCGTGGTTGAGGCGGTAAATGCTTATCTCACACATATTGGAGGCTCTCCTGCTCGGAGCGCACATTCTCTCTCCATAGAATCTGGGCGGATTCTCTATGAAGCGCGGGTAGGTTTGGCAGAATTGCTAGAACAAAAAAGTGAGGAGCGTATCATATTTGGTGCGAATGCAACTTTTATGCTTAATAGCGCACTATATGGCTTGCTTAAAAAAGGCGATAGAGTGCTTACTACGACATTAGAGCATAATAGTGTCTTGCGTCCGCTTGAAAATTTAAGGCAAAAATATGGTATTACGCTTGAGTTTATTCAGTGCTCGCAGACTTGTGAGCTTGATTTACACGACATAGAATCCAAACTCAAAGGCGCAAGAGCTTTTATATGCGTGTATGCAAATAATGTAAGCGGTGCAGTGTTGCCTATTGAGGAAATTTATAAACTTTGTATGAAACATAAAGTGATATTTATCCTTGATGCTTCTCAGGCTGTGGGCTCTTTGCCCCTAAAGGCTACAAATGCAGATATTATTTGCGCTTCTTGTCATAAAGGTTTATATGCACCAAGTGCGCTTGGGTTTATGAGTTTGAATCCTCATTTTGATGAGGAACTTTTGGAGAGTTTTATACAAGGGGGAAGTGGCTCATTAAGTGAGGAAATTGTGCAGCCTTGTATGCTACCTGATAAATATGAGAGTGGCACGCCCAATATGTGTGCGATTGCTGGGCTTAGGGCTGGGCTTGAATGGATAAAAGAGCAAGGTATGGAGCAAATCTATGCCCACAAAATGAAATTGCGGCAATATCTCTATGAGGGGCTAAAATCTATTGAGGGTATAAAGGTGTATGAGATAGAAAGCAAGCAGTGTGTTGGGAATCTTGCCTTTAATATTGAGGGTATGTATCCTTCAGAAGTGGGGTTAAGGCTTGATAGGGAATTTGGGATTCTCACACGCGTGGGATTACATTGCTCACCGCTTACACATAAGAGTATAGGGAGCTTTGCTTGTGGAGGGAGTATTCGTTTGAGTGTTGGCGCGTTTAATACAACTCAAGAGATTGAGCGCACCTTAGAGGCGATTAAAAACATTGCTAAGACTTAGTGCAAATAATCTTGTAAAGCATATGCTTCATTCATATTGCTATTTTGTATTTCTTTGATAGCCTCAATGGCTACACGCGCTGCTGATAGTGTAGTAAAATAGGGAATAGAGTTTTTAATAATATGTGTGCGGATAAGATGCGTGTCTTCTTTATGGGAATGCTGATCGCTTGTGTTGATAGCAAGGCTAATTTGGTTATTCATCATACTATCAATGATATTTGGACGCCCTTCACTTACTTTAAGAATATGCGTAGATTCAATATTGTTTTCGCGCAAAATGCGATATGTTCCTTCCGTTGCACAAATTGAGAATCCAAGCTTAATAAATCCGCGTGCAAGCGCAATACCTTCCTTTTTGTCAATATTTGCAAGTGATAAGAAAATCTCCCCTTGAGTAGGCAGTGTATTTTTGCACGCTAATTGACTTTTTGCAAAACTCAAGCCAAAGCTTTTGCCAATCCCCATAACTTCCCCTGTGCTTTTCATCTCTGGTCCGAGCGAAAGTTCTGCACCCACAAGTTTATTAAATGGAAAAACAGATTCTTTAAGGCAAACATAATGCAGGGCTTTGGGCTTAAAGATATGAGATGTGAAATCAATTTTATTGTATTTGTCATAAAAGCATAAAGCTTCATAAAGAATACTTTGCTGTGTATTTTGAGCAAAGGTGCTTGAATCTTGTGTAGAATCTATATTGTGTGATGTGTGTTGCACAAAGTGATTCCACATAACTCGCGTAGCAACTTTTGCTAGAGGGATACCTGTTGCCTTGCTCACAAATGGAACGGTGCGACTTGCGCGTGGATTGACTTCAATGAGATAGAGATTTTCATTATAAATAGCATATTGCACATTCATAAGCCCCACTACACCAAGCTTGAGGGCTATTTTTGCTGTTGTTTGTTCAATCTCATCTAATAAAGTTTTGCTGATATTCATAGTTGGTAATGAGCTTGCGCTATCGCCACTATGAATCCCCGCTTCCTCAATATGTTCCATAATCCCGCCAATATAGACACTCTTTCCATCACTGATACAATCTACATCAAGCTCAATAGCGTATTCAAGGAATTTGTCAATAAGCACAGGCGAACTATCGCTCACTGCTATCACTTCGTCCATATAATGTTTAAGCTCATCATCATCATATACGATACGCATTGCTCTCCCGCCAAGTACATAGCTAGGACGCACGAGCACGGGAAAACCAATTGTGTGAGCAACTAAATAGGCTTGTTCTTTTTCAAAAGCAATGCCATTTTGAGGTTGCTTTAAACCTAAATCATTCACAAATTTGGCAAATTTTTCCCTATCTTCTGCTATATCAATGACTTTCGCACTTGTACCGATAATGTGAGCATTGATTTTGGTAAGAGAATGGGCAAGTTTAAGTGGCGTTTGTCCTCCTAAATGCACAATAATACCATCGGGTTTTTCTCGTTCAATGACTGCTCTTACGCGCTCAAAATCAATAGGCTCAAAATAAAGCACATCACTTGTGTCATAATCTGTGCTCACGGTTTCTGGATTGCAATTATACATAATACTTTGCACATTGAGGTCGGCTAAAGCAAAACTTGAATGCACACAGCAATAATCAAACTCAATGCCTTGTCCAATGCGGTTAGGTCCTCCGCCAATAATCATTACTTTTTGCAATTTAGCTTTTGGCGATAAATGCGGAGGCTGCGAAAACTCGCTACGAGCTGAATGTTCCACGATAGATTCAAAGTTGCCGATTGTGGAATACAAATAAGGCGTAAGGCTAGGGAACTCCGCAGCACAAGTATCTACTTCATTATAACGAGGTATAATGCCTAGTCGCTCTCTTGCTTGATAAACTTCAGATTCACTAAGTTCTACATTTTCATTGACTTTAAGCCAATGAGCTATCATCTTATCACTAAAACCATAGCTTTTAATCTGTTTCATAAGGGAATTATCATTGAGAATCTCTGCGCTGATAAGCTTTTCCATTGCGACAATTTCATAAATTTGATGCAAAAACCATTTATCAATTTTGCATAGCTCATACACTTCATCAATACTCATATCTTTTCTAAAGCCATCTGCAATATAAAGTAAGCGGTTGGCATTAGGGCGGCGGATTTCTTTTTTGATGAGTTCTATATCAGTGCAAATATGATTAAAACCAGAAATACCTGTTTCAAGACTGCACAATGCTTTTTGCAGAGATTCTTTAAAAGTGCCACCAATAGCCATAACTTCTCCGATAGACTTCATACTTGTGGTAAGTGTGGAATCTGCTTTGGGAAATTTCTCAAAGGTAAAGCGCGGAATCTTAGTAACGATGTAGTCAATACTTGGCTCAAAGCTCGCTGGTGTACCTGTAATATCATTTTTAATCTCATCAAGTGAGAATCCAACTGCAAGCATTGTGGCGACTTTGGCAATAGGGTAACCTGTGGCTTTACTTGCAAGGGCAGAGGAGCGCGATACGCGTGGATTCATCTCAATAACGGTCATTCTGCCATTTTGAGGATTTATAGCAAATTGTACATTGCTGCCACCTGTATCTACACCAATTTCTCGTAAAATCTTAAAACTTGCATCACGCATTCGTTGGTATTCTTTATCTGTAAGCGTGAGAGCTGGAGCAATTGTGATAGAATCTCCTGTATGAACGCCCATAGGGTCAAGATTCTCAATGCTACAAACAATAATACAATTATCATTTTTATCGCGTATGACTTCCATTTCATACTCTTTCCACCCAAGTAGAGATTCCTCAATTAAAATTTCATTAATCGGGCTTGTCTCTAAACCATTTTTTGCCACTACTTTAAATTCATCAATATTATATGCCACACCGCTTCCACCACCAGCAAGAGTGTAGCTTGCACGAATAATAAGGGGGAATCCAATCTCTTTTGCTGCTTCAAATGCTTCTTCTTCTGTATAAGCATAGCGAGATTTAGGCAAATCCATACCAATTTTTAGCATCGCTTCTTTGAAAGCTTGCCTATCTTCTCCTTTTTTTATTGCCTCTGGATTTGCTCCTAAGAATTTTATGCCATCTAACATACCTTTTTCAAACATTTTCATAGCGACATTAAGCGCAGTTTGTCCCCCCATTGTAGGCAATATCGCATCAACCTTTTCTTTAGCGATAATATTTGCAATGATTTCTTCTGTGATAGGTTCTATATAGGTGCGGTCTGCGAAATCAGGGTCAGTCATAATAGTGGCTGGATTAGAATTAATAAGCACCACACGATAACCCAAACTTTTAAGTGTTTTTACTGCCTGTGTGCCCGAATAGTCAAATTCACAAGCTTGTCCTATAACAATAGGTCCTGAACCAATAAGTAAAATTGTCCGAATATCAGTGCGTTTGGGCATAAAAATCCTTCGTTTGTGCTTTAATGCGTGGGATTATACCTAAAAAGTGCTTAAAATTACTCGTGGCTTTGTGGTAAATGTGTATGAAGATTAAAGGTGGAAAGATTCTATAAAATTTATAAAAGAAGCAGGGAGCAATGGAAAAATATGTGTTTTAATATATATGCCAAACTCATTCCAAAGGAGTGTGATGAGCCATATCCATAAGGCAAAGCTCAGAATCCAAGAAATACTCCAAGATATAAAAAATATTATGTGCGACAAACCTTTATAGAGGCTATCAATGATTTTTGTAAATAATGATTTATGCTTTGATTGTCTGCGTTTTGGTCTATTAAGCAGGGCTTTTTTACGCAAAATAAATCGTTCTTTGAGACTTAAGGGTTGATGCGATGAGTGGGAATGACTCTTTGTTTTTTTAGCAATTTTAGTAGGACGGGGCATAATGCTCTCACAAAATAGGTTTAACAAGCCACACATAAAGAGCAAATGCCGCTAAAAGTCGTAGTGGTAGGGCAAGGCGGAGTGTGTAAAAATGCCGAGCAAAAAGAGCGTTTGTATGCTTAGGAGGCTTCAACCCAAAAAAAAGATAAATAATCCATTGCAACGCATAAAAAATCCCAATACACACATCAATAAGAACTTCAATGTATGTGCCTGAATTGTTCATTATTATGCCTAAAATATAATTGTTTTGTTGCCATAGACGAAGATTCTATCTTCTAAGGCAAGTGTAAGGGCACGAGAGAGGACGATTTTTTCAATATCGCGTCCTGCTTTTTGCATATCCTGCCACGAATGGCTGTGATTGATATGAATAATATCTTGTGTGATAATAGGTCCCTCATCAAGATTCTCATTGACAAAATGTGCAGTTGCACCAATGAGTTTTACACCGCGTTCATAGGCTTGTTTGTATGGATTTGCTCCGATGAATGCAGGAAGAAAGCTGTGATGAATATTGATAATTTTATTTTCAAAATGTTGGGTAAAATCACTAGTGAGAATCCGCATATATTTAGCGAGCACAAGATAAGCACTATCAAAATGAGAAATGACCTTTAAAAGCTGTGATTCGTGAGCTTTGCGACTTTGATTTTCTGCTGGGATATGAAAAAAGGGTATATAGAACTTATCTGCAAGTGGCTTTAGGGTTTCATAATTGCTAATAATTGCTTGGATATGTGCATTCAGTTCGCCACTATCATACTTTAAGAGCAAATCGCCAACGCAATGATTTTCTTTTGTGCAGAGAATAATAATATTTTTTTTGCAAACAGGCTGAATCTTAAGGGTGCTATCAGAGGGCAAGATTGCTTGAAGTTTGGCATTGAGCATTGCATCATCTACCTCGCCACATATATGTGTGCGCATAAAAAAATGTTCGTTTTCCTTATCTACATATTCATCATTGCGTTCAATATTGAGCCCAAGTTCATAGAGCACCGATGAGATATGATAAATAAGACCTTTTTTATCAGGTGCGCTAATGAGGATAATGCGCTGCGTATGAGGGATATGGAGAGTGTTCATAAAGATGTTTTGAGTTTAGGTGCGCTCAATGAGAGAATCTTTGAGCTTGCAGAATCTAAAAATTTATCCATATAGGCTTCAAATTTATCTTTTTTGAGCCATATCACTTCCTTTACACCTGTGCGCTGTTGTAAGGCAGCGACTGCCTCTTGCATTGAGCCAATCTTGTCAATTAATCCAAGTTGCAAAGCTTTTTGCGCAGAGAATATCTTGCCTTCAGCAAATTCGTGGTAATCTGTGCTTGTAAGTTGTGATGAACGCGCTTTGATAACATCTTGATAAAATAAAGTATATTGCTCTTGAATCAGATTTTCAAGAAATTGTTTTTCCTCCGCATTCCATTGACGCATCATTGTACCTACTTCTTTGTATGTTCCTGCTTTAATACCTTGTTCTTTAATACCAATTTTTCCCATAAGATCCTCTATATTGAATCCGCTAAAGATAACGCCAATAGAGCCAAGTAATGCTCCACGATTGGCATAAATTTCATTTGCATACATACCTGCATAGTAGCTTCCACTTGCCATTGAGCCTTGCACATAGGCAATAAGGGGCATTTTTTGAGCTAATGCTTTTATCATATCAGCGATTTCAATACTCGCACCTACTGCTCCACCAGGCGAGTCAATAATAAGAAGTACTCCTTTGATATTTTTATTTTTTGTAATTTTTTCAATTTGTGCCGCAAAACTTTCACTCTCATAAATAGGCATAGTAAGATAAAGTTTAGCAAGATTGGGAGAGTGAGAAGTATCTTCATCATTGCTAGGTGCAATAATAAGAAGCACAATAAATATAAACACCAATGCTTTAAAATATTTATTGATAAAATCAAGTGGAGCTGTAAAAATACGAGCGATGTTTCGCAAATCATTCATTGTGAATCCTTAAAGATTAGAGTATGGCTATACATTCAATTTCCACAAGTGCATTTTTTGGAAGACTTTTAACAGCAATCGTGCTTCGTGCAGGTTTATGCGAGCCAAAATATTGAGCATAGACTTCATTGAGTGCATTGAAGTGATTCATATCACTTAGAAAAACACTTGTTTTGATGACTTTTTGTAAACTGCTTCCTGCAGATTCTAAAATGGCTTTGAGATTTTCAAGCACCTGTGTGCTTTGAGCAGTAATATCACCATTTACAAAATCACCTTGTGGGGTGAGAGCTATTTGCCCTGAAGTGTAAATAATGCCATTATAAATTTGTGCTTGAGAGTAAGGACCAATAGCTTGTGGAGCATTTGGTGTGCTAACTGATGAACTTGTTTGCATAAAAATCCTTTAAAGAGTAAAAATTAGGCTATAATTCTATCATTAAAGTCTAAATCATAGGGGGCAAAAATGCATATAAAGGGTATATTAATAGCTATGGTTACAAGTGTGGCAGTAATATGGGCGGATAATATGATTCTTGATTTTGAGACAATCTCACGCATAGAGTTAAACCTCAAATCTAATCAAACATTAATGATTGACCATAAGCGAGGCGTGTTGTTAGGTATTATGGAAATAAGTCCTAGCGGAGCAGTGAAGCAATTACCAATTCCACCTGAATTGCTCGGTAAAAGTGAGGCTGATATAATGGGTGATGCAAAACCAAAATATGATAAAACAACAAGTCATTTTGGTGGCTCACCTACGACTTTTTATCACAAAAATATCAAGGGTAAAGCAAAAATACCAAGTGGTAATGAAAAAGGTGTAGAAGATCTCAAAAAGGGCACAAAGAAACGTGAAGGCAATATGGAATGGGATAAAAGCAAGATTATTTACGAACAGCAAGAACAAATTCTTGATGTTTTGCGCTGAAATTGAGAAAAGAATTTGCAAAAAGGTATTGTTTTTGCTTAAAATGCCGATGTAAAGAGATGAAACTAAAAGTAAGGAACAAAGATGAGGGTTACATTTGGCACAAAATATAACCAAATGAATTATTATCAAGGCACGATGCAAAGTAAGCTTATGGATATGAATACTAAAATTGCTTCGGGGCTCAAGATTCAATATGGCTACCAAGATAGTAGCGTGTTTAATCAGAATCTAAAACTTGAATATGAAAAAGTCAATCTTGACCAAGGTATTGATGTAGGTAATGATGCCTATACTTCTACGCTTAATACTGATAAAGCCCTTTCCGAGCTTTCCCAAACTGCCGAGCAATTCAATACTAAGCTTATTCAGGCTGCAAATGATATACATTCTCCAACTTCTCGCGAGGCAATCGCTAGAGACTTAGAAAAGCTCAAAGAGCATATGATTAATATCGCTAATACTTCTATTGGAGGCGAATTTCTTTTTGCAGGAAGTAATGTAAAGATTCGTCCTTTTGACCCTGATGGCACATATAAGGGCAATAATGAAACATTAGAGGCTTTGGTAAGCAATAATAACCCTATACCTTACAATATCACTGGAGGAGAGTTGTTTTTTGGGCGAGATTCTGACCATCATAAGAGTATTACGACTAATATTCGTAAATTCAACCAAACCAAGCTCAATAATGATATTATGGATAGAATCAAAAGGGGCGATATTCCAGAGGAAGTATATATCAAAGCGGGGGATACTTTGCGAGATTTGCTTGGAGATAATGATGATGATACGAGCAATAATGGTAAGGAATACTTTTATTTGCGCGGTGTTCGTCCAGATGGCACAAGTTTTAAGAGCAAGTTTGATTTTGATGTGGGTTATAAAAATGTTAAAAACGCTACAAAAGTGCAAGATTTGCTTGATAAGATTGGCAAAGAATTTGGCAATACAAGCAAAAATAAAGTAGTTGATGTGAATTTAAATTTTTGGGGAGAAATTGAAATTAAAAATTTACAGCCGGGCAATGCAAATTTAGATTTTCACCTTATCTCAAGCGATACAGATGTAGAGAATCTTGATGATTTGCCCTCACTTGGAGCAAGAGTTACAAGTTATCAAAAAAGTCCTTTTATGGGGCAATTTTCCCAAAGCCATCTTAAAGCCATTAAAGATAATTACGACCATCGTGATTTGAAATTTCCCTCTACATTACTTACAAAAGATAACTTTCCAGCGACTCTTAGGACAAAACTTAAAGATGTGCTTGCTGAAGATGTTAAAACACTTGTGATTGGAGGCACGCGTCCAAATAACGATGATGGCACAATCAATGAAGAATCTATTGAAGATTTAAATGTGAATATTGATGATGATATAGAAGTGCAAGATTTGCTTGCAATGATTAAAAAGCATTTTGGTGGCAAAATTGAGGGTGAGATTGTACGTGGAGAACTCATATTGCGAGATATGAATGTAACCCACAAAGATAAAGATATGATGGATTTACCATTTAATGGACCAAGCGGTTTTAGTCTTTCGCTTACTACGCTTAATGATATGGGAGTAGAGACAAAAGGCATTAGACGTGATTATCGCACCGAATATGACCAAGTAAGTTTTGATAATCAAGGTTCTAAACTTATTTCTAATGTATCGCAGATTCTTGCAAATGGTATGGGTTATGCCAATGATGAAACAAAGCTTTCTGAAGTAGCAGGAGGTAGCCTTGATGGACAGACTTATAATTTAGTATTTGATGACCATAATGGGATTCCTGTGAATGCACGCATTGAATTAAGCAATAAGGGCTCATATCTAGTGCTTCCAAATGCAGATTTTAATATGAATGACCCTAAATCTCAACAAGAATTTTTTATTCCGCTGTATAATCCACACGATGAGCCACCAGCGGTTAGTGTTACCAAAGCTGATGATGTTACCTATCGTCAGATTCTTGATGTAATCAGTGTTGCGCTTAATTATAGTAATCAGCCTATGGAACACTATCAGGCTTTACAAACACAAAATGGCGTGCCAACCCAAGATGGAAAAAATGCTTATGAAGCACTTTTAAAACAAACAAAGGGCAATGTAAGTGCGTATTTGAGCTATGATGGACGCATTGAAATTAGTGATGAAATGCGTTCTGTTTCGCGTATGAAATTTATGATGTATGATGCCTCAAGTAGTGATTTTAGTGAGCAAAGTATTCATAATCATCGTGCTTCACTTACCTTTAATGCTAATAATGCTCTTGTGATTGATCAGCCAGATGTAGATTTTTTTCGCTCACTTGATGGCATTATTGAAGCAGTCCGCGCAGGAGTATATCGCCCTGACGCCTATGGAGAAGAATACACAAGTGAAATGCGCAATAAGGGAATCCAAAATGGCATTGAACTTTTTGGACATTTAAGCGACCATATTGAAAAAATGATAGCGCTTAATGGAGCACATAGTCGCAGTTTTGAAAATACAATTAGGCGCAATGAAGTCTTGCGTGTGCAAATAGAATCTATTAAGAGCGATGTAATCGGCACAGACATTGCTCAAACCTATAATCATTTCTCTAATCTAACTACAAATTATAATGCAGTGCTTGCTTCAACAAGTAGAATCAATCAAATGTCGTTGGTAAATTATCTATGATGTGTATTCCCATACTCCGATATACCCATATTCGTGATATGCACGATTCTTATAGTGTATCTTTGGAAACTTTTGAAAAGCAGATTCAATATTTACACAAAAAGTCTTTTAGTTTTTTAAGCCTTGATGATATTATTGCCTTTAAACAAGACAATAGTCTTATTCCACGCCGATGTGTATTATTAAGCTTTGATGGAGCGTGGCGCGATGTGTATGAAAATGCTTATAAAATTATGAAACATTATTGGGTTAAAGCTGGATTATTTGTGGTAACAGAATGGGTTGATGAGGCTTCAAAGCTAACAAGCGAATATGTTGCCTTGCCTCACGAACAATGTAAAAATGCTATGTTGGATAATGCACGCAGTGTGATGTGTAATTGGGAAGAAATCCGCACAATGCAAGATGTTTTTAGTATAGGTTCAATGACGCATACCTATCAATTTTCAAACATCATTTCGCTTTCTTGGCACGAGGATTTTGAATTATCAAAGCGATTGATTAAGGAACAACTTGGTGTGCAAACAAAGCATCTTGCGTGGCCTGATGGGAATTATAATCAGGGACTACTCCGCACAGCAAAGAGTATGGGTTATGAGGCATTTTATACAATGGAAGAAGGTTTGAATCTAACCACAGAAAATAATGATGCGCTCAAACGTTATAATGCTAAAGATAGTCTTTTTTGGCTAAAAAAGGTGTTATTTGCCACTTCAAATACAAGAAATTTTAGAATTGGCAAAATATTTTTATAATCTGTGCTATAATTCAAGCTAAATTTAAGTATTGAGAGGAAGAGAAAATGAGAATCTTAGTCATAGAAGATGATCCTACCTTATGTAAAAATATTGCAGAAATGCTTAATGAGCGTAGTTATCAGACTGATATCGCAGAGAATCTTAAGGATGGTGAATATTTTATTAGCATTAGAAATTATGATTTAGTATTGGCTGATTGGGATTTACCCGATGGTTGTGGGATTGAAATTATTGCACAAGTTAAAGAAAAATCTCCAAGAACACCAGTTATTATCATATCGGCTAAAACTTCAGCAGAAAATGAAATACGCGCATTTAAAGAGGGTGCAGATGATTTTGTGCCTAAACCTTTTAACCTTGAAGTGCTTTTAATTAGAATCCAAGCGCGGTTGCGTTTTTGGGGTTCAAGTGTGATTGAGATTGAAGATTTAGTCATTAATCCTGATGAAGAAAAAATTACTTACAGAGGGCAAGAAATTGAGGTTAAAGGTAAGCCTTTTGAAGTGCTTACACACCTTGCGCGCCATCGCGACCAAATTGTTTCTAAAGAGCAGCTGCTTGATGCGATTTGGGAAGAGCCAGAGCTTGTAACGCCCAATGTCATTGAAGTAGCGATAAATCAAATTCGTCAAAAAATGGATAAACCTCTTAATATTGGCACAATTGAGACGGTTCGCCGCAGAGGCTATCGTTTTTGCTATCCTAAAAAACCAAGTGAAAGCTAATTATTTCAATCACTTTTAAGTCCTCAAACGATATAATCTTATGCTTCCTTATAGACTTATGCAATAGGTTTATAAGACAACGCTTCAGGGTGGGAACACAGCAGAGCATCTTATGGATTTGTGTGCCATAAGCACCTGTAAGGGAGTTTAAGTCTTAAGACTTACTCATTCTTCTAAAGATTTATACTAAGGTTTTTGATTATGTGGATTACTCGTGGGCTTACGCCAAATTTCCGACAAGAATACATTGTTGATACGAAAATTTTAGATGCTCGTAGCACACACATTGTGGAGATTTTTAAAAGTGCAGATTTTGAAGAAGTAGCAATGATTGATGAAAAATATCTCTTGTTAAAAAAATATATTTTTATAGAATCTGAATTACTTGCTCATATTCCGCTTTGTTCTATTCCTTATCCAAAAAATGTTTTGCTTTTTCATAGTTTCAATCTTGAAATTGCTTATGAATGTTTCAAACATAATGTGAGCGTAGATTGTGTGCAGGGTGATAAAAAGAGCTTGGATTCTCTTATGAGTTTTTTACCTCATTTTCAAGAGGTGATACACCATAAACATTTTACACTCGTCTCTCAAGCAATGGAATTGGATATTAAAAAGTATGATGTCATTATCGCAGATTCTTTGCTTGATAAACATCAGCTTGATGGTTTATCGCGTATGCTCACAAATGAAGGTATATTGATTGCCCGCGCTCCACACCCACTGCTTGAAGAAGAGGCATTTACACAAAAATTAAGTGAATACACATCTTTTTTCCATATTATAATGCCTTTTTTCCCTCATTTAAGTATTTTGAGTGATAAGAGTTATATTTTTGCTTCTAAACATTTTCACCCTTGTGCAGATATGTTGCTTCAAAAGATTGATTTGCTTCCTCATTTGGAATATTATAATGCCAAGATTCACGAAAGTGCATTCGTATTGCCAAATTTTTTATTTGAGAAAATACAAGATATTGCAAAGTTTTGATGTATGAGTGCGCAATTAACATACGCAATCGCACTCACAGGCTCAATAGGCAGTGGAAAAAGCACACTTGTAAGCTTTCTTTCTCTCTATGGATTTCAAAGCATTTGTGCAGATTCTATTGCCCATAAGGTGCTTGATGAGCATAGTGCGGAAGTAGTTGCACATTTTGGCAAAGAGATTTTGCACCCTGATAACAAGATTAATCGTAAGGCACTTGGCAATATTATTTTTGCTTCCTCATCTCAACGCGAGCAATTACAAGCAATCCTCCACCCGCATATCAAAGAGGCGATTCTCTCTCAAGCACGAGAGCTTGAGGAAAAAAAAATGTGGTATTTTATAGATATTCCTTTGTTTTTTGAGGTCGGAGGCAAGGAGGTTTATCCTGTGGCACGCTCACTTGTGGTTTATGCTTCAGCAGAAAAAGCCATTGAGCGCATTATGAAACGCAATAATTTTACCCTGCAAGAAGCCAAAGCGCGTTTAGACGCTCAAATGCCCATAGAAGAAAAATGTCATCTTGCCGATGATGTGATTAATAATGATGGTGATTTGCGCACTTTACAACAATATGTAGAATCATATTTGCAATCTTTGCCTCTGCCAACTGATAAGTAATAAAAGGAGGATTCTATGCGTTTTGTCAAATATAGCAGCAATGGCAATGATTTTCTTATTTGCCACTCCCACTCTCATAATGATGGTTCGCGTCCTGCCCTTGCTAGAAGTGTTTGTGAGCGACATAATGGTATAGGTGCTGATGGTATGGTAGTGCTTATCCCTGCTCCAAGAGGTGCAGAATATGCTTATGAATGGGAATTTTATAATGCTGATGGTTCTAGCGCAAAAATGTGTGGTAATGCAAGTCGTAGTGTAGGGCATTATGCGTATATAGAGGGCATAGCTCAAAAGCGACATCAATTTTTAAGCGAAGTTGGACTTATTGGCATTGAATTAGATGAGAATGATATGACTTTAGTCCAAAGTGATTTGGGCAAGTGCAAAATACTCAAACAAAACATAAGTGAATCTAACCCTTATGGTGTGAAATCGTGGGATTTGCTAGATTCTGGAGTGCCACATTTAGTTGGTTTTGTCTCACAAGAGAGTGCTTTACCTGATAAAAAAGATACATTACTTGAACATTTAAGACACAAATATGATGCAAATATAAGTCTTGGTTTCATACAAAAAGACGCTATTAAGTATAGCACTTACGAACGCGGTGTTGAGGATATTACTCAAGCGTGTGGCACAGGTGCGATTGCAGTGTTTGCTATGGCTTTAAAGTTTGGATTATGTGAGAAATCTGCTATTTTGATTCCTCCAAGTAAGGATATTTTGCACCTGCGTATGAATGAGGATTCTCATATTCTTTTTAAGGGTGCAGTCAAACGCATTGCGGTGTGCGAGTGGCTTTTAGAATCTTAAGTATAATTTATTCAAAGATTTCTTTGCAATACTCACTGCTTTGAGATTTTGGAATCGTTTTTGTTGTGGGGATAGCCAAAACTTGATATATCTTAGTGTATTCAAGGTAATGAAGTCGTATAATATCGCCTACACGCACTTCTTTGCTTGATTTTGCAATGATATTATTGAGTGTTACTACACCATTTTCGCACATATCTTGTGCAATTTTGCGGCGTTTGAGGATATTTACACTGCTTAGAAACTTATCAATGCGCATTATCGCTTCCTTTTGATTGTGTGGTGATTAATTGTATATATTTTTGAGGGGGATTTTTGGCTAAAACCTCGTTTATCTAGCACGATGACATCACATTTTTGCCGCGCCCATATTTCATTAAAATCTTCTTTGGTTGGATTCGCAGAAGTGGAATACAGAGTTTTAAATTGCTCAAGAAAATGCGAATGCAGCCCCTCACGCACAAGCCTTATTGCTTTTTTATTAGGATAAATAAAGGTTGTATATTTGGCTTTTCGGATACGATTTTTATGCCCTTTTGGCACACGCACAAGCGTTTTAAGGATATGCAGTGAGCTGGATTCTATAAGGAGAGGTTGCTCTTTTGGACGCGATTTGCAGAGATTTAGAATCTCCGCGTTATGACTTAAAAATCCCGTAGTTGTATCACATTGGGCAAGATAAATAAGCGAGTGCGTGTTCTCTTTCATATTTTACCTTTTAGATTCTATATAAGATGAGCAATACTAACATAAAATACTTTTTAAAGCAAAGTAAAATTGCTTGGGCAAAAAATAATTTTTGAGTATTTGCATAAAACTTATTAAAATTGGAATATCTATTGCTTGTAAGTGCGTTATAAATATCGTAGATTCTATCAGAAAGGATGTAATATGTTAAGGTCTTTATGGTCAGGAGTTAGTGGTATGCAGGCGCATCAAATCGCGCTTGATGTGGAGAGCAACAATATTGCAAATGTCAATACCGTTGGTTTTAAATACTCAAGAGCATCTTTTGTGGATATGCTTTCACAAATTAAACTTATTGCAACTTCGCCTTATAAAAATGGATTAGGGGGGCAAAACGATTTTTCGGTAGGACTAGGTGTTGGGATTGATGCGACAACAAAAGTGTTTTCGCAAGGAAACACGCAAAATACTGATGTGAAAACAGATGTTGCCATTGAGGGCGATGGTTTTTTCATTATTTCTCCTGATAGAGGCACAACGCATAATTATACTCGTAATGGTGAATTTCTTTTTGATGCAAATGGGAATCTTGTAACCACAGGTGGATATGTCGTGCAAGGTTGGGTGCGTCCGCCACTAGAAGCAGCAGAATCTGGCACAATGAGTGATTTTGATTTTTTTAGAGTAGATAATACAGGACCTGTGCGTAATATTCAAATTGACCCCGGTATGGTTATGCCAGCACGCGCAACAAAAACTATTACTTTACGCGCTAATTTAAATGCAGGAAGACATATTGACCAAATGCAAGATGTAGCGGCTTTAGATTCCACAGCGCAAACTGCAGCAGATGGTGTAGTGGCTATATATGATTCGCGTGGAGTGCTTACACAAGTAGGCGAGGATTTGGGAGTGCTCTTTAATGATGATGGTGATGCCTTTGCGTTAAATGAGAATCAAGGTATTTGGTTGAGCTATAAAACTGCCGCCATTCGCCACGAGACCGTTGTAACGAATGAAGTAAGCTCAATAGGTATCAATGGCGAAAAAGTCAGTTTTTCAAATAATTCTGCAATGACAGGCGTAAGCTCAATCATAGCTGCACAAAATGCTATTAATTCATTGCGTGATAAAACAGGTGTAAATGCCTATGTAGATGCAGGACAGCTAAGAATTGAGAATCGTAACCAAATGGACGGCGGGGAAAAGGTAAAAAATATTCGTATTACTTCTGGTGGCACAGGTGTGTTGCAAAATTTTGTTGAAGGCGAGGAAGATATTACTGCCTTTAGATACCGCTATACCAAATCTGAAGATGCAGATTCTACCACAGGACAATTTAGGACGACAGAGGATTTGCGCGCCCTTATACAATATGATGCAAATATGATTAAAAATCCTGAAAAAACTTATTATGAAAGCACTGCCACGGTGGGAGTAACAATCAATCGTTGGGGTATGTTTGAAATTGCTAATCACGATGATGCCGATGATGAGCAACGCAATCTTAGCCTCTATGTTACAAGCCATTTTTCTGATAATGTAACAAATAATGTGCTTTTTAAAGAAACAATGAAAGCTTTAAATACAGCCTCTTTGATTGAAGGTGGTGCAGCAGTAAATACAGGTAAAATTGTCAAAGCTACCCACGCTACAAGTGTAGATATTGTAGATAGTTTGGGAAGTAAGCATAATATCCGCTTTGAGTTTTGGAAAACAGGCGATGCAGTATGGAGTTTTCGTGCGATTGTGCCTGAACCTGCGCAATTCATCGGTGGCTCTGTAACTAAACCAAATGTTTTTGAGGGCGGACGAGCGAGTTTTAATAGTGATGGTTCGCTTTCGGGTATGAATCCACCTGTTTTACAATTTGACCCCAAAAATGGCTCAAAAGGACCACAAAGATTGGAGCTTAAATTTGGTGCGAATGAAACCTTTGGTGGGCTTACAAGCGTAGATAAGATTTCAGAAACCTATTCAATTAACCAAAATGGCTACCAAGCGGGAGACTTAATGGATATTCGTTTTGACTCTAATGGTTCTTTGCTTGGTGCATTTAGTAATGGACGCTCTATTGCCCTTGCTCAAGTGGCTCTTGCAAACTTTGCAAATAATGCCGGTTTGCAAGCAGAGGGAGGAAATGTTTTTTCACAAACAGGAAACTCGGGAGAGCCAATGGTTGGTGCAGCGAATACAGGGCGTAGAGGCGGAGTGTCAGGTAGTAAGCTAGAGATGAGTAATGTGGATTTAAGTCGCTCTTTAACGCAGCTTATTGTTGTGCAAAGAGGATTCCAAGCAAACTCAAAAGCTGTAACAACTTCAGACCAGATTCTAAACACTCTCCTTAACCTCAAACAATAATACCTTAAAAGCTAGTAGGGAAGCCTATTAGCTTTTACTCACTTCTTTTTTATCCTTGTTGCTTTTTATTTTACACTCTTCATTAGGCTTGTTGCGTTTTTTTTTTTTTTTGATAGTATTCATATTTTGTTTTTATCAAATAAGAGGGGATACTTATGTATAAAAAGTTTATTTTCTTAGGGATTTGCTTGAATCTTGTCTTTTCCCAAGAGAATAAAAATGGTTTTCAAGGTTCAGTTATGCTTGGAGCAGGAGTGAGAATCATCAATAGTCATTTGTTCCCCCAACCTAAACATCATTTAAAGAGCCTTGAGGGCAAAGCAGATGATTATTATCAACCTATCCCTTTAATAGGCTTAGACATTTCTTATAATGGCATTTGGGGAGAGGATAAGATTTTTCTAAAAGGCTTTAGCGGCAGAGAATTAGGAGGGCTCAAGCTCGGATATAGCACTTTAATTAAAAAAAGACTAAGAAGTGAATTTGCGCTCATTAGCTCTATATATGAAAGAGCCTATGCAAATCCTTACATTGAGGGAGCACGTGAAGAAAGAAGTCTAAGCAAAGTTGGTTTTAGCACTACGCAATCTTATTTGTTCTCTCCTTATCATTATTTTTTTGTGAGTTATGTGCTGCAACATCACGATTATAAAGGTGAAAGCATACCCTATGAAGCTTTGAAGCGCAATAAATTTTTACATCAAGGTGAAATTGGCTATTCATTTATGATTCTTAAGATTTTGGCACATTATGACTATATAGTCGCAGATGGCGAAGCAGAGAGTTATTCAAATATTGGTGGCAAAATAGATATTACTATTCCCTTGATGAAAGGCACACTTGTATTTAAGCCAAGTTTTGGGTATTTTGAATACCAAAGCCAAGCTATCAATCCTATTTTTGATAAACTTCGGAGCGGTTTTGTAGCACAAGCAAGCCTTTCAATGTATAAACTCAACTTTTTTCACCCTCGCGTCTTATTTTTTGCAAGTTATAAAAAAGAAAAGCGCAAAAATAATATCAGCTTTTATGATGAAGATTATCAATATATAATGAGCGGTTTAGGCTATCGCTTTTAGTAAATCTCTTAAGATTCTTTAGATTTAAGCTTTAGAATGAGGGGCAATAGGAGTGCTTCCGATAAAGCCTCTCCACAACGCAGATACACTTAAACCTACAAGCAGAATCTTAAATACAAGCTCACTTTGCTTGTGCATAGAATCAAATTCAGGTGTGGCGATATTGCCCAAGTTTTGAGCTTCCATAATATAAGGCGTATAATAAAGCGTGAAAAGAAAAATCATAATAACATTAATCCCGCCAATAAGCGTCCAAAAACGTCTTTGATTGCTTAATTCAAAGAGTTGTGCGCTCCAAAATGTAAGCAATTCATAAATGATAATCACTCCTGCAAGTATATTAAAAAATACATTACATTTGGTAAAAATTGTCCCCATAAGCAAGCCACTATCGCTTATGGAAAGCTGTGGGAGGAAACCTTGAGCTTTAAAAATTGTAGCTGCAGCAAAAACACAGGCTATGATAACGCCCACACCACTACCGAGCAAGAGGATATAAATAGAATCAAACACGCGAAAGATTTTAGGGAGATTCATTCTTATTCCTTTATTTTTGATTTTCATTATCATAATTTAAAGATACTTAATTAAGCCTTATATTACAAAAACGCGTTAGAATCACGCATTGATTTTACAAATATAAAATAAATAAAAGGGCAAAAATGAGCGTGGATTTAGGAGAGTATGATATAGCGATTATTGGGCTAGGTGTTGCAGGGAGCAATCTCGCCGCACTTTTGCAGTCTCATCTTAAAGTCATCGCCATTGATAAAAAAGATGCACAAGGGCATTGCAATGATGAGTATTTTCATAAGCCTTGTGGTGGGTTACTCTCTGAAGGTGGGCAAAAGGCTTTTGCCAAGCAAGGTTTGAATCTCCCGCATACGATTTTAGTCAAAGAGCAAATTTTTGCTATCAATACGATTGATTGGCATTATCCCTATGCTTCATATATCCAAAAAGCCTATATCAATATGGAGCGACATCGTTTTGATTTGTGGCTTAAATCGCTTATCCCCCCTCATATTCATACTTTTCATAAAGCTTACTTTAAGCGTATAGAACAAACAAGTAGTGGAGATTATGGCATTTATTTTACCCAAAGCGTGGATTCTCAAAATACATCTTATCATTGTCGCGCACGCTTTGTTGTAGGTGCAGATGGTGCGAAAAGTCATATTCGCCGTTGGCTTTATCCACAGCTTAAAACACCCTCTCTTGTGTGTATCCAAGAATGGTTTAAAGAATCTAACCCACCAATGCTTTCTTGCATATTTGATAAAGAGCTAACCCCAAGTTATAGTTGGAGTATGTCCAAAGATGAGTATTTTATCTTTGGTGGAGCATATCCTCATCAGCAATGTCAAAGAGCATTTACATTGCAAAAGCAGCGATTGCAAAGTTTAGGATTTGTTTTTGGACAACCTCTTAAGCGCGAAGCCTGTCTTGTGCTGCAACCAACGAGGTGGCGTGATTTTGTGCGAGGTAAAAATGGAGTATTTCTCATCGGAGAGGCAGCAGGATTTGTCAATGCAAGCACTTTGGAGGGTATTAGCGGAGCGATGAATAGCTCACGAATCTTAAGTGAGATTCTCAATACTTTGCAAGTAAATGCAACAAGTGCAAATCCTACATCACTTCATCGCACTTATGCAAAGCGCACGCGATTGCTTGTGTGCAAAACGCTTTTTAGAGCTTATGTGCGCTATCCCTTTATGTTCGTGCCATTTTTGAGGCGCTTTATTTTGCGATTTGGCATATTGCGTGTGCGATGTGGGCTTAAAAATAAACATATTATTTAAATGAAACACTCTGCTTTCACTCCGCATTTGCCCACAGCAGTTTTACATATCCTTGAAACTTTACAGGGTGCAGGATATGAAGCTTATATCGTTGGTGGTTGTGTGCGCGATATGATTCTTGCTCAAAGTACTCACACGCCTTATGTTGCAAATGATTATGACATCACAACTTCGGCACTGCCACAAGAAATAATGAGGCTTTTTGCACATACGATTTCCACAGGGCTCAAATATGGCACTATAAGTGTTTTGATAGAATCTCAAAGCTATGAGGTTACAACCTTTCGTATTGATGGTGTATATAGCAATGCGCGTTCTCCCAAAAATGTTACTTTCACGCGTTCTCTTGTGCAAGATTTGCAAAGGAGAGATTTTACTATCAATGCTCTTGCATATGCGCCACAATGCGGACTTATTGATGAAGTGGGAGGCTTGAGAGATTTATATCATAAGCGTATCGTGTGCGTGGGGAATCCTTTGAGCCGATTGAGTGAAGATGCTTTGAGGATTTTGCGTGCTTTGCGCTTTAGTGCTACACTTGGCTTTGAGATAGAATCCAACACAAAAGCGGCGATTTTTTCGCTTTGTCCCAAAGTGCGTCTTATCGCCAAAGAGCGCATAAAAGTAGAATTGACAAAGCTTTTGTGCGGAGCGTGGGCAAAAGCAGTGCTTCAAGAGTTTAAATCTGTGATAGGTGAAATCTGCCCACAAATGCGCGAGATAATCACACATAACACTTTATGGCAGCGCACACTTTGTATCTTAGATAATCTTACTTCTCCAAATCCAACTCTTGCGTGGGGAGCATTTTTGTATTATACAGATGAATTACAAGTGCGAGATATATTGAAATCACTCAAATTTGATACGCACAGCAAAGAATACACTTATTCCTTGCTTGAGTGGGCTAAAAAGCCTCTAAAAAATAACCCTATCGCACTTAAGAGTATGCTTGTGGATATGGGAGGGCGTGAAAAGGGCGTAGTAATGTTTAAAGATGTGTTAAAACTTAAAACTGCGCTCATAAACGCACAAGATTCGGAAGATAAAGCGCAGGAAAACGAAATGCTTGAACGCATATCCTCTCTTGTAGCACATATTCTTGCTTCCTCCACACCTTTAGAACGCAAAGAATTATGTCTTAATGGCAGAGATTTAATCCATATTGGAGTGAGTGAGGGCAAGAGAGTAGGGGAGATTCTGCATTTGTTGCATCAAGAAGTATTGCACGAACGAGTGAGCAATACAAAACAAGCGCTCTTATCAAAAGCACAAGAGATTTTAGAATCTAAAAAGTGTGAGCTTGAGCCTAAAGATTAAGAGCATAAATGCGTTTATTGATTGCGAGATTCTTTTAAAGAATCTCCCCGCCAATAAGTTTATATCGCTCCCAATAATGCTCTACAAATGCCCTCACTTGCGAATTTATAGGATAATAGCCTTTGGTATCTACAAAATGTTTGAGCCATTGCTTTGCAGGGAGCTTTTGCAGATAATGCTGTGCAAGAGAGGCATAAGTGCGCTGATACCATTGCATTAATGCTTTGTATTGCGTTGTATCAATGTGTAGTTTAGGATTCGCAGATTGATTGAAACTAAGTACGCCGCTTTCAAACATACCGCTTAAGTGGATTAATCCCTCACAATAATATGCTCGCACCTCAATGCTCTCTCGCCACGCCATAAGCTTTACTGCACGAGTAATTGTATCATTCAGGAGTGCGCAGAGGATTTTTTCTTTCCCGCCAAGTTGAGATTCATAGAGGGCTATATCTTTGTGTGCTGTGTGAGCAATTTTGCCCTCATAATGCAAAAAATACGCTACAAGCCCACCACAAGTGGCTTTAAACTCTTCAATATTTTTAAACTCTCCATCAACATTCATACATATTTCGCTTTCGCGCTCAATCCACAAAATATGCCCAAATTCGTGCCCATTTGTGCTTATATCATAAATGTAATGCCATAAGGTTTGTTTATCAAATAACACATCGCGCATTTCTTGCAAAAATGCAGCAGGGAAAAACTCGGCATTGATTTTCATTTGTGGCTTGGCTTGTTCTTGTGCGATGATTCTATCAGGGAATGCAAAAATTTTCTTGCCTTTTAAACGCGAGATATATTCATCATTTGGGATTACTTGAGCGGAGAATAAGCCATTATTTTCAGCACCATAGACAAGCACAGGGAGGGCAGTATAAAGTGTAGTTTGCTTCAATGCACTTCGCACATTATCCTTTAATGCCCCACTTGCATTGAGTTGCTCACTCATCATTTCAAACATCGCTTTTATATTCGCCTTTGTGTGTGAAGGCAGTGTGTTTTGAGGACTTTGTAGGCGCAAATCCCATTCGGGCGCGACACTATGACGATAAATATCTTCATAATACTCAAAAGGGTGCGCAATTTGCAAAGGTGTATCAATATGTAACCATTGTGAATCCACCTCCTGCCACCGCTCTATGAGATGAGTGCTATCACACTCTGCCCACGCGGCATAAAGTGCTTTAAAATATGCAATATAAGCTTGCTTGCGATTGTATATATCATCTTGTAAGCCCTCTAGTCGTTCAATGCTTATTTGTAAAGCTTCAAGTATGTGTGCTACTTCTTGAGGAAAGGCTTTTGCATAAGCACAAGAGACAAAAGAGTGAGTATCAGGCAGAAATTGCGGTACAGAGTAGCACCGCCCAGCGATTTGTCCTTCTTTATCGCACTCCAAAGTATGTTCAAGCAGTGTGAGGGCTTCCTCAAAGCCATAAGTGTGCTCTAAATCACGATTTATCCCATCAATGAGCTGTTTTTGCCATATCTTAAAAAACTCATTCATCGCAAGTCCAATGCGATGTGTGCTTTTCAAAATCTCGCGGTAAAACGCATTTAAAAGCTTTTGCTTGCAAATAGATTCTATAAATTCACTCTGAATGCGCTCATAATACTCCATTACAAAATCAAGCAGCAGTGCTCTACACGAATTGACATATTGCTCTTGGCTTTGCTGTGTCTCCAAAGAGGGTGTAGTGTGAGATTCTTGAGACTTGGCTTGGTTTTTGAGAATCTGCACGATTTTATCTTCGCGCAAACTAATAATGCGTTCCGCCAAAGCCATAAGCGTAGGCATTGTAGGCTCAAGTGAGCATTGCTTGGCAAGAGTGCAAAGGAGCTGATATTTTTCTGCTATTGCGGGAGAATGTGCGCTTGAGTGGGGTTTATCTTGTGCTTGTATCGCTTCAAAAAATTCGTATAAACGCGCATTTATCTCCTTGCTCATTGTATATATACGCGCTACATCTTGTGTAACTTTTTCGGACATATCATTCCTTTTTTAAAAATTAGTAAAACTTTGCCATAATATTGCTTATTAAAGAGTAAGGAGAAGAGAATGAATCCGCATTTTGAACGCATTATCGCTCAAAATAAGCTTAAAACTTATGCGGTTTTGGCTGTGTATATTGCTATTTTTACGCTTATTGGTTTGCTTGCAGATATTATTCGCATTGACGCTTCAAGTTTGCAAGAGGGATTTATAATGCTTCTTAGTTTTTATGAATTTCCTGTGATTACCTTTGGTATGGCAGTTGTGGCGGTGGGCATTATTCTCTTTAGTGTGCAGCGCTTTTCGCACATTATGTTAAGTGGCAACGAATACAAACGCATTAATCCTAATAATGTCCTCTCGCGTCAGGAATCTCGCCTTTATGGTGTATTTCAAGATGTGCTTAGGAGGGCAAATTGCTCTTTTGAACCTGCACTTTATATTATGGAAGCACCTTATATGAATGCTTTTGCAAGTGGTTGGAATGAGAAAAATTCTATGATTGCAGTTACTTCGGCACTTTTAGAGCGATTAGATGAGAGTGAGCTCAAAGCAGTAGTGGCACACGAGCTAAGCCATATTCGGCACGGAGATGTGCGATTAACGATGTGTGTAGGGATTTTAAGCAATATTATGCTCTTAGGCGTGAATATTTTTGCATTCTATTTTAGCTCTGCTCAATCTCAAGGAGCAAGAGCGGCACGAAGTATTTTGCTTATCTTGCAATTTGTTCTCCCGCTTCTTACACTTGTGCTTAGTCTTTTTATCTCTCGCTCTCGTGAGTATATGGCGGATTCGGGCGCGGCGTATTTGATGAAAGGGAGTGAGCCAATGGTTCGCGCATTGCAAAAAATCAGTCAAGATTATGTGCAAAATAACTATCAAGAGCCAAATCCTACACGAGCAAATGCCTATCTTTTTGGCATAGGTGAGATTCTAAGCACCCACCCAAGTATCCAAAATCGCATAAAAGCTCTGCTCGGACAACATTTTTAAAATGAAATTTATTTATCGCAAAAAAAGGTTTATCCTCTCCCGTTCGCAGTCGTGCCGCTCACCCCTTAGCCCCGAAAAAGTCGCCGCTTTTTCGGCAATCAAGGGGAGAGCCTCGCTTATCCACTTTTAGCTTCGCATTGGCAGAGGCACTCCTGCCTCTTTTTTCCAATGCTACGCACCACGAAGTGGGCGAGATTTGTTATAAATATAATTAGCTGTGAGGTAATCCTCACAGCGATAAAATAAAATCGTGCATTGCACAAACCTTAAAGCGTTGTCGGGGGTGAGCGGTATATCTGCGAACGCCACGCAGTGGCAGGGAAGCATAGCGGGGATAGATAAGGGGGAGGGAGCGACTTCGTGCTCTTGCGAAGCACTAGCCCACACTTGCACATTCAAGCCCCTTCCCCTTATCAAAAAAAATACTCAAAATAAAAAACCATAAGCAAAAATATTATACAATGCGCCCATAACGCAAAGTAATGCACCACAAACGCAATGAATGCAATTTGAATGCGTAAATTTACAAAGTGAGAACAATATGCAAAAATCTAGCCACGATTCCCTTTCAAATCAGCACTCTACAATCTTAGAGCGAAATGCTCAAAGCTTTTTTGAATCTCTATGCCAAAGCGTAGGCGAAAATCCTACACGAGAGGGGCTACTGCGCACGCCACAGCGCATAAGCCACGCATTTTCAGATATGCTCAGTGGCTATAATAAAAGCCCAAAAGAGGCACTCGGCAGTATTTTTGAAGATGGTGTGTGTGATGAAATGATAGTACTCAAAAAGTTACATTTTTACTCTATGTGCGAACATCATCTTTTGCCATTTTTTGGGCATATTTCTATTGGATATATCCCTGATAAAAGGCTTGTAGGTATTAGTGCCTTAGCGCGATTGGTAGAGATATACACGCATAGATTACAGATTCAAGAATGTCTCACAGCACAGATTGCAGACGCACTTATTGCCGAGATTAAGCCCAAAGGAGCGATGATAGTATGTGAGGCACGACATCTTTGCCTTGAGATGAGGGGCAAAGAGAGAGAATCTTTTATCATCACTTCTGCTTTGCGCGGACTTTTTCAAAAAGATTCCCGAACAAGAGCCGAATTTATGCAGCTTATCAAAGATTAGTATTTTAAAACTTCTTTTTTTTATTGACAAAAGTGTTTTTTTTGGTAACAATGTGCCCCTAATCTGTTTAGCAGATAATTACTTTTTGGAGGTTTCTAATGAAAAAAATTGTTGTAAGCAGTGCTTTGTCAGCTCTTCTTGTGTTGCCAGCGGCAGCTTTTGAAGTCTATAATGCTGATGATAAAAAGCTTGATGTGTATGGCTCTATTCGTGGTTTTGTTGGTATGGGTGAAAATACTCATAAGGACACAAGTACTAGAAACGCTGCACCATTTTTATTTGGTGTGCAAAACAACTCAAACTTTGGTGTGAAATTTCACGCAGATAAATTTAGCGCACAAGTTGAAATAGGTGCGGTTGAATCAGACCCAAGCCTTACAACCGTATCTCCTTTGCGTTTGTTTTGGGGTTCGTATGATACAGGTATGGGGACTATCCTTATAGGGAAAGCACAAACTCCCACAGCAGATACAAGCTTCTCAAATGACTTGTGGAACAACGATATGGGTTCTTGGGGCTTTGGTGGTGTAGCGACATCAGATAGAAAACTTCAAGCACAATATAGTGTCGCAGGATTGAGCCTTGCGCTTGTGAATGATTACTTAGCTTCAGGTTATGGTGTAAGTAATGAAATGCCTCGTATTGCAGTGAGCTACTCTGTGGGTGATAAGGCAAATCCTGTGTTTAAAATCGCTGGAGCTTACAAACACTATAATCCAACAGCTATGACAAGAGGTAGTTTAAACGCAGGTAATTTGGATAATAATACAGGCTCTAATGATGCGTGGCATATTTTTGTGGGTGCGAAACCTACATTTGGCAGTTCTTGGCTCTCTCTCGTAGCTCACTATGGTAAAAACGCACATATCTATGGGAATCAAGGCACTGCTACCAATGTTGGAGGTTGGGCGCACTCAAGTGTTAGTGATGGATTGACAGCCTTAACTGAAGGTATAAGCATCAAACGTTCAGGGGGTAAGGTTGAATTTGGGACAGCCCTTTCTAAAGAATTGTCATTTATCGTAGGTGCAGGGTATCAAGAAACATTTGGTAATGGCACAGCTGGTAAATTTAAGGGCTATACTGCATTTGTGCAACTCCCCTATAAAGTCAGTGCAAATTTGACACTCTCTCCTCAAGTAGGCTGGTATCAACAAGATAATGTAGCCACAGCAAATAAACCATTGACTAGAGAGCCAATCGCAAGTGTTAATGGTGCAGTGCGCGTAAAATGGGATTTCTAAGCGAAGAGTGAGCAAAAGCTTTAAGGCGGCACTTGTCGCTAACTCCTTTGAAAATCTAAGGTGAGACAATCTTGCCAATTCCTTTATTGAATCCTTAAAGCCTAGGGTATAACGCTTTAGGCTTTGGGTTTTATTAATCCTCTTATCTTTTATATGTGAATTTGGAAAGTGTATGTTTTGTGTGTAAAATGAGCCAATGTCCTTAAACTATGAGCAAATTTTATTTTTTTCAAGCATTTTTAAAATCATTATTCTAGTTTTTTTAGTAGCGTTATCTAGCATTGTAACAATCATTATGACAGAAGCCAAAAGTGTTAAGGCAGCCAATATGCTAACACATATCCCAATCATTCTGACTCCTCAATTTTATTTAAATCTCCAATGATTCTTTTACTAAGAACATAAATTCTTGGTTGTTTTATTTGGATTCCATTGATTTTATTAAAAACAAAGTGCAAAAAATTATCGTGGCTAGACTAAAACCAACTAGGATTAATCCATTAATCATTCCATATCCTCCAATTCTTTTAATTTCTTATTGTGTGCCATTAATATAAGCACGAATACCGAAGCTAGTGATATTAAAATCACTATCCCAATAAACACTTTTGAAAGAGTGAGATTTTCTAAGTTTGCTACTGCATACCCCAATACACCGAATATTGATGTAAGAAATAATATAGCAAACACTCTTAATGTGCCTATTTGTTCTTTTATGCTGTATTTTCTACTCATAGTGCCATTATATCACAAAAGCTTGAGGATATACGCTTAATCGGTTAAAGTTTTACCCAAAAACCAAGTGCAAAAGGCTATGGCTAAAAGACTTAAGCCGATTTCTACGATTTTTGTTTGTCCTTTGGAGATTCACTGCTTTTTTTATCATCAAGAGCGACTTTAATCGCCATTATGGGTATGAAAAATAAACCTAGAGCTATGATAGCAAGTGTAACATTTTCAATCATTTATAAGTCCTCCAAATTGTTGATGTGTTTATTAATGCGCTTATTAAGCAAAAAACCAGCAATAAACAAGCCTATGAGAGACAAAGAACCGCAGACAAGAAGCAAAGATTCTGTTTTATGGATATTTGTAGCTAACCAGCCGCCAATAGCTAAAAATGTAGCTACCACTATGCCAAGCCAAAATTTTAAAATGCCTATTTTTTCTTTTTCTTTGTCTAATTTACTCATAATAAAATTGTATCATATTTATTCCGCTTCTTAAGCAAAAATCGCTATTTACATATAGCCCTGACAGCATACAAGCATAAAGCACAAAAAGTAAATATTGTAAAGATTGCTACGAATAAGCCAATCATTCTAATTCCTCCAATTCATCAAGTTTTTTGACAAGATAGCGTATGAGAAAGTAAAAGAATATTGCAATTACCACAGCTCCCATTATAGAAGCTATTACTTGAAATGTGTTAATTGTTTCAATATTGATGACTACAAAGGTAAAGATACCAAACAATGCAGTCAATAAGGCAAATATAAAACCTTTAACAAATTCAAGTGTGAATTTTATACGCTCTTTTTACTCATAGCACAATTATATCACAAAAGCTTAGAATCTAATATTTTGAGGTTGCTTTTGTCTGAAATACAGCGCAGAATCATAACCTACGCTTTTAGCTAAGGCGCATAAATCCGCATATCTAAATCCGATATGCGCCACACTATGTGCGTCTGAACCAAAAGTGATAGGAATGCCTTTCTTGTAGGCTTTGTGCAAAATAGCAGGACTTGGATAAGCTTCGTTAATGGGCTTTCGCCACCCTGCAGGATTAAGCTCTAGGGCGAGATGATTATCGGCAATAGATTCCAAAGCTAAGTCTAAATAAGGCTCACACGAGGGAGGAATGCTATGTCCAAAAAGTTTAAGCAAATCAAAATGTCCTACAATCTGAAATAAGCCACTTTGCGCCATACTCTCAATGGACTTAAGATATTGCTTCCAGCACTCACACATATCTACTTTGGCATATTCACCAATAAATGCGGGATTATCAAACCCCCAAGTGCCTAAAAAATGCACTGAACCAATGAGATAATCAAAGGGATATGCGAATACACAAGATTCTAATAAATCCTCTCTATGGAGGATATAATCCACCTCTAGGGCGCAGAGAATCTCAATGTTATCTTTAAATTCTTCTTGCAAGGCACGCACTTCTGCGCAGTATAAAGGCAGCTCTTGCACATTCATACGATAGGCTTCATCAAAAGCCATAGGGGAATGGCAAGAGAATCCAAACACATTGATATTATGCGCAAGTGCTTCTTGGATATATTCCCTCATCGTGCCTGTGGCGTGATGACAAAGGCTTGTGTGATTGTGTAAATCAATGCGCATTTGCTCTCCTTGTGTTTTATGATATGCGTTTGTTTGCATTGAGATTCTATAATGGCACGCTTATAAATGGCTTATAAATAATGCTGAATCAATATAAATGGGGCGAAAATGACATATAAATCTTTTATCAAAATAGGGTTAGCTGCGTTTGTGGCACTCAATATGAGTGGGTGTTTTGTGAATCTTATCAAGCAAGAATATAAAGATTCGCTTTTAGAAGATGAAAAGCAATGGTATGTGTATAAATTTACGCTTAAAGATGGGCGGGAGTTTGAACCTATTTGGAAAGAGGCTCAATCAACTATGAGCTTTGATACCGAAGAAAATCGTATTTTTGGCGTGAGTGTGTGCAATAACTATTTCGCTACCTTTGCATTAAAGGGCAAAAAACTTAAACTAAGTGCCACAGGTGCGTCTCGCCGACTTTGCCACCCAAGTGAGAGTAGCGGATATGAATTTTGGTTTGTGCGTTCTTTGGAGGGGGAATTTGTCGTAGAAAAAGAGGGCAAGGAAATGCGTTTAAAGGGTGAGCACGCTACTTATTATTTACGCAAATGAAAACGCTTGCTATACAAGATTCAAAACAAGTCCCACTGCAAATACAGGGCAGTTTTGAGAGTAAAGGCTCAAAGTTTCTAAGCTTTCTTTTTCCTTTTGTGCAATTTGATGAGGGCTTACTTTGTTTAAAAAAGCAGCACTCAAAGGCAGTGCATTTTGTGAGTGCGAGTAGGCATTATAATGAATATGGGCAGATTCTAGAATCTTTTGATGATGACAAAGAGCCAAGAGGAAGTAGCGGCACACCAAGCCTCAATGTCTTGCGTGGCGAGGAACTTATTGAGGTAGGCGTGGTGATAGTGCGATATTTTGGTGGCACATTATTAGGTGTGGGTGGTTTAGTGAGGGCTTATACAAATGCGGTGCAAGAAGCCATAGAATCTGCTAAAGCACAAGGATTGCTCATTGATTACATACACGCGGAGACTTTTAGCCTACATATTGCTTACTCTGCGCTTAGTGTATGCGAATACGAGGCAAAAAAGCTAGGATTAGACTTTAAAAAAGAGGCGTTTTTGCCCTTTGGCGTGCAAGTGAGAGTGCAAGGAGAAAAGAAATGCCTTGAAATGTTTAAAACAATGTATAATAACAACTTTGTTTTTCACACTCAATCCCAAATGAACTAAAGGAGCAGAGCAATGGAGTATTTGTATATTAAAGTGTTACATATTGTAGCGCTTATTTCGTGGATGGCAATGTTTTTTTATCTTCCACGATTATTCGTTTATCACGCGCAGTATGCAGATAAAGCGGAGTTTGTAGAGATTGTCAAACTCCAAGAAATGAGGCTGTATAAATATATCGGTTTGCCTGCATTAGTGCTTACGCTCCTTAGCGGAGGGGTGATGATAGCACTTAATCCTACATTATTTAAGGTGGCAGATTCTGGCTTATGGCTGCACATTAAGCTTATATTCGTGCTTTTATTTGTGATATATCATTGTGTGTGCGGATATTTTATTAAGGCTTTGGGTAAAGGCACTTGCACCAAAAGCCATAGATTTTTTAGAATCTTTAATGAGATTCCCACACTTTTAGTCATTGTGATTGTATTTCTGGCAGTGTGTAAGCCATTTTAGGAGAGGATATGGCAAAATTATGGGGAGGACGCTTTGAATTGGATTCAAGTGCGCTTTTAGAGGAATTTAACGCTTCTATTTTCTTTGATAAGCAGCTATGGCGTGAGGATATACAAGGCTCAAAGGCACACGCAAAAATGCTACACAAAATCGGCATTTTGAGTGAAAAAGAATTACAAGATATTGTAAATGGACTTGATTGTATTGCACAGCGCATTGAGCGTGGTGAGTTTGTCTTTAGCGCAAGTGATGAAGATATACATATGGCAATAGAATCTGCTTTGACTGCCCTTATTGGCGATGTGGGCAAGAAGCTTCATACTGCACGTAGTCGTAATGACCAAGTGGCAGTAGATTTTCGCCTGTATGTGTTAAGATATAATAAAGAAATTACGAAGCTGCTTTTAGAACTTATGGAATCTATCCTTGCAATAGCCAAAACGCACACTCACACCATTATGCCGGGTATGACGCATCTCCAACACGCACAACCAATTAATTTTGGCTTTGCCCTTGTAGCGTGGGCGTGTAATTTTAAACGCGATGTGGAGCGATTATTCAGTGATTATACGCGCAATAATAAATGTCCGCTGGGCAGCGGCGCATTAGCTGGCACACCTTACAATAATGATAGAATCTTTCTTGCCAAAGAGTTGGGATTTGATGAACCTACGCTTAATGCGATGGATTCGGTAAGTGATAGGGATTTTGCCCTTGATATGTTGTATTCTCTCTCTATGGTGATGATGCACATTTCTCGCGTGGCAGAGGAGCTTGTGCTATGGAGTAGCTCGGAGTTTAAATTTATCTCTTTAAGTGATGAATACGCCACAGGAAGCTCTATAATGCCACAGAAAAAAAATCCTGATGTGCCTGAACTTTTGCGCGGAAAGAGTGGGCGCGTGTATGGGGCGCTTATGGGGCTGCTTTGTGTAATGAAAGGATTGCCTTTTGCCTACAATAAAGATACGCAAGAAGACAAAGAGGGCGTATTTGATGCAATTAAAAATGTGGTGCTTTGCCTTAGAATCTGCAAAGAATGCCTCAAAACGATGAGTATCCACACTGAAAATATGTATAAAATGGCGAAAATTGGGCATTTGAGTGCTACCGATTTGGCGGATTTTTTAGTGCGTGAGTGTAATGTAGCATTTCGCGATGCGCATCATATCACAGGGCAAGTTGTAGCGTATGCAGAAAGTAAAGGCGTAGATATAAGTGATTTGTCTGAAGAGGAGATTATGAGTGTGGATTCTCGGATTAGGCAAGGTGTAAAATCTGTGCTATGTTTAGAATCTTCTATGAATGCGCGCAATAGCCTTGGTGGCACAGCGATAATGCAAACTTCTGCTCAAATTGAAACGCTTACATCTTTTGTGCGTGAGCAAATGGTGCATTTAACAGGGGATAAAGATGAGTGAAAAACAAGAGCAAATTGTAAATATGTTTAATGATATTGCTCCAAGCTATGATAGGGCAAATCGTGTGATGAGTTTAGGCATTGATGTGAGGTGGCGTAAAGAGGCGTGTAAGAAAGCGTATGAGGCTTTAGGCAAAGATGAAATCTCGTGTGTGCTTGATGTGGCGTGTGGCACAGGTGATATGTTGTTGCATTGGTATAATGAAGCTCAAAAGGCGCATAAACATATCGCACAAATGCGCGGGATTGACCCCTCTCTTGGTATGCTTGATGTGGCTAGAGGGAAACTTGCGCCATTTTTTGTATCCGATACTTTAAGCTTGGATATTGGTGAAGCAAAGGCATTATGTATAGAATCTCAAAGTGTGGATATTCTCTCAATCGCCTATGGATTGCGCAATGTCGTAGAGCTGGATAAGGCACTTGATGAATTTGCGCGTGTGCTTAAAAGCGGGGGTGTTCTTGTGATTTTAGAATTTATGAATAACAAGCCTAGAGGACTCCTTGATATATTTATGCGCTTTTATACGCGCAAGATTCTCCCTGTGGTAGGGGGGATTATCTCTCATAATTATGGAGCTTATAAGTATTTGCCACATTCTATTGAGGGCTTTGTAAGCAGTGAGCAGCTGACACAAAAGCTTTTAGAGAGGGGAATAAAAAGTTATTTTATTAAGGGATATAGTGCGAATATTTCTACACTTTATGTAGGTGTGAAAGCATAAATATCCAAAAGCGATATAAAAAATTTATTTTAGTAACAAAGTTATTCTTTTGCTTTACTTTTTAAGGGGTTATTTACAAAAATATCTTACCATAAGAAAGACTAAATGAGAGTAAAAAGCATAATTCCCAATAGCGCACAGAGCATATTTAAGGTTTTTGAAAGCCTAGCCCAAAGCGTGGGTGTTAGGAAGGAGTGAGGAAATGAGTGAGGGTTCTGAAGTAGTCCTAGTAGGTGGAGGTATAATGAGTTTGACTTTGGCGGCAATGCTAAAGGAACTGAAACCCTCGTTGCATATTAGCGTATATGAAATGTTTGAGGATTTGGCTACGGAGAGCAGCTCCGTATGGAATAATGCTGGAACAGGACATCAAGCACTTTGTGAGTTAAACTATACACCACAAAAAGAAGATGGAAGTATTGATACTTCAAAAGCATTGAAAATCAATCAACAATATGAATTAAGTAAAGAATTTTGGGCATATTGTATCAGAAAGCAGATTCTTAAAGGTGCTCATACTTTTTTAAATCCTGTGCCACATTTAAGTTTTGTGGTTGATGATATCGTGCCTTATTTGAAAAAACGTTATGAAACCCTTAAAACTTCGCCACTTTTTAAAAATATGATTTATACTGAAGATAGGGAGCAGATTAAAGAATGGGCGCCACTTTTGCTAGAGGGACGAAATGATACGCAAAAAATGGCAGTTACTTATATGGCAGAGGGAAGTGATGTTGATTTTGGCGAAATCGCGCGGCAGTTTGGAGAGAAATTAAGCCAAGAAGATGGCTTTAATGTATATGTTCATCATAAAGTGCGTGATTTGACTAAAGAGGGCAATGAATGGAAATTAGATATTGTTGATACAAAAAGTGGCGAAAATAAGCAAGTAAAGGCAAAATTTGTATTTTTAGGTGCGGGGGGTGGCTCTTTTCCACTTTTGCAAAAAAGCGGCATACCTGAAGGGCGAGGTTATGGTGGATTCCCTGTGGGCGGATTGTGGCTTATATGCAATAATCGTGATATTATTGAAAAACATAATGCAAAAATTTATGGTAAAGCTTCTATCGGCGACCCGCCTATGTCAGTGCCACATTTAGATACGCGTATTATTAGGGGTAAAAAAGAGTTACTTTTTGGACCTTATGCAGGTTTTAATACTAAATTCCTTAAAAAAGGGAGTTTTTTTGATTTTCCCTCATCAATCCGCCTCAATAATTGTATTCCTATGATTCAAGCGGGTATAGATAATGTGCCTTTGACAATTTATCTCATTAAGCAGATTCTTTCAACTGATAGAATGCGTATGCGTAAGCTTAATGTGTTTTTTCCTGCAGCAGAGTTTTCGGACTGGAATGCGCAATTTGCAGGACAGAGGGTGCAGGTGATTAAAAAAGATAAAAATGGGAGGGGAAGTTTGCAATTTGGCACAGAAGTGATTACTTCTAGCGATGGTTCTCTTGCAGCATTGCTGGGAGCTTCACCGGGAGCTTCAACGGCGGTAGATATTATGATAGAAGTGCTTCAACGTTGTTTTGGTGATGAAATGAAAACAAGTGCTTGGCAAGATAAACTCGCTGAAATGGTGCCCTCTTATAATCGTTCTCTTGAGGAAAACATTACTCATTTCAATGAATGTCGTTTTAAAACTGCTCAAACGCTTCATATACCCTTTTGTGAGATTTAAGCCCTTTGATGAGATTCTATAAAGTTTAGGCTTTTAGAATCTAAAGTGTGCTTAGGTTTATAGCCTGTTTGTTTAGAGTTAATGTATATAATTCTCATTTATTTTTGATTATGGGGAAAGTAATGAAATATCTTGATGTGCGTTTGCCAGAGTTTGCAAATGAATTTCAACAAGTCTTAGCGCGTGGAAAAATGGATATGAAAGAAGTTTCATCTCTCGTGCAAGAATTACTTGATGAGATTCGCACAGAGGGCTTAGACGCGTTAAAAAAGCATATTTCTCGTTTTGATAAATGGGAAGTAAAAAATTTTACAGATTTGCGTATTTCACCCAAAGAATGTCTCAATGCCTATAATCAGCTTTCTTGCGAACTCAAATCTGCACTTCATCTCGCCTATGACAGAATCTATGCTTTTCATCGCAAACAAAAAATGCAGAGTTGGATTGATTGTGAGGAAAATGGCAGCATACTTGGCTCAAAATTCACTCCAATGGAACGTGCAGGATTGTATATTCCCGGTGGCAAAGCAGCTTATCCAAGTTCGCTTTTAATGAATGCTATTCCTGCGATTGTTGCCGGGGTTAAAGAGATTGTGGTATGTTCTCCTACGCCCCATAATCAAGCTAATCCTCTTGTGCTTGCAGCATTACATTTGTGTGGCATTACTGAAGCATATAAAGTTGGCGGTGCAAGTGCCATAGGGCTTATGGCTTATGGTTGCAAAGAGATTCCCAAAGTTGATGTTATTACTGGTCCGGGCAATATTTTTGTTGCTTGTGCTAAAAAACTTGTTTTTGGCGAAGTGAATATTGATATGATTGCAGGTCCAAGCGAGATAGCAATTATTGCAGATTCTCAAGCAAATCCACTTTATATTGCCTATGATTTGCTTTCTCAAGCTGAACACGATGAAATGGCAAGTTCTATACTTATAAGCGATAGTGCTTCTCTTATAGAATCTGTGCAAAAGCATATTGAACAGATTATGCCTTCAATGCCTCGTGCAGAGATTGCAGGAGCAAGTATTAAAAATCGTGCCGTGATGATACATACGCGGAATCTACAAGAAAGCATAGAGATTGCCAATGCCATTGCTCCCGAGCATTTGGAAGTCCTTACAGCTGCTCCATTTGACGCACTTGCTCATATTAAACACGCAGGAGCAATTTTCTTAGGTGAGCATTCAAGTGAGCCTATCGGTGATTATCTTGCAGGTCCTAATCATACGCTTCCCACAGGTGGGAGTGCGCGTTTCTTTTCGCCGCTTGGAGTGGAGCATTTTATGAAAAAAAGCTCAATTATTGCCTTTTCAGCTACTGCATTAGAAGAAGTCGGAGAATCTTGCGCACTTTTAGCCCAAAGCGAATCTTTATCTGCTCACGCTCAAGCAGTTTTGACACGATTAGATTCTATCAAAGTAAAGAGAGGGTGATTTATGGACGCATTTTTTGAGGGCACACCATTGCAAAAATGGCAAGAAATTATTCTTAATGCTTCACCTACGCTAGTAGGATTAGAGCTTGAGGCATTATTAGAGCGTATAGCTGTGTATGAAGCACTTTTAGAACATCAAGGTGTAGATATAGAATCTGCATTTGCTCATTATCGTTTTGATGAAGCGCATAAGGAGGAATTACGCGTGGCAAAAGATAACCTTGCGATAGAATCAATGGCAAAAATATTGGGTAATTATGAATAAAATCTTTTTATGTTTTACCCCTTTCTTGCTTTCTTGCACGATGTATGCTTTAGCTCCTGTTTGGGCGTGGGAAAAAGACTTATCTCTTGAAAAAGAGCAAATATATAAAGCTAATTTTAACGTGGGCGCAGTGCAAAAAGAGCTTGAATTTCGTTGGACGCTGTATAAGAACTATGGGCTCATACTGCATATTCGCTATGATAAATTTAATCATCAAGTGCTTTTATATACAGATTATCAACGTAATGCATATAAAATATCACTTGGAAGAGGCAATAGTACGCAAAAAGATGATCCACATTTAATTATGTATTTTAAGGAATTTGCTGATAAAGATAAAAAAGCACATTTAAAGCTCTATATTGAGGGGCAGGGTGCAGCAGTGCTTGATGAGAGTATTTCTCCAAGTAAAAATAAAAAAGAAGATGAGGAGCAAGAAACAGAAGAAAATGAAAATACGACTCAAGGACAAGCATCGTGAATATACAATTTGCACTTGAGCGTATTAAGGCGTATATTCACGCTTATATTCAAGAATGCAAAAATGAAGAAGTGAATGTTTTATATGGACACTTGAGTTATGGCAAAATGCTTCGTAGCAAACTTTTGCTTTCTATTAGCGATATAAATGAAGATGTTTTGAGAGTGTGCGCGCTCATTGAAATGATACAGAGTGCCTCGCTTCTACACGATGATGTGATTGATGAATCTCTTACAAGACGTGGTATGCCTTCTATTAATGCTACTTTTGGCAATAAAAACGCGATAATGCTTGGTGATGTGCTATATTCTAAGGCATTTTATGAGTTAAGTTGTCTTGATGTCAGATTGGCTCAAAGCGTTTCTTCTGCAGTTGTACGGCTTTCTGTGGGTGAAATTGAAGATGTAAAACTTTCACTTTCTTTTCATACAGATAAAGAACGATATATTCGTATGTGTGCGGATAAAACAGCTGCACTTATTGTCGCTGCTGCTGAATGTGGAGCGATTTTAAAGGGCTTAAACAAAAATATTTATAGAATCTATGGTGAAAATTTAGGCATTGCTTTTCAAATTATTGATGATATTTTAGATATTACTCAAGATTCTCAAACACTTGGCAAGCCTTCAATGAGTGATTTTAAAGAGGGCAAAACAACTCTTCCTTATATGTATTTATATGAACATTTCAATGCAGATGAGCGTTCAAAATTACTTGAATGCTATGGTGTAAATCTCAATGAGGAAAAACAAGCGTGGATAAGAATGCAAATGCAAAAGCATAATAGTATTGCTCAAAGTATTGCAGATGCTCAATATTATGCAAATAAAGCTCTTCAAGCGATTGCAAATGAGGGCAATGAAAAACTTAAGGATATTGTTACACAAATGGTTGAGAGGACATTTTAGGGAGGAAAGAATGCAAGAAAAAATGGAAGTGCAATATATGGTGGTGAGTTTTTCACATAAAAATGTAGATATTACTACGCGCGAGAAACTTAGTTTTAGCCAAGAAGAGATTGTGCCATTTTTGCAAGAGATTAATGTATGTGATAGCATTAGAGAGAGTGTTTTGCTTTGCACTTGTAATCGTGTGGAACTCTATGTAAGTATGATTGATAAAAAACGAGCAAAGCAACACATCTATGAGTGTTTTGCCACGCATAAAAATATAGCACTAGAGGATATAGAAAATATTGCGCTTGTGCGTTTGAATCAATATGCGATTTATCATATTTTTAGCGTAGCTTCAAGCCTTGATAGTTTGGTTATAGGGGAGACACAGATTACAGGACAGCTCAAACTTGCTTATAAACTTGCCTTTGATAATGCACTTTGTGCTAAAGATATGACTCGTCTTATGCACTTTGCCTTTAAATGTGCCGCGAGTGTGCGAAAAGAAACAGATATTTCAGCCCATAGTGTATCAGTAGCTTCTACGGCAGTGCGTATGGCAGAGCAAAAACTTGCTTTATGCAATAAAACTTTAGAGAATCTACCTATTTTGGTTATCGGTAGTGGTGAAATGGGACGCCTTGCGTGCAAACATCTCCATAATGCCAACGCACAAATCACACTTGTAAGTCGCACAAAAGAAAACGCACATAAACTTGCCTTAGAGTTTGACTCTTGCATAAATATAGAATCTTGGGAACATTTAGAGCAGCTTTTGGGAGAGTATGAAGTGCTTTTTAGTGCTACGAGTGCTCCAAATTGTATCATTCAATCTCATATGGTGCAAGCAAGTCCAAAGCAAAGGTGGTGGTTTGACTTAGCTCTGCCACGTGATATAGAAAATATACAAATGGACAACTTAGATATTTTTTGTGTTGATGATTTGGAAGAAATCGTGCAAGAACATAAAAATGCGCGTGAAGAGAGTGCAAAAAAGGCACAAAAGATTCTTGAGCAGTATAGTGTAGAGTTTTTTAGATGGCTTCAGACTTTGGGAATTGACCCTGTTATTAAACATATTCGCTACCTTGCTAAAGCTTCTGCTCTTAAAGAGCTTGATAGGGCAGTAAAAAAAGGATTTTTACCAGCGGAATATCAGCAAAATGTAGAGAAGATTCTGCACGGAGCTTTTAATACTTTTTTACATCAGCCTACTATACGACTTAAACAGGCAAGTGAGAATCCTCAAGGCGACCCGATTATTGAGGCAATGAAAAATGTGTTTGACATTAGCGATGATGTTGTTATGCTTCATAGCTACAAATGCGAGAAAGACACTATTTTTTAAAGGAATGCTATGAGATTTTCACAACTTTTTGTCAATACTCTTAAAGAATCTCCCAAAGATGCGGTGCTTAAAAGTCATCAATATCTTGTGCGTGGGGGGTTTATACAGCAAGTTGGTAGTGGTATTTATAATTTTTTGCCGCTTGGAAAAAAACTCCTTGATAAAGTGCGCTTTATTGTCAAAGAAGAAATGGACAAGAGTGGTGCGCAAGAGATTCTTATGGGTTTTGTTACTCCTGCAGAGCTATGGAGAGAATCTGGACGATATGAACAATATGGCAGGGAGCTTTTGCGCTTTGTGGATAGGAAAGAGAATGAATTTGTGCTTGGACCTACACACGAAGAAGTCATAACGTACATTGCGAAAAATACGATTAAAAGCTATAAGCAGCTCCCACTTCATCTCTATCAGATTCAGAGTAAATTTCGCGATGAACTGCGTCCGCGATTTGGGCTTATGCGTGGGCGCGAGTTTATTATGAAAGATGGATATAGCTTTCATAGTAGTTATGCAGATTTGGATAGAGAATTTGATGTTATGGAAGCGACATATAAAAAGATTCTACAAAGAATGGGTGTAGAGTTTAAGGTTGTGGAAGCAGATTCTGGAGCGATTGGCGGAAGTGGAAGCAAAGAATTTATGGTATTAGCACCTTGTGGGGAAGATACCATTGTTGTATGCAAGGGCTGTGAATATGGTGCAAATATTGAAGCGAGCAAGAGAGCACCACGCACTGCGCCACGTCCAAATGAGCTAAAATATGATAGCAATGCACCTCAAGCCGCTTTTGCACGATTCTTTACCCCTGATGTAAAAGATATAGAATCTTTAAGTGCATTTTTTAAAGTTGATGCCTTTTGGATAATCAAAGCAATAGTAAAAAAAGCCCTCAAGGCTAATAATGAAAGTGAATTGGTGTATTTTTTTGTACGTGGCGATGATGAGGGCGAAGAGACAAAAATGCTCAATGCAATCAATAAGCATACAAATTGTTATATTGCTTTAGAAGATGCGAGTGTGGAGGAGATTCAAGAGGCTGGATTGGAAGTAGGATTTATCGGTGCTTATGGATTGCGTCATATTACCCAAGCTACACATATTTATTTTGATGAGAGTTTGAAAGAAGCCTCAAATCTTATCTGTGGCGCAAATGAAAAGGATTATCATTTTGTGGGTGTGGATTTAAGCACATTTGAGGGTTTGGAATATGCAGATATAGCCCAAAGCAAAGAGGGAGATTTGTGCCCCAAGTGCGGCAAAGAGCTTTATTATACTAAGGGCATAGAAGTTGGGCATATTTTTAAATTAGGCGATAAATATTCGCGTGCGATGAATGCGCAGTTTTTGGATAAAGATGGTAAAGCACAACCACTTATTATGGGTTGCTATGGCTTTGGAATCTCGCGTATTTTGCCCGCAATCTTAGAGCAAAAAAGTGATGATTTGGGCTGCGTATGGAGCAAAGAAGTGGGTATATTTGATATAGCTATTATTATTTCAAATACCAAAGATTCTATGCAAAATGATTTTGGCAGTGCTTTATACGAAAAATTGGGTGCGCGCGGCATTGATGTGTTATTAGATGAACGAGATGAGCGATTTGGCGTGAAAATGAAAGATTTTGAATTGCTTGGCTTTACTTTTGCTTTGGTTGTAGGTAAGGGTTTAAATGAGGGCAAAGTAGAGCTCATTAAACGTGAGGGTTTAAAAAAATATGAGCTTTGTGCCAATGATAAAGAGATACTGCTTGATGAGATACTTAAAATCATAGCATAAGGAGCGGATATGGCAGAGCAAAGCAGGGCAGATAGGGAGCTAGTTATCGGCTCACGCGGAAGTGTATTGGCTTTATGGCAAGCTGAATATATTAAATCTCGTCTTCAAGCAGAGTGCGGTTTGCAATCTCGCATACAAATCATCAAAACTCGCGGTGATAAAATCCTTGATGTACCTTTGGCAAAAATCGGTGGAAAGGGGCTTTTCACAAAAGAGCTAGAAGAAATGCTTTTGAGCAAGGATATTGATTTGGCTGTGCATAGCCTCAAAGATGTGCCTGTGGAGTTTGTGCCAGAGCTTAATTTAGCAGCTATTACTCAACGCGAGAGTGCAAATGATTGTTTTTTAAGTGTAAAATATCCTAATCTTGATGCTTTACCACAAGGAGCAAAAGTAGGGACAACTTCCTTGCGCCGCTCAATGCAGGTTAAGAAATATCGTCCTGATTTAGATACATTAAGTTTGCGTGGTAATGTGCAAACACGATTAGAAAAGCTCCATAATGGTGCGTTTGATGCAATTATCCTCGCTCAAGCAGGAGTGAATCGGCTTAACATCAATACACAAAATGTGCCTTATATCACACCTTTAGATTTTATGATACCTGCGATGGGGCAGGGTGCGCTTGGGATAGAAATGCGTAAAGATTCTATATTTTTTGATAGGATTGCTGCACTCAATGATGTGCAGAGTGCGCTTTGTGTAAGCGCAGAGAGAGCGTTTGTGCGCACATTAGAGGGGGGCTGTCAAGTGCCAATAGGCGTGTATGCACAATTTAGCCACAACAAACTCACACTTCAAGCCATAGTAGGGCTGCCCGATGGAAGCGAAGTGTTGCAAGATAGTATAGAGGATTCTATACATATAGAAGATAGAGCTGCAAGTGAGAATCTAGGCATAGCATTCGCACAAAAATTTATAGATAAAGGCGCAAAAGAGCTTCTTGAACGAGCAGCAAAAATGGCATTTATATAATAAGGAGTTCAGCGATATTAAATCAGCTGGTGCAAGTCTTAAAAAAACAGGGCTTGATGTGGCTTTGAATCTTGGTTTGCGTAGCGTGGTAGATTCTAAGCATAGCTTAGAAGCCATAGTCCGAGTGCCTTTTGTTCCTATGATATTATTTGACGGGGATATACAAGGTAATCAAGTAAAACTTACAGCTACTCGTAACTACAATATTGGTGCGCGCTATATTTTAAGCTTTTAAGAATGTAAAGAGTCTTCGGTATTATCAGGGGGGGGGCTTGCCTCCACTTTTAAATCACTCCTATCACACTTCTGTGGTGCTAATGCCATATTTTTCTTCAAGCGTTTTGCCAAAATTCGTGCCAAAGCCCTCACAAAAGCGCATTCCATAAAGCAGCACAAACCACGATACATAAATCCATAACATCATAAAAAGAAAAATAGCAATGGGTCCATACACACTTTTATAAGTTTGATTATAAAATACATAATACACAAAAGCCCATTTTGTCAGTAACCATACACTTGTCGTTAAAAGACTTGAGCTAAAGAGTGCGAGGAGCTTGAGAGGCTTGTTTGCCGAGAGTTTGAAGAGTAAGAAAAACATCGCCCAAGTGAGCAAATAAGGTATCAAATCAAATAAAAGACTTAAATTTGCTGTGCCTTTGAGTGTTTTTTGCACTTCGCCGCTAAAATAAATTGAGAAAGCAAGCACCACAGGGAAAAGTGTAATCATTGTCCAATACATCACAAGAGAATCAAAAAACTTGCGAGGCGTTGAATTAAACATTTTTGCCGCAATGTATTCATAATTGCGAAAAAACATTACAGAGGCTACAAGTGTGTAGCCAAGCCCCATCATACCTAGTGCCGAGCTATTTTTCATAAAAGTATCAAGATAACTAGAAATCACATCAGTATGCGTGGGGAGAATATTAGAGAGTATGAGTTCTCGGATTTGCTCAATTTGAGATTGAAAGTTAGGGAGATTCATTACGATAGAAAAAACAATCATTAAAAGTGGGATAATTGCAAAAACGGTGTAAAAACTAAGCGAAGCCGCATAAAAACTCAACTCTTTATCAGCGACAAAATCCCAAATGCTTTTTAATTTAATCCACAATATATCAAAGAGGCTACGCGATTTGAGCCAAATTTTAGCAATACATTGTTCTTTTTGCATAGGCAACATTTTATTTTCCTTAGTGGCAATTTGTCGCGGCGACATAGCCATAAGATTCTATCATTGCTACATCATCTTTGGGCGCTTTGCCATCAGTAGTGAGATAATCACCTAACACCACACCATTAATTCCTGCTTCAAAGAGTGGCTTTTGATTATCTCCAAAAACTGCCTCTCGCCCTCCTGCAATCATTAATCGCGTATTTGGGAGATATTCACGCGCAAGAGTTACACATTCTAGCGCTTCTTGTGTGCTTAGGGTTTGCATAGGGAGAGGCAAGGCTTCATTAGCAATGTAAAAATTAAGAGGAGTTGTATGAGGAGAGAGAATCTGCAAATGTTTGAGTAGCTCAATTCTATCACTCCAGCTTTCACCTAAGCCAAAAATACCTCCGGATAACAATCCTAATTCGGCTTTAAGAGTGTTTTCGCAGGTTTCAAATCGCTCTTTCCAAGTGTGTGTCGTGCAAATATGTGGAAAAAATTCTTTAGAAGTCTCCAAATTGTGATTATAGCTATCCACGCCATTGGCTTTAAGGTATTTAAGAGAATCTACATCAGCACTGCCACAACACGCAATAATGTGCAAACCTAAATCTGCTTTTTTGATTGCATTTGCAGCTTGAGCGATGTATTCGCATTTTTGGGATTCCAAACTGCGTCCTGCGGTTACAAGACAAAATCCTAATGCGCCATATTCGCGTAGTGTTTTTGCTTCTTGCAATATTTTATCAATGCTTTTATTTTTGTATTTTTGAATCTGTGTGCCATAATGCGCACTTTGAGTGCAATATTTGCAATCTTCCGGGCAGTTTCCAGAGCTGACATTACAAATACTGCATAAGAATATTTCATTATTTACTTTTTGCATCATTTACCTTCATTGTGTTGAGATAATGCTATTGTAGCAAAAAGTCTTTAAAAGTTCTAATGTGATAGAATGATTTCATTGTTTCAAGGAGATGAAGTGAGAGCCTTAGGAGTAAGTGAGATTAATGCACAGATTAAAAGTATTTTAGAATCTACTTTTATGGATATTTGTGTGCGTGGCGAGATAAGTAGTGTAACAATCCATACAAGCGGACATATTTATCTTACTCTTAAAGATGAAAACTCAAGTGTGCGCTGTGTGATGTTTAAAGGCAATGCGCGTAGTTTAAAAATTAAGCTTGAAGTAGGACAATGTGTGTTGATAATGGGCTCACTTAGTGTCTATGTGCCCAAAGGAGAATATCAGATTCTATGCAAAAGTATTACACTTGCTGGTTTAGGGGAACTCTCTCAAGCGTATGAAGCGCTCAAAACAAAGCTTAGCGCAAAGGGTTATTTTGAATCTGCTCATAAAAAGTCTCTGCCAAAATTCCCTAAACGCATTGCTTTGCTCACTTCTGCCACAGGTGCAGCAAAGGAAGATATGCTCAAAGTCGCACATAAGCGTTGGAATCTTGTGCATATCACACTTTTTAATACACTTGTGCAAGGTGAGGGAGCAAAAGATTCCATAGTAGAGAATCTCAAACGCGCTGATAGTTTTTTTGGCACATCTGAAGGCTTTGATGTTATCGTGTTGGGAAGAGGTGGAGGCAGTATGGAGGATATGTGGGCATTTAATGAAGAATGTGTAGCAGATGCTATTTATTCTGCCCAAACACCTATTATTTCTGCTGTGGGACACGAGATTGATGTATTTATCAGTGATTTTGTTGCTGATGTGCGAGCACCTACTCCTTCGGCAGCTATGGAGATGCTTTTGCCTGATAAAAATGAATATTTGCGCATACTTGATGAAATGATGAATACTTATTTTTATGCCCTCAAGCAGCAGCTTGTGTTTAAAAGTGATGCATTAGAGCGGGTGAGGGAATATTTTAAACTTTATAATTTTGAGCAACGCTATTATGCGAAGATTGAGCAAATTCATATTTTAAAGCAGATGATGCAAGATTCTATGAATGCAGTGCTTGAGGATAAAATAATCAAATATGAGCATATACTTTCATCTCTCAAAATGCGGCGTGAAGAGAAAATTCAGCAGTGCCAATATGAATATGAGCGTATGCTGGAAGTATTTAATGCTTTGAATCCGCGCTCGCTCTGCACGCGTGGATATGCGCAGATAAGCAAAGATGGGAAAGCTTGTAAAATAAGTGATATTCATATCAATGAGGAATTTTATCTCAGTGATATAACACATTCCATTCTAGCAAAGCGTTTGCAATGAACTAAAACCTGTTAATGCACACTTCCTACGGAAGTAAAACGTGTTTTGCTTAAAAAGGTTGGAAGTGAGTTCCAAATAAAAACAAGCAAAAGGCGCTGAACATCTTCAGTGCGCATAAATTTGTGTTTTTCTAATACTTGACAGGTGAGAAAATCAAAATATGTTTTGCCCACACCTTTATCGCCAAGGTATGCTTTTTCAAAATCTCCACCAAAATATCGTGCTACATTGCTCAGACTAATTTCTTTGCGTGCAAGGGTTTGTGTGAAATTATCAGGTGAGATATTGCTAGGAAAATTATTTATGCGTGAGGTAAGGAAAGTTAAAAGTTTATCTTCAATACTGCGCATAAATTCTAAAAATATGATACTTGCCTTATCGGTATGTTCTCTTAGGCGAATGGCTTTTTCAAGTGCATCTGTTTGAGAACCTTTAAGTAAAACCGAAGCGATTTGGGTAATTTTGGGTTCAGATAAAATATTAATCACACATTGTTTTTTGGCATATCCAGCTGTATAGGAGTGTTTGACATTATCAATAGCTTTGTCAATACTATCTTGTTCAAACATTGTATTAAACATTGTAAATTCTTCTTCAGAGAGTATTTTTTGTAAATCTTCTTTATAGTTTGAGTTTGCTACAAATCCCTTTTCTTTTAACATATAAAATTTACGCACTAAAGCATCTATAGTATTAAATTGCATATAATATCCTCCCAAAGTATTTGAGAATTTTAGTTTTTACAATCGGTGGAAATATATTTTTTTCAAATGGAAAATATTTATCCTAAAATAATAGATATTTTTGTTTTAGGTATGATTTCACCAATAATATTCGCGTGTATAATACCTGCTTTATGTAATTGCTCAACAAATGATTTTGCTTGATTACAAGGAAGAGCAAAAAGGAGACCACCGGAAGTTTGCGCATCATAATAAAAAATGTCATCTTTAAGTGTGCATTGTATTTGAACTTGAGATTGCAAAGCTTTTTTGTTTTCATATGATCCACCCGGAATGATACCCATTTGAGAAAATGATTCTATATTGTCAAAAAGAGGGATTTCTTTGGTGTAAAAAAGTATGCTTTTTTCATTTTGATTTTTTATATTTCCACACATTTCAAAAGCGTGTCCAATAAGCCCAAATCCTGTAATATCTGTGCAAGCGTGAATCTCATAATTTTGTGCGATACGAGCAGCATAGAGGTTGAGCATAGCCATTGTTTGTGTTACTTCAGTTATTTGGGAGAGCATTTGAGCTTTTATGGCAGTGGTAAGAATCCCACTGCCAAGAGGCTTTGTTAATACAAGTATATCGCCTATATGTCCAGTGTGATTGCGCCATAAACGATTCTTATGCACTATACCATTTACTGCCAAGCCATATTTTTGCTCCTTGTCTTTTATAGTATGTCCGCCAAGAAGCAATGCACCAGATTCTGTAATTTTATCTAGTCCGCCTTTTAAAATAGTATTTGCCACTGCATTATCAAAATGTATATTATCCCACATAAGCAGGTTAAGCGCACTTTTGACTTCACCTCCCATTGCAAAAACATCACTTAGAGCATTAGCCGCTGCGATTTGTCCATAAAGGTAAGGGTCATCAACCACAGGCGTAATAAAATCTACACTTGAAAGCATAGCGTATTCATCATTTGGCGCATAGAGCATTGCGCCGCAATCTTCATTGCTCTCAAATCCTGTAATAAGTAGAGGATTTGGCTTTTGGGTGATACCGCTAAAGATTTGTGATAAGTCTGCCAGACCCACTTTAGCTGCTCAACCCGCACATTGAATATGCTGTGTAAGCTGGTAATCTACCATATAATTATCCTAAAGTGAAATAAGACTATCGGCAAGAAGCATATTTTGCACACCCTGAATAGCATTGCCTATCATACCAACCTTAAGTCGTTCCGTAAGTGAAAAATAACTCAAGCACGAACCACACGAATAAACTTCAACACCTTGTTTTTCAAGCTCTTTAAGTGCTTCTACAATTTCAGTATTATCTACTTCTTTATTATCAGTAGTAAGCAAAACCCCGCGATTAACAAAGAAAATCTTTTGTGGCAATATATCGGTTTGCAGAAGAGATTTAATAAAACCATTAATGAGCATACCTCCAAGTTCTCCTTCACCTACGCGATCATTTTTAATAAGCATCATTTTGGGGATTATTTTATCTTTATGCGCACTTTGTTTGCTTTTTTTGCCTTTAAGAATAATCATAAATTGCTCATCGCGTCCAAAACCTACTTCAAACTCAAAACCTTCGGTATTTAAAAAACGCATAAGATTTTCTTTGGAAGAGGGTGAGTTACCGATTATTTCATAGCTATGAAGCTTGAGAGTATGTTCATTAATACCTAAAAGTGCTTTTTTTGCCTTTAAAACTGGCTCTGGACAGGGTAAATCTCGTACATCAATTTGTATAGTGTTGTTCATCAGTAAATCCTTTAGAGTAAGCCTTGGATAGAATCATTAATGAATAATATATTTTTACGAATTAAAATCCCTTTAAAAGCCTAAATTCGCTTATTGATAACATAATACTTTGAATCATAAAGTAGTGGCAAGCCCCGCCTTAGAGGGCGAAGTCTTGCATAAGGTGGAAGTTGAGATAAGTGTAGATATTGTTTTTCTTACTATCAATCTTTTTGGGAGCAATTTCAAGGTATTCCTGTGCGCTTGGAAGTCTTCCAAGCATTGCGCATACACCACCAAGTTCAGCACTTCCTAGATAAACTTGTGCTCCTTTGCCCATACGATTATCAAAATTACGTGTTGAAGTAGAAAAGACCACTGCATTATCACGCACACGCGCTTGATTTCCCATACATAGGCTACAACCGGGCGCTTCTAGTCTCGCACCTGCTGCACCAAAAAGTGAGAAATACCCTTCTTTGGTAAGTTGTTTTTCATCCATTTTTGTAGGAGGTGCTATCCAAATCTGTGTCTTGCTTTGCCCTTCATTTTTAACAATCTCGCCAAATGCCCTAAAGTGTCCAATATTTGTCATACAGCTTCCAATAAATACTTCATCAATATTTTTTGGACGTTTGGAATCAGCGTGAATCTCGCTCAAAGTTGCCACATCATCAGGGTCATTAGGACAAGCTAAAATCGGCTCTTTGATTTCAGCAAGGTCAATCTCAATAATGGCAGCATATTCAGCATCGCTGTCTGGTTCTAAAAGCACAGGGTTTGCAATCCATTCTTTCATTTTATCAGCTCTACGTTGTAATGTTTTTGCATCTTGGTAGCCTTGAGCAATCATAGATTCTATAAGTTTAATATTTGAGCTTAGATATTCAATAATGGGTTCTTTATTGAGGCGCACACTACAAGCGGCTGCACTTCTTTCGGCACTTGCATCACTAAGTTCAAAGGCTTGTTCAACCTTTAAATCTCCTAAACCTTCAATTTCAAGAATTCGCCCACTAAAGATATTCTTTTTACCTTTTTTCTCAACGGTTAAAAGTCCTTGCTTAATTGCATAATAAGGAATTGCATTCACCAAATCGCGTAAGGTTATGCCCGGATTAAGTTTGCCTTTGAATCTTACAAGCACAGATTCTGGCATATCAAGAGGCATAGAGCCAGTAACTGCTGCAAAAGCAATTAAGCCACTTCCTGCAGGGAAACTAATACCAATAGGGAATCTTGTATGAGAGTCGCCACCTGTGCCAACCGTATCAGGTAGGCACATACGATTAAGCCACGAATGAATGACGCCATCTTTTGGTCGTAGGGCTACACCACCACGTTCAGAAATAAAGTTTGGTAAAGTTGCGTGTAAGCTAACATCTGCTGGTTTTGGATATGCTGCAGTATGACAAAAGCTTTGTAGCACAAAATCTGCACCAAAACTTAATGCGGCAAGTTCTTTGATTTCATCACGTGTCATTGCACCTGTGGTATCTTGGCTACCAACGGTTGTTGTTTTTGGCTCACAATAGCTTCCCGGACGCACCCCTTCTACACCACAAGCGCGTCCTACCATTTTTTGTGCTAGAGTATAGCCTTTTGTGCTTGGAGTAGGTTGTTTAGCTTCTTTGAAAACATCACTTTTGCCAAGTTTAAGATATTCTCTTGCCTTAGCACTTAATCCTCTACCAATAATAAGGGGGATTCTACCGCCAGAGCGAATTTCATCGGTTAAGGTTATAGGATTTAAATTAAAAGTTGCTACGACTTTTCCATCTTTGATGATTTCTCCTTTGAGTGTATCAATTTCAATAATATCGCCATCTTTAAGTTCGCTTACATCGGCAACAATGGGAAGTGCGCCGCTATCTTCGCAAGTGTTAAAGAATATGGGAGCGATGACATTTCCTATAACAATACCACCACTTTTTTTATTGGGTACAAATGGAATCTCTTTACCAAAATGCCACATAATAGAGTTGCACGCAGATTTACGACTACTTCCTGTACCAACAACATCGCCCACATACGCTACAACAGCGTCATTTTGCGCAGCTTTATTCTTTGCAGATTCTATACGTTGCTCAAAGTTTTCAATTCGGCTCTTGAGCATAGCTTTAGCGTGTAGAGGAATATCGCTTCGTGTGAAAGCATCACCTGCTGGGCTTAAATCATCTGTATTTGTCTCACCATCAACTTTAAATACACATACTTTAATTTTTTCCTTTAAGCCTTCTTTGCTTTTAAACCATTCTGCTTCAGCCCAAGAGTGAATAATTTCTTGAGTAAGAGGTGTGTTAAGTGCAGCAATTTTTTCAAAATTATCATAGATTAAAAGTGTATGTTTGAGAGCATCAGCACAAGCTTTTGCAAGTGTATTATCATTAAGAGAAAGTCCCTCAATAAGTGGTGCTACATTATAACCTCCGAGCATTGTGCCTAGATAAGTTACAGCCTCATTTGGAGTAAATCCCCAATCTTGTTTGTTTTTTAGGAGTATTTCTCCCAAAAACGCCGCTTTTAGTTTTGCAGAAGCATCTACGCCCGGACTTACTCTATGGATAAGCAATTCTTTAGCAAATGCTTTTTGTTCAGAGCTTATACTTGTGTCCTTACACATATCAATAGCACTTTGTGTTTGCGATATATTAAGGGGTAAGGGTGGAATACCCTGCGCATTACGCTCACTTACGTGTGTTTTGTAGTCCTTAATGAATTGTTCAAACTCTTCCCTCATTGTGTTCTCCTTACTACTTAAATTTTGTTATAGAAACCAAAACCCTGTATAATGGTTTGCTCTTAAATATTGTATAATAAAAATCCTAAATAATAAGGAAAGTAAAGTGAAAGTTATCCAAAAGATTATCCCAAAACTTCCCATTTATATGTTTTTTTATTTTCAAACTTTTTTATATTTATGCTTGCAATGCTTTTATGACAATGTCTTTGCAAGTGTAGATAAGAGATTGCATTTGCTCTATACTTATATGCACAAAAAGATACATAAAGTAACAGCTTGTAGAAGTTCGCATAAAAATGCAAAAATACAATTTATACAATTTCTTTGAGAGGAAAAGCAATGGCTCTTTTGCACACGCATTCAAAGATTGCTAAACTTATTCATCATTTTTTTGCACCTTTGCTTGATAGCCGTTATGACAAACTTTCACAACTTCGTTCAAATACCATTTTAGATTCTAAACATTATTATTTTGATTTCACAGCCTCTGGATTGGCTTATAAAGCAATCAATAAGCGTATAGAATCTATTTTGCCCTATTATGCTAATACACATTCTCATATAGCTTCTAATGCTACCTTAATGAGCGAACTTTATGCAGAGGCAAAGGAAAGTATCGCTGATGCGCTTGGGTTGAGTAAGGATTTTGTGCTTATTGCTGGAGGAAGTGGAGCAAGTTTTGGGATTAAAAAATTTCAAGAAATTATGGGGATTTATGTGCCTCCACGCAGTTTGTCGCATTTGCAACATTTAAACACAAATCTTTTTTTACCAAAGCCTACTTTTCTTCAGCAACTTAAAGATTATGACAAGCATACACGCACTCTTTGTTTGCCTCAAGTGATTATTAGTGGGTTTGAGCATCATTCTAATGAAATGAGTTATCGTGAAGGGCTTTGCCATCTACACAAAATTACCTTTAATAAAGAGGGATTGCCTGATATAAAGCATTTAGAAAAGATTTTAAAAAATATCAAAAAAGAAAATACGCACAGCGAAATTATAGCTTCTTTGAGTGTGGCATCTAATGTTACAGGGATTCTCACACCGCTAGAATCTTGTATTGGGTTACTTAGAGATTATAGGGCTATTATCTCGCTTGATATGGCAAGTTCATCACCTTATATGCAGGTAGATTCCACAAATTTTGATGCAGCATTTCTATCACCCCACAAGCTTTTAGGAGGTGTGGGAGCGTGTGGAATTTTGGCAATAAGAAAGTCTTTGCTTAACACAGATCTTCCTCCAACTTTTGCAGGTGGGGGCGTGATTCAATATGCTAATGATACGACACATTGTTTTATTGATGATATAGCCTTGCGTGAAGAGGCAGGCACTCCACCTATTTTAGGCTTGCTCTATGGCGCATTAGCTTATAAATTGCGCAATGAAGTTGGGTTAGAATGGATTAGGTGTAGAGAGAAGATTCTCACCCAAGCCTTTTTATATGAGCTTGAAAAAATACCTGCCATAAGTATTTATGGGGATTTATCGGCAGAGAGATTAGGTATAGTGAGTTTTAATATCGGCTCAATTTCACCCCTTGATTTATGCGCGCTTTTGAGTAAGAAATTTGGCATACAAACAAGAGCAGGGTGTAGTTGTGCGGGTCCTTATGGGCATTATCTTATACCTGATGGTAGTTATGAAAAAAAACCAATGTGGCTGCGAGTAAGTATCCACTATACACATACTATAAGAGATATAGAATATCTCATTGATTCCATTAAAACTTGTGTGAAAATATTAAGAGGCTCATTTTAGATTCTATGAGTTAAGCCTCAAATTAAGGTTGTTTTAGTCTTGAAACAAATCTTATTTATTCCTTTACTTTCATTTGAGTAACCCTCTTGCCTTATATTGTATTAATGTTTTATGAATGAGTTTTTAAGCTCAAAGCCTTAGAGGCTTTGGAGTAAAAGGGCATTCAGTTGTGTATTGAAGTCTTTAGCATTGTTAAGTGTGCTACCTTCAAGGATAAGGGCAGCCCCAAAAAGCAGTAATGCACTTTGTTTGATTTTGTCTTCTTGCGCGTTTTTGAGTTTTTCAAAAAGAGGATGTGTGATATTAAGTTGGAGTGCGGGTTTAGTTTCTGGCACTTTTTGCCCCATTTGTGCCATAAGATTTGCCATCATTGGATTAGCATCTTCTTTGATGAGTGTAAGTGGTGCATCACCAAGGCTTGAGAGTTTTATTTCAGCGATTTGGTCTCCTAGAGCATCTTGAAAGCTTTTTATGAGTGGCTCGTAAGCTTTTTGCGTTGCTTCATCAATCGCCTCCTCTCCCAATTCTTCTAGTGCCTCTTTGGAATTAATACTTTTAAGTGGCACTTTGTCATATTCGCCCACCATTGGCATTACTACCGCGTCAATTTCATCGCTTAAAAGCAACACATCAAAACCTTTTTGTGCGAATTTTTCAAGTAAAGGTGCATTTTTAAGTGCGTCTTTGTTTTCACCAAGCATATAATAAATGCTTTTTTGCTCACTTCCCATAGATTCTTTATAAGTTTTAAGCGAGATATGCTCTGACTTAAAGCTATCAAATCGTAATAATTCCAAAATCTTTTCTTTATTTTCATAATCGCTATATAAGCCCTCTTTAAGCACTTTACCAAATTGTTCATAAAAGGCTTTATAGTCTTCCTCATTTTTAGCAATATTTGCAATTTCGCTTAGAATTTTCTTTGTTGAGGCAGATTTGATATTGGCGAGAATCTTATTTTGCTGGAGGATTTCGCGACTGACATTAAGCGGTAAATCCTCGCTATCAATGACACCTCGTATAAAGCGCAAATATGGAGGTAGAAGTTCTTTATCATCATCGGTAATGAATACGCGCTTGACATAGAGTTTCACGCCTGATTGATAATCTACGCGGAAAAGGTCAAATGGAGCTTTTTGAGGGATATAAAAGAGTGTGGTATATTCTAAATTACCTTCAACTTTGGTATGAATCCAACGCATAGGTTCATTATTATCGTGGGAGAGCGTAGTGTAAAATTCTTTATAATCTGTATCCTTTAGCTCTGCTTTGGGGATTTTCCATAGAGCTTTAGCTGTATTAACTTGAGATTGTTTATTTTCTTTTGTTTCTTTTTTATTTTCGCCCTCACCCTCAAATTTTGATTCTGTGAATGCAAGATAAATAGGAAATGCAATATGTTCAGAATATTTATGAATAATACTCTCAATCTCCCATCGTGAAGCAAAATGAGCATCTTCATCGCGTAGATAAAGTGTGATTTGTGTGCCTTGAGATTCTTTCACACATTCGCCTACTTCATATTCACCTTTGCCCTCGCTCACCCACGCATAAGCTTTTTCCTCTCCTGCTTTTTTACTTTGCACCACAACACGATGAGCAACCATAAAGGCTGAATAAAAGCCCACACCAAATTGCCCAATAAGTGCAGAATCTTTCTTTTTGTCTCCACTTAGCTGTGAGAGAAAGCTTTTTGTGCCAGATTTGGCAATAATACCAAGATGTTCTTTCATATCACTTTCATTCATACCTACCCCATTATCCTCTATGGTAATGGTTTTTTTTTCCTCATCAAAAGAAATATCAATACGGGGCTCAAAAGAAAGGGATTTCAGATTCTCTTGTGTAAGCGTGAGATATGAGAGTTTATCAAGTGCATCAGATGCGTTACTGATGAGTTCTCGTAAAAAAATTTCTTTGTGAGAATACAAAGAATGTATCATTAAGTCTAAAAGTTGCGTAATTTCGGTTTCAAACTGGTGTTTTGTTGCCATAATGTCTCCTTAAAAATAATAAATAGAAAAACAATCATAACAAAAAAAGATTAAAATTTTATAAAGTTGATATAAATGGAATAAACTTTAATGAGTGTATATATATAAAAAAAATTGTGGTTTTACCTATAATATTCTATTGAGTGAGTTGAATTGAGCCTATTCTTTATATGGAATAAGTGAGAAAATAATATAATGTTATTTTATGATAAAGGTATATTATTAATGAAGTTGTTTGAAAAAGTTTATATTGAGCTAAGTGATTATTGTGCTCTCTCGTGTGGATTCTGTCCGAGCCATACGCTTTCCAAGAGGCGTGGAATAATGGATTTGGCACTTTTTGAATCTATATGTGCGCAGATTGAAGGTAAAACGCGAAGAGTGTGTTTGCATTTACTCGGCGACCCTTTAAGTGTGCAACATTTTGAAATGTATGTCAAAATACTTAAAAACTATCATCTCAAGGTGGATTTGGTAACCACAGGGTTATTTTTGCGTAAAAAACATTTTGAGCTGCTTACACAAGAGCCATTTGTGCAGGTTTCATTTTCATTAAGTGCATTTTTAGCAAATCCTCATCAACTCAAAAAGGCACATTTAAGGCGTATTTTAGATTTTTGTGCCTTTAATATACATCTTCAATCGCCTATTTTTGTGAATTTGCGATTCCATAGTAATGACATTTCACATCAAGAAAAATATTTTGTGCAAATGCTTAGTGAGATTGGAGCATATTTTGACCTTTCTGATATTACCTTGGGGCAAGAGCGTGTAAAACTTGGCAAAAAAGTATTTTTGAATCCCACGCATTCTTTTGATTGGGAGATTCAAAAAGATACATTTGCGCCACTTGCCACACTAGATAATACAAGCAGCCAATACTCCGCAAAACCATTGTGTTATGGAGCGCAAAAGCAAATTGGCATTTTAAGCAATGGGGAACTTGTGCCTTGTTGCATAGATTATAATGCGCAGGCGAGTTTTGGGAATCTCAAAGAACAGAGTTTGGTAGATATATTGGATTCTCAAGCATTTGTAGAGTTTGCACTGAGTTTGCAAAAAGGGCATATACCTTGTGAGCTATGCCGAAAATGTGGATACAGATTAATTTTGCAATAAAATGGAATTATTTTTGCTAGAAGCCCTTGAAGTTAGATTCTAAAAGGAATTAGAAGAGGCACTAAAGGGATTTTATGAAAAAAATAATAGCGATTATTGCGTGTTTGCTTGCTTTAAGCGAAATTGCAAATGCAAATAATCTAGCACATTTACTTCTCACAGGACGTCCAAGCGGACATATGGGTTTGTATTATCAATATATGACAGGGGGAGCACCTAGTTTTATTGATGCAAATGTTTCGCTTGCTTATCAAACGCAACGTTTTCGGGGTATAGGATTTGGCGGTTCTATGTGGGCTACAACAAAGCTTTTTCAAGTGCATAATGGGGATTTTTCAAAAGTAAAAGAGAATTATGTTCTTACAGAAGCCTATGCAAGTTTTGTGAATCCAAATCGCATAAGTATGTATGCGGGACGATTTAAAACTGATAGTGAGTGGATTAAGCATTATACACAAGGCGCAGCAGTAACTTATGAAGATATAGAAAATGTAAAATTTGATTTTATTTGGGCTTGGAGAAATGCCTATGTTACAGACTATCGTATGGATAGATTCAGGAATCCTTTTGGTGATATGGGGGCAATGTATTTTGGGGCAACAATTACTTTGCCAGAATCTCCATTACAAATTACCCCCTATATATACACTGCGCCGGGTGATTTTACCTCATTTGCCTTAAAAGTGCTTGTTGCAGTGCCTGCTGGTAATGCTACGCTTTATGGAAAGATGCACTTTTTATCTTTTGTGAGCAAAGATAAAACTAGGGTTATTGATACTCAAACTGCAGATGGTGATGGTGGTTTTGTATGGTTAGAGGGGGGAGCAAAATGGCTTGGGCTAAACACAGGAGGAGGGGTGATTTCAGTACATCAAAATGGTGCAAGAGGGATAGATTCTTTTGGACAGAGTAGCTATTTTGAACGAAGAGAAGGATTGTTTTATAATAATGCGACAACTTTGTATGCATTCGCAGAATATGATTTTAAGCAATATATGCAGCTTGATGGAGCAATTCGCCATACAACTATTGGTTCTAAAAATATTTTTAATTGGGAAGTGGGTCTTACTTCTCAACCTCAAAATAACATCAAGTTAGGAGCTAAGATTATAGGTATGATAAATAATGCCGATTTTACGCTGGATAATTCAATTTTTGCCGCTGATGGCGAGAATTATCTGCTTACTCGCGTTTTTGCACGAGTAAGTTTTTAATCTATTTAAGGAGAAAATAATGAACAAATATTATATATCTTTTGCTGTGGTAACAGCTATGGCAATAAGTGCAAATGCAGTAGAAGTCAATCCCTTTGGGCATTTGGGTGCTTTTTATCATCAAGGATTCGGTGGTTTGGGCATACAAAACAAAGATGGAAAAGAAGTGCAAAGAGCTTATGCAAATATAAGTGCAAGAGCAGGACTTGATATTGGGCTTAGCTCAAGTTTAAGTATTGGAATTGGTGCTTGGGGTGGTTATCCGGCTTATAGTACAGGTGTTGATGGTGCAGTAGGTGATATTGCATTCCCCAAAAATGGTGATGTATCTGATGCGTATTTGCGTTATGATGGTGGAAGATTAAGTTTTGCACTTGGACGTTTTGATATGGGTGAATTTTATCTTGGTAAAGATGGTAAAAATTATACAGGTGTAGATTGGATTTATGGTAATGTGCAAGGTGCTGCACTTAATATTGATGGTGGTGCAGTAAGTTTGTGGGCATATTGGAGAAACTCTCAACTTGGTGCAGGACAAGCTTACAATAGAATGGGTTATGAGCTTTCAAGCTTTGATACTTATCAACATCAAAAAGCCAATATGGGCGAGCTTTTTAGTGGCGGAATAGATATTGATTTTGGTGCGCTCAAAGTTTCTCCTTTTGTTTCATATTTAACAGACGAAAATACAAAAGTAGCTCAAAGAGACATTTTAAATGCTGGTGGAAAAGCTCTGCTTGATGTTGGTAGTGGTGCTTTAAGGTCATTTACTACATTGCGCGCAGTGTGGGGCATTGATAATATTGCAGGTAGCGCTTCAAGTGCAAGCGGACTTACATTATGGGTTGATGAAGAAGTGAGAATCAGTGATATTTTCAAAATTGGTCTTGGCTATATTAATCAAGGCAAAAATAATAACCTTCTTAACTATGGAGATAGGGCGAGATTCTATGGTTATCGTGGTGGTATGAGTGGAGCAGGTGTAGGAAATTTCCTTGGCTATGGCGATACTTATTATGTATTTGGTGGAGTAGAGACTCGGCGTGCGGCTATTGATTTGCTCTATGCCGGTGGTGATTATGAGGAAATTTCTGCGATTGGTTCGGTTAAAATCTGGCAAGGAAACGATAAAATGCATCTTAGCCTTGGAGCTGGATATGTCGGCACAGGTAAAGTAGATGCTAATAGCACACTTGGCAATTTTATCGGCAATGTTACTAATGGCGATAAATGGCAGCATTCAGCCCTTGCGTTTGCAAAATTTGGATTCTAATCCCTGAGTATTGTATTTAAGAATCCATAGGGGGCATTTGCTCTTTATGGATTCTTTCTTCGCTTCAAATTTATTCATTAAAGCAGGAATTAAAGCAGAGTTTGATAGAATCGCATTTTTATGCGCAAAAAATCTTAGCTGAAAAGGACATTTTATGAAAAAAGGTATCCACCCTGAATATATACCCTGCAAAGTAACTTGTGTAACAAGCGGCAAACAACTTGAAGTTTTAAGCACTAAAAGTGAGCTTCGTATTGATATTTCAAGCTTTTGCCACCCTTTTTATACAGGAAGCGATAAAATCACAGATATTACCGGACGCGTTGAAAAATTCCGACAAAAATATAATATGAAATAATCCTGTGCTCATACTTGTGCCAACTCCCATAGGGAATCTTGAAGATATTACTCTACGGGCATTGGAGGCGTTTAAACAAGCCGATATTATTTTATGCGAAGATACACGAGTTGCAAAAAAACTCTTAGAACTCCTTATCTCTCGTTCCTTGCTTCAAATACCCACTGATAAGGATTGCTCATCTTTTATAGAATCTAAGCAATTTAAATCTTTTCACTCTCATAACCAAAATGAATTTATAGATTCTTTACAAAAAGAAATGTTTGAATCTTGTGTGCTTTATTTGAGTGATGCAGGCACACCTTGTATTAGCGACCCGGGCGCAAAGCTTGTCTCTTATGCAATTGCACATAATATTGATTTTGATGTGTTGCCCGGAGCTTGTGCGCTTAATGTGGCATTTTGTGGGAGTGGTATAGAATCCACGCCTTTTGTATTTGCAGGATTTTTGCCACATAAAAAGACACAGAGGCATTCCAAACTGATACAGCTCTCTCATTTAGATTTGGGAGATTCTTATAGTGTTATTTGCTATGAAAGCCCCCATAGAATCTTAGAGACATTGCACGATATTGCCTTGCTTCTACCTCATACGCGCATTGTTGTGCAAAAAGAACTTACCAAACTTCATCAACAGAGATATTATGGCAATGCACAAGAAGTAATTGCTATGCTTAAAGATGTTGCAATGCGGGGCGAATGGGTAATTATATTTGATTTTAGCCACCCTCATATAAAACAAGAAAAAACTTTGAGCTATGCAGATATTTTTACGCTTGATATTCCACCTAAAATAAAGGCTAAAATCTTAAGCAAAATAAGCGGGCAAAGTATCAAACAATGCTATGAAAATATTTTAAGGTGAGCAAGTGATTATTTATGGAAAACAACCGATTTTTTATGCTTTAAATACCTGTGCAGAGTGTATTGAGGAAATATATCTTGCTAAAGAATTACCAAAGGATAAGTTTAAGCAACTTGCACGATTGGATAAACCTATAAAACGCGTGGATATGAAAAAGGCACAATCTCTCGCACACGGCGGAAATCATCAAGGTATTTTAGCTTCTATCACGCCACCAAGTCCGCTGAGTTTCAATGAGCTCAAAAGCAAAGATTCTCTCCTTGTACTTTGTAATATCACTGATGTTGGGAATATCGGCTCAATTTTTCGCACTGCTTATGCTTTGGGTGTGGGAGGGGTGGTAATTTGTTTATCACATCTCAACCAAAAAGCCATAGAAAGCATAGCTCGCCTTTCAAGTGGTGCTTTTTTGCATATGCCCTATGGTGTTTTTCCACATATCTTTGATATAATAAACGAGTTAAAAAATGCAGATTTTATGCTCATAGGTGCAGATATGCAAGGGCAGGAGAGTTGCAGTGTGAAAAAGAAATGGGTTTTATTTTTAGGGAGTGAATCTGAAGGTTTATCAGCGCGATTGAAGCACAAACTTGATACAATCCTCTCTATAAAAATGGAGCATCATTTTGATTCTCTCAATGTGGCTGTGGCTGCAGGAATTTTAATAGATAGGATAAACAATGCAAGGGAATAATAATAATATAAATACCACATTTCTTGATGAGGAACTTGCCAAATTAAAGGCTATTGGATTAAAAGAAATTAGCAAAAATACGAAGCTTGCAAGCTCAAAAATTGAAGATGTGCTTGAAAAACGTTTTGATAAGATTGATAGAGTCCGAGCAAAAGGTTTCATTGCAATCTTAGAGCGTGAATATGGTGTGGATTTGCGAGATTGGGTTACTTTACAACAACAAACGCAAAAAGAAGATATTAAAAGTGTTTCACAAGTTATTAGTAAGCAAGATGAAGAGCAACGCACTCAAAAATTGCTAGATTTAGTTGAAAAAGAAAACAAAGAGGAAGAAGAGAAGAAGCAAGAACAAAAAAAATATGAAAATCGTGTGCTTGATTTAGCACTTAAAACTAAGCCTACTACTAAATCCGACAATGAATCTTATACTTGGCTTTATGTTATTTTAGTGCTCATACTTCTTGCATTTATGGGATATTTTGCATATAAAGCATTTATGCAAGATTATCAGAATATGCCTTCACAAGCAACATATTCTAGTTCTAGCAAAGATTCTCATTCTAGCAGTGAGGGTGATGGGGTCTATGATGGTATGTTTTTTGATACTACAAAACCTCTTGAACAAACAGAATCTGGCACACAACCCGCCCAGCAATCTTTGCAAGAAGAAGCTTCAAATAAACAAGATATGCACGAATTGCAATCTCAAGATGTAGTTCAGCCACAAGTAGAGCAAGATTCCAATCAAATACACGAACAAACGAGCGAAAATAATCACCCAGAGCAAAATTTCTTTTTTACTTCACAAAGCACACAGCAAAACATAACGCAACAAAATGCAGAAAATAACGAAAATAATGTAAGCACATCGGCACAATTTTCAAACAATGATAATATTTTGCATATTCGGGCTGATAACGATTTATGGTTAGGTATAATTAATCTTGAGACAGGGAGCAAAGAGCAATTTGCTTATAAAAAAGAATATGATATTAAACTTAATCATAAAATGCTTTTTGTTATGGGGCATAGTGGCTTTACGCTCACACTTAATGGCAAGGATATTTCTCACGGAGCTAAACACCCTGTGAGAATGTATTATGATGGTGCAAATTTGAATGATGTAGGTTATACACGCTTTAAACAACTCAATGGCGGTTTGGAATGGTAAGATGGTTATTCATCGTAAGTTTGGCTGTTTGTGCGTGGGCTGACGCATTTGATGAGAAAATACAAAACTTAATGGGTGAGCAAAATTATCAGCTCAATGCACATTTTATAAACAGAATCTTTGCAAACAAAAATATGTATTACACAAGCGGACGCCTTGATATTGCTAAGATTGTTTATGCGCTTAAGAATAATGGTTTGCTTTCTTCGCGTTTTGGACAGCCAAGTGAAGTGAGGCTCAATTTTAGTGCGCGTACCAGCCCTATTTTACTTACAAAAATTGGCAATAATATTCTTACAACAATGGGCTATTCATATTTTGTTATTAGCAAAGCCGAGTTGAGTAATGGATTATCAAGCATACAATTTTCTTTTAATACCGAACATAGCCCAGATATGGGAATTATTATTGATGAGTTGGGAAGACGCGGTTTTATTTGCCTTGATATTAATCGTGTAAATGCGCAAAGTTGGGAGTATGTGCTTGAGGTCAATGAGCCGCGATTGCCCAATACAAAATTCCTTGCAAAGTCTGCAACATTGAATTTGCGCGAAGCTTCTGGAGAGTATTGGCTAGATGTGAATACGGCAGGGGATTTATATATCCAAGCTATTGACTTTCCTAAATGGAATCCAAGAGTGGTGCTTTATGATAAGAATCTTGGCATAGTGGATATGGTGAGCAATGTAGGCTCAAATGCTTCACTTAAAGTGAAGATTCCTCAAGGCGTAAAGTTTGTGATGATTACGGATTATGATAGTTCAGAAAGTCTTAAAGGTGGCATTTCTGCGAATCTCCGATAGAATCAATATATGAAATAACACAGAGGAGAGAATATGTTTGATGAAATTGAATTTGATAAAATAAAACGTTTGCCAAAATATGTTTTTGCTGCTATTAACGAGATTAAATTAGAAATGCGGCGCAATAATGAAGATGTGATTGATTTTTCTATGGGCAATCCTGATGGAAAAACACCAGAGCATATTATTCAAAAGCTTTGTGAAGCAGCACAAAAAGGTAAAAACCAAGGATATTCTGTCAGTCGCGGCATTTATAAATTGCGTTTGGCAATTTGTAAATGGTATAAGCGTACATATGGAGCAGAGCTAGATCCAGAGACTGAAGCGTGTGTAACAATGGGGAGTAAAGAGGGCTATGTGCATCTTGTGCAAGCTATTGCAAATCCCGGAGATAATGCAATCGTAGCCGAACCAGCTTATCCTATACATTATTATGCTTTTATTCTTAATGGCGCAAATGTTTCAACTTTTGGCTTAAAGTGGAATGAGCAAATGGAACTTGATGTAGAGGATTTTTTTATAAACATCAAACGTGTATTGAGAGAAGTGATGCCGCGTCCGAAATTTGTCGTAGTCAATTTTCCGCACAATCCCACAACTATTGTTGTATATAGGGAGTTTTATGAGCGTTTAGTGGCTTTTGCTAAACAAGAGAGATTCTATATTATTTCTGATATTGCTTATGCAGAGTTATGTTTTGATGGCTTTAAAACGCCAAGTATTCTTGAAATAGAGGGCGCTAAAGATGTGGCGGTGGAAAGTTATACTTTGAGCAAAACTTACAATATGGCAGGTTGGCGTGTAGGCTTTGTGGTGGGAAATAAAAAAATTATCCAAGCGTTGCAAAAGATTAAAAGCTGGATTGATTATGGCATTTATACACCCTTGCAGATTGCTGCTACCATTGCGCTTGATGGTGATCAATCTTGCGTGGAAGAGATTAAATCTCAATATGAAAAGCGTATGGAAGTATTGATTAAAAGCTTTGGTGAGGCAGGTTGGGTAATGCAAAAGCCTAAGGCGAGTATGTTTATTTGGGCAAAGTTACCCTCTTGTGTGGGAGATATGGGAAGTTTGGAGTTTTCAAAGAGATTGCTCCAAGAAGCAAAAATCGCTGTAAGTCCGGGTGTAGGATTTGGTGAATATGGTGAGGGCTATGTAAGAATCGCATTGATTGAGAATGAAAAGCGCATTCGTCAAGCCGCACGGAATCTTAAAGCATTTTTGAAACAATTTCAATAAGAGGTTTGTATGTCAAAACTTGTGGTGGGTATGGTTGGCTTTGGTGTCGTAGGAAGCAGCGTTTTGAAGGCACTTTTGGCAAATAAAAATATTATTAGTGCAAGGGCTGGAAAAGAGATTGAGATTAAGCATATCATAGTGCGCGATGAGGTAAAGGCTCACTCAAAGTTAAAAGAGTTTAATGCCTCCGTAAAAGTAAGCACTGATGTCAATGATATTTTACAAGATGAAGAGATTGAAGTTATTGTTGAACTTATGGGTGGCGTGGAGATTGCCTATGAGATTGCTCAAAAAGCGTTAAAAGCAAAAAAAGCCTTTGTTACTGCAAATAAAGCAATGCTTGCCTATCATCGTTGTGATATAGCACCGCTTGCAAATGGTGTCCCTGTGGGTTTTGAGGCGAGTGTGTGTGGTGGCATACCTATTATTCGTGTTTTAAAAGAGGGTTTGAGTGCGAATCATATTCTTGCTATTCGCGGGATACTTAATGGCACGAGTAATTATATTCTTACCCAAATGCAGCAGTATAATCAAGATTTTCACGCTGCACTTACTCAAGCACAGAATCTCGGCTATGCAGAGGCTGACCCAACGCTTGATATAAGTGGTGGTGATGCGGGACATAAGTTACTTATTCTTGCTTCTTTGGCGTATGGGATTAATGCACTGCCAGAGGAGATTCTCATAGAGGGCATAGAGGGCATTATGCCTGATGATATAGAGTTTGCGAATGAATTTGGTTATGTGATTAAACTTCTTGGTATTGCCAAAAAGCAAGGCAATGAAGTAGAGTTGCGTGTGCATCCGAGTATGATTCCTAAAGGTGCAATGTTAAGCAAGGTAGATAATGTAATGAATGGCATTAGCGTGATTGGGGATTATGTAGGGGAGAGTATGTATTATGGAGCAGGAGCAGGAGGTGATGCGACTGCAAGCTCTGTGGTGAGCGATCTTATTGCCATTGCACGAGGGGAAAGTGCTGCAATGCTTGGATTTAGCCAGCAGCTTGAAGGTAATGAGCATTTAAAGCTTAAGAGCATTGATGAGATTTACTCGCATTATTACATAAGGCTATATGTGTGCGATAAGCCGGGCGTATTGGGGCAAGTATCGCAGATTCTAGGGCAGCATAATATTTCTATCGGTGCGTTTTTGCAAAAAGAGACAAATGATAAAAATATCGCCAAAATGCTACTTTCTACACATCATTGCTATGAGAGGGATATTAACGCCGCACTCTTAGAACTAGAGAGATTAGATTCTATCTCGCAAAAGCCCTATAAAATGCGTATTGAATCTTAAAGTAGGGTAAAGAATAAAGCAAATGAATAGCAGACATAAAGGCAAACAAGCGGAGGATTTTGCCTGTGTATTTTTGCGCAAATGTGGTTTTGAGATTGTAGAGCGTAATTTTTTTGCTCGTTATGGCGAGATTGACATTGTTGCTTCAAAAGATAATATCTTGCATTTTGTTGAAGTTAAAAGTGGCGAGGGCTTTGAGCCAATTTATAATATTACGCCAAGCAAGATAAAAAAGCTCACAAAAGCGATTGGATTCTATTTGCTCGCACATAAGATTACCCAAGCTTACTGCCTTGATGCGTTGATTATCAAAAATAATGAATGCGAACTTATTGAGAATATTACTTTATGTTGAGCGCGTGAGAGCTATTCATTTTCTTTAGGATACTTTGGATTTGTGATACTAAAATAAGACCTTGTCTTTGCTGTTTTTGTATTTCTCTTTTAAAATCTTGCGGATTTTTAAAAGCCTTCACACTGAGAACTTGCCTGACTCTCGTGGATTACTCCATAGATTGCTTTACTTGTATCTTTTGCTTCTGGTGGGATATAAGCTACTTTTAGCCATTTGCGATTGGTAGGGTCTTGCCCGAGAGATAATAATATTCCTTGATTTTTAAGCTCATTTCCTCGTGTATCACAATTATTTAACATCGTATCTTTTTGTATTGCTTGCAGTATCTTACCATTTGGAGATTGGCGTAGATTGATGTAGGGGTCGTTGGAGGCATACAACAAAATATTATCACTTAAACCTATAGATTCTATAAGTTCTCTTTTATTTGGATATTTGAAGATTATATTACCCAACAATGAAATATCCTCCACATTGCCAAAAAAGTTCCATTCATCGCCATCGTGAGTAGTGATATTCAACTCTTTAAGTATGCCATTTGCCCTAACTCCGATAATTGCTAAAGGTTTAGATTTTGATATATTAAATAATTTTTGCAATTCTTGGTTGTTAAACTTTGTTATATTTATGTAGGCACTTTCTGGTATAAGCGATTCTTGAGTAGAATACAGCTTATTTTTAGGAACAAGTCCAGATTTATAATATACTTTATCAAAAAACAAAACCCATTCTTTATGGATTCCGCTCCAATCTGTCCTTATGGAGTATTGCAAAATTCCATTGACTTCTAAATTGCCCTCAAAGCGGTTATGGGTATGTCCTTGTGGTGTTTCTTTGTTTTGCAAAAGTGCTTGTGTGTCTTTGGTATGTTTAAGTGGTGTAGCATTTTTTGGCAAAGGAGTGTTTTGCTGCAGCTCTTTGAAGTAAAGATTTTTGGCATTAATTTGTATTGTATTATGACCATAAATCAAAGGTTTTTCTTTCGTCTCATCTTCTGGAGTAATATTGAATGCGTGAGCATACGATAGTGATAACACTAAAAGATATATAATGCTCTTTTGCATATAAAGCTTATGGTGTGGCATTATAGTCCTATCCATTTGATATTCCTTCGCTCACAAGATTCTAGCTTTTTTGCTAGGCTTTTATCAAATCTTAATGGTATTTCTAAGGTGCTATCTTGTAGTTTTTGTATTTGTCTATCATATTCTACAAAACCTATTGTTCCTGTGCCTTGAAATCCATCACTACTAGAATCTTGCCAATCAAAAAATAATCTCACAAGGATTGTATGCTTATCCCAAGTATCAAATTCAAATGAGGTATGCTCCTTCACCCATTCTATACTTTTATCTCCACGCCAAGATTTAAAATTAAAATCACTGCTTTTGACAAGATTGACAAAAACCTTTACGCATTGCAAATTGGTAAGATTTTCGTCAAAATATACTTGTGTTGTTTTGGCTTCTTGCGTGTATCCTAGGCTTATGAATAAAACAAAAAATATAAATAGTTTTTCATTCGCTACCTCCTTTATTTGATAGGTGAGACTTTCACAACCTATTTACCCTTTCTAGAATCTTTTGCATTTTTGGCTGATTATTATATTTTTCTTGCAAGATTTTGTAAGTTTGCGGGAGTGGCTTACAATATTGCTCTATTTTTTTATCAAGCTCTTTTTCTCTCGCTTTGTCATATCCATATTCACCACGAAAATAATTGCACTCACAAGCATTTTGTATGTATGTTTGCATATCTTGTGGATAAAGCATTTTGGATTCTATAATGCCTTGCACATTTGTATCTATTTGTTTTAAAGATATATCATAACTTCCATAAGTGCAAATTTTCTCTCCATTTTCAAAAGCTTCTAGGCTGATTTTCACCTCTTTTGTATTTTCCCACTGCACCTTGAGAGTTTTATAACCATAGATTTCACTTTCCTCATCATTAAGTGTTTGTGTGATATTTTCCATAGTCTTAATACTTTGTGGAAGATAATAGCCCTCTGAAAAACCAATTTTCATTTGCCTATAAGCTTGCGTGATATTTATATCTGTAAAAGTCTTTTCTTCTTCTATTTGCGCAAATAGACTATAACAACAAAATAGAATAATGAATATGTAACGCATTGTCTCCCCTTTTATAGAATTGATTAAAATCCAGCCAAAGAGCGCAAGAAAGTCTCACGCAAAGCAATAAGAGAGGTAGATTCTATACTCTCAAAGCCATTTTGCTCTATATATTGGCATAGCCATTGTATAAATTTTTCCTCAAGCTCGTAATACACACTATCTCCGTGCCATTTTTTACCTTTGCTTTTAGGCAGTTCCCGAGTGCGCACACATTGTTCAATTATTTCACGCACAGCTTTCCAAGCACGATAATACGCCCCTTTATATTTAAACATAAATCCTGCATTATCCTCAAATACATAACCCTCAATAAAGCCATTTTCCCGCTTTCCTTGAGAAAATAGAGACAGGGTTTCATCTCTTTGGAGAAACTCACTCACTTCTTCCCAGCAATGAAGCGTAGCTTTATACTCTTTGCACACAAAGCCAAATTTTTCCCCGAGTGCGCAGAGTTCATCAAAAGGCAGTTTTGCATAATCAAGTGTGTTATAAATCGCATCAAGCAAAATGACTTGTGGCTTTTCATAAGCAATGATATGTGGGTCATCTTGTGGGTGTATTATTTCAAATATAAGGCTAAGATTGCGCGTTTTAAGCTCCTCATAAAGTTGAGATTCTCTCTCACACATAGAATCTTGCAAATCTTGTGCCTCGCCCTGCAAAGTTTGCTCAATAAGATTTCGTGCTATATCCGCAAAAGGGCTTGTAGGGTCGGATTTTGATGTGATAAAAAGTTTGGATTCTGGCTTTAGAGAATCATTGGCACTTTTAGCACTCACAATGCCTAAGAAACCATTTTCTTTGATAAATACATTCACAGGATATTGCAGGGTTGCCTTTAAGCCCTCATCATTATATGGCTCTCGCTCTTTATAATTAAAAAATTTATCATAGGCTCTTGCGCAAATACGAAAATTATATGTATCAATAAATAAACCTCTAGCCTTGCAAGTAAGGCTATTCCATTGTTTAGAGAAAAAAGCTTCTTTAGTGAAGTTAAAGCTTGAAATGTGCCCAAATGCCTTTTCTTTAATAAGCGCACTTGCACGAAGTTTTTGCAAAAGCGAAAAGATTGAGCGTGATTGGTGCAAAATATTTAGCTCTTGTGAGCAGTGTTTATTTTGCATATAGATTTGCGTAAAGTTATCTTTTGAGGTATGCATACCCATAAGCGAATTGCGCATATAAAGTTGAGAGTGAGTGCGCAGAGTTTTTATAGCATTAAAAGGAGGCAAGGAGGTTTTTGTCAATACCACTGCGCGCAATGCACCGCCAAATTCCACACCACCCTCAAGTGCAAAATTTCGCTCATATACGCGTATAGAGTGTTTTTCTCTGTTTCTGTGTCCAAAAACTTGGTAAGTATCTTTAGTCGTGCTAAGAGTAAAACTTTTTGCGCATCCTTGCATATCTTCATAACCGCCACTACCATAAATCAGTTGCTTTGTGCTTACAAGCAAGAGATTAGGTGGCAAGGTTGGAAGCCCTCCGTGTGTGCATAAGACTATCTTATTGTCATAAGTATATAAGCAACATTGACGCAGTTTGGAATAAAGTCTATGTGCATCTTTGCTTCCTATGCCGCCTTGTTCTAAATCTTTTTTGGTAAATGTGCTAAATTCATTTGTGCCCAGCTCCTCTTTTCCCCATTTATAGAGCCAACGCTCGTGATTACCCTCAAGCAGACATACATTTGGTAAATCCATAATGCCTAATAAAAATCGCACAACTTGTGCATTTTGCACACCTCTATCAATATAATCGCCTAAGAAAATATAATAGTTTTGGGGATTTAGGAATAAAGCACATATTTGAGGAGTAAATTGCGACTGCTCCAAGATGTGCAGTGCGTCTTGGAGTGAGTGTGGCAAAGAATGAATAGAGATAAGATAGTTTAAAAGTGCATCAAAGCAGCCGTGAATATCGCCTATATGATGGATTTGAGTATAGACATTGAGATTAATAGGATTAAAATGTAGCATACTTTGGCAAGTTTTATCTTGCGGAGGTGCAATTTCATCAGATTTAAGGACAAGATAACGTGAGGGTAGGGATTGAAGTAGAGAATCTTGCAGAGTGGCATACATAGATTCTAAAATATTGCTAGGCACAGATTTATAACCCCTATGAGCATTGCGTTGCAAAGCTACTTCTAAGGGAATATGGCTAAAATCTACCACTATTAAGCGATAGCGATAAGTATTGGCAAGTGCCTCATAAGCACGCAAAGCTTTATGGCTTGTATGAGTGGCATCAATAATCGTAAAATCCCCTTGTTTAAGGCGCATTTCAAGGAGAGTAAAAAGTATTTTCCACACTTGTTTATCATTTTGTTGGTTAATCCCTATCAATGTGAGAGAATCAAGTGTGTGTGATTGTGCAATATCTGTGGATTCTGAAAATAATATTTTGCTTTTGGGTAAAAGGACAGGCGAGCTTGCCATAAGGCGCAAAGAATCTGGACTTAATGTATATTGCTCTAAGCCCATATTTGCAATCCAAGTGCTTTTCCCACTCGCAGGAATACCTCTCATAAGAACCAAAATGCGCATTTATGCCCTTTATGAATAAGCCTAAGGCATTTGTCTCTGTATGCCTACTTTTTCTTGTAGCACCTTGATTTCTTTACTCATCGCTGCTGTGGCACTGATTTGATTAATCAATATGTAAATATTAATAAGACTTAAAAGCAAAGTGATAAATACACAGAGCAAAGCGATTTTTATAGCTCTTTTTGCGATTTTTTGCGATTCTTCTTCTCTCATAGAATCCTCCTTGTAATTTTGTTTATTATCACAGCAGCAAACATACCAAGTGCAAGAAGCACAACAATGCACGCTCCTATGCTTATATTGCACCAATAGGCAATAAAAAATCCAGCCCACATAAAAATGAGTGAAAGCAACCACGAGGTTATCATCATCATTTTAAGCGAATGGCAAAAGAGATTGGCAATGTATGCAGGAATTGAAAGAATAGCTAATACCAAAATCAGCCCTGCAACACTCATTGAAATGACAACTCCTAGAGCTATAAGCACAAATATGATACTTGTCCAAACTCGCACATTCATACCTCTAAGCGTGCAAAACTCACTATCATAAAATAAACTGAGAATCTCATAATAATAGAGTATAACAAATGCGATGATAATTATATCAAAAATTGCCATAGCGAGCATTTCTTTTTGGCTTACTGCAAGGAGTGAGCCAAAAAGATAGCTTGAAATATCATTATTGTATCCGGGCGTCAAATCAATAAGAATCACACCTATTGCCATACCAAATGCCCAGCTAGCACCCACATATGCATCAAGTCGTTGTCTTTGGTATAAAAACGCATAGGCAAGAAAAAGTGCCATAACTACGCTAAAGAGCATTGCGCCAAGCATTGTGCTAAATCCACAAAAAAGTGCCAATCCTACACCCCCAAAAGCACTATGAGCTACACCTCCAGCAACAAAGACATTTTTATTTGCCACAATCATTGAGCCAATGATACCGCTGCAAATACTGACTAAAAATGACACAAAAAGCGCAATCCATACGAATTGATATGAAAATAAATCATTCATTGTGTTTTCCTTGTGAAGAGTGGGCAAAATATGTAAGAATATCTACTTCGCAAATATGCTCTTTCAAATCAAAATTGAGTTTTGGAATCTGATGAGCTAGGGCATATTTATTGATATAAAGCACTTCTTTTGCATAGCCAAGTGTAACAGAAATATCGTGGCTTATTACAAGAATGCTTAGGCTTTTATTAAGTGTTGCAAGAAGTTGGTAAATATCCTCTTGCGCCTTGACATCAACATTTGCTGTTGGTTCATCAAGGATAAGGAGTTGAGGTTTATTTACAATGGCACGCGCAATCAAAACTTTTTGCCGCTCGCCACCAGAGAGGCTATGAAGAGGTTTTTTTGCAAGGTGGGCGATATGAAGTTTTTCCATTATATCGGCTATATCTTGTATTTTTTTTGGTTTAAATCCCCAGATTTTAGGTTGAAATAAGCCCATTGCAACGACATCATACACACAGATAGGAAAATCCATATTAAAATGCGTAATTTGTGGCACATATCCAATATGTTTTATACTCATATTGTGAGCAAATTGAATCTTGCCGCTTTGAGGCTTTAAAAGTCCAAGTATAAGCTTTATAAAAGTTGTTTTACCTCCACCATTTGGTCCAATAATTGCCCAAAAATCTTTCTCTTGCAGCTTAAAAGAAACATTTTCAAGCACATTATGCTCTCCATAAGCAAAATAGAGTTCCTTAATATCCACAAGTGGTGTCATAGATTAGTCTTTAAAATATTCTTGCATACAAGGTTTGACTTCTTGTATAGAAAGTGAAAATGCAATTTGACACGCACTCTCTTGCAAAGACAAAAGCCAATCTTTGCGTAAAGGATCAAGCTCAATGATGCGCAAACCTAGCTCTTTAGCAAACATTTCTACTCGTGATTTTGCAAATTGTGGTTGAATAAAAACAGCTTTGAGATTGTGTCCTTTAGCTTGCGTGATAAGCGCAACTAATTCTTTGCCTTTGAGTTCTTTGCCATTATGTTCTAAGCTTAGCTCTTGCACACCAAACTCTGCACTCCAATAGGCAAATGTAGGGTGATAGGTAATAAAACTTTTTTGAGCTTTAGGTGAAGCTAAAAGTGTGGCAGTGCGTTTTTGTATGTTTTTAAGTTTTGCTATAAGTTCTTGAGCATTTTTTTGAAAAATATGTGAATGCGATGTATCAATCTTGCCCAAAATATCTGCTATAAGCAAAATGCGAGGCTGCAAGGTTTGGAGAGAAAGCCAAATATGAGGATTATGTGTGTGGGCGTGATGAGTTTGGGAAGATTGTTCATCTATAAGGCTATGATAAATAAGCGAGGGATTAGTATTTTTAAATCGCTTCAGCCAAGCAGATTCAAAGGGCATTCCAACGCCAAAAAAGACTTGTGCATTTTGGATATGTCTCATTTGTGTGAAGCTTGGCTCATACATTTCAGGTGATTTGCCCACACTTACAAGCACTTCTACTTTGACATATTCACCACCGATATATTCAAGCATTTCTTTTTGTGGCAACACACTCACAAGCACTTTGATGGGCGAAATTTCCTTGCCAAATATAGTGATAATGCACAAGCATAGGGCTATGATAATTTTCATTGACGCCCTTTTATCTTTTCTGCAAGCTGTGAAAGGTCAGACATAGCTTGGATTCTATCAATGAGTAAATCAGATTGTGCAAAAAATCCATTATGTTCATCTCCTGCATACAAGGAAGTAATGACAACTCCACCAAGCATATTTTCATATCTTTTGCCTGTGGTTACGCTCCACGCGCTATGTGCGACAATGGCTTTACCTTGATATGTTCCAATATAGAGCATAATATGTCCTTGTAGCCAAAGAATGCTTTGATAAGGTGTGGCATTGGCAATAATAAAGGCTTCTTTCTCCTTGCGATTAAATTTGCTTAAATCAATTTGATTTTTACCATAATAGACTTGAGCTTTAGAATTTCGCGGGAGATGTAAGCCAAATCGCGCAAAAATATCGCGGATAAAGGCTGAACAATCACGACTTTCTAAGAATCCACCCCAACCATATTTTTGTCCCATCATTGCATTAATTGTTGAAGCAATAGCTTGAGAATCTAGTTTTCTTGGGAAAGATTTAGCCTTTTCGGGTGAGATAAAGCTTTGCTCTCTTTGAGCTTTGCCATTGGGTAAGCGCGCATATATTGCAATACCAACGCTTTGCTTAAGCTGTGTGCCATATACAGGAAAAATCTGTCCAATACGCGCTTGAGTGATGAAGTTTTGATGAGAATCAACCAAGGGAATCTTATCAATAGTAGGGCTTACATAATGTGTGTAGTCTTGTATTTCTTTTACTTGCTCTTGAGTGAGTGTGGCGAGATGTTGAGATTCTATCCAGCCATAAACAAAGCTAGATTGAATATGCACCCATTGTTTATCTTTGCTTGTATGTGTAATAAGCACAGGTGTGTTGGCAAAGATAAGGGAATTTTGCCACCTATCAAATGGATAGCCATTTGGCTTATTAAATAAAGGCTTGTTTGTAGGCACTGCACGCACTGAAGTTGTAGTGGTGATAATGGCTTTTTGATTTTGGTTTGGGTAAGTGCTAAGATTCATAGAATCTATGAGTTCTTTTGCTTCTTGCGCACTTATTTCTTGGAGATTCTCACCATAGCTTTTTATTTTGCCTTTGTCTGTGGCGATATTTTGGAGTGAGGGAAGAATCCAAAACACTTCGTTTTTCTTTGGATTTGGCTTTTGCTGCCAAGGGGAAAAATATTTTTGCAAATAATCTTTTTTAAAGGACAAAAGAGCCTTATCATCGTATTTAGATTTTATCTCTTTATCTGTGGGGAGATAAAAAAGTGCATCTTGGGGAAAGCTTTGCAAATCTTTGACTTGAGCACTTGGGATAATTTTATCCGCACAAGCATTTAAACCCAAAGCAAAAAGAACAGCAAATATGATATGGCAGGATTTCATTTACAGCTTCCTCTGCTGAAAAATATGAATGAGATTTAAGATAGCACTCTCATCGTAGCCAATAATGAGACTTTCATCACTTGTAATAATGGGACGTTTAAGGAGCATAGGCACAGCAAAGAGCGTATCAATTTGTATTTGAAGTGTAGAATCTAATATCGTATCAGCAATTTTTCCATCTTTTTTGAGATTTTTATAGGTTGTGCCTTTGGTATTAAGCACGATTTTTATGCCTTTTTGTTCAATCCATAGGGCGAGTTGTTCTCTACTTGGCGTGTGAGTTTTTAAGTCTATAAATGTAAAGGGGATTGAGTGTTTTTCAAGGAGTATGATTGCTTTTTTGACACTTCCGCAAGTTTTGATTCCATAGAGTGTGATTGTCATATTTATCCTTTTATTCTTTTGTGGAGGGAGTATTATAGGGAGATTCTATCACAGGATAGTGTATAGAGAGTAGATTATGCACACAAAGATATATCATTTGATATATGCGTTCAAAACCCTCCATATCTTTATAAGTATAGGGGTCAGGAATATCTGCTCCTTTTAATCCAAATTCACCAAGCTTTTTGACCTTTGCCTTATCAAAGCCAAGTGCGAGTAAATCAGCATAATTACTCTTATCAAGGGCAATAATCAAATCAAATGTATCATCAGCATACACACTGACGCGTCTGCCTCGTAAATCATCAATGCTAAATCCGTGCTTTTTAGCTATATAACGCGAACCAGCACAGGGTTCTTCATCAATATGCCACCCGCTAGTCCCTGCAGAATCTAGCTCTATATTGAGATGATGTTGTTGTGTGATATGTCGTGCTATGCCTTGAGCCAAAGGAGAGCGGCAAATATTGCCTAAACACACAAAAAGTATGCTTTGGAGAGGTTTGGGAGATTTCATAGCACTGCCTTTGCGTTGATATAAAGATGAGAGGGCGTTTTGGCGTGGAGAATAAACTGCAAAGGTGATTGATTAGGGCGAGATTGGTTAGGATAAAATAAAGGTTGGCTAAATTCAAAAATAGCAAAATCCACATTTTTACCCTCACTTAGTGTGCCATTATTGAGTCCCAAAGCCTTTGCTCCATAGAGTGTGGCACTTAAAAGTAATGATTTGGCAAGAGCAAGTATATCCTCTTGAGGATACGCATAGAGGCTGACGCGTAATTCATCAAGAAGATTGACATTATTATTTGAGCTTTTGCCATCTGTGCCAAGCGCAAGAGGGATTTGTTTATTATGTAAATGAGAGCGCGAAAAAAAGGCATTGTTTAAAAGGCGATTACTACGAGGGCAAGTGATGATAGAGGCTTGTAACGATTCTATGCTTTTTGCTTCTTCTTCTTTTATATGTAAGCAATGCGTAAGTGAAAGTGGCGTATCTCTAAGGGGAGAGAGCATATCTAAAAAACTTTGAGGCGAGTAAAAGCTTTGTGGATTCTCAATATGAAAGAATCTTTGAAAAAATGTTTTAAAATATCCGCTATTTTGGGTAAGCCATTCTCGCTCGTGTGCGGATTCTAAAAAATGTGTTGAAAGTGGTAGTTTGTCTTTGGCGGCTATGTCTATGAGTTTTTGTGCCATTATCGGGTGAAGTGAATAGGGTGAATGCAATGCAATAGCAGGGGTAAAAGTAGGAGAGCTAAGGTTTTTGGCATTATTTAATCGCTCTAGCATATTGGCATAGAGAAAATCAATAGCACTTGGATTGCTTCCTATGGCTTCATTAAAATATACCACACGCAAGGGGCTTAGAGCAAGTGCAGACATATCATAGCCATAGCTGCTCACTGCCCCCACACTTCCTACACCTGCGTTTATTTGCTCGTTTATGCCTTGTGTCAGTATAGATTCAAAATAAGTATTTTGAATATGTAAAACCTCATCACGTGAATCCATTAGGCTATCAAGCCAAGTGCCAAAATCTCCATAACAAAATTGTGCAAAATGTGCGCCAAATTCAAAATGTATATGAGCATTAATGAGTGCGGGAAGAAGAACACCTTGAGGAAAAAACTGCATTTTTGCATTAGGAAATTGTGAGCATAATGTATCGTATTCGCCCACAGCCAATATTTTATCTACATTTTCTTCAAAGGCAATCCCACCATTATGCACAATAGAAAAATGTTCATCACAGATAAATGCTTCTCTCGCCCCCCAAATATGCAACATTAGTTAGCCTTAGGGGCTTGTGAGATATTTATATCAAGTTTATTATAGGGAATCTCAATGCCATTCTTATCAAGGTTTGTTTTGATAGATTCTAATACCTTGCTTTGTGTATTAATGATGCCATATTCAAGTTTTACCCAAAAACGAAGCGTAAAATTTAAAGAGCTTGAAGCAAGTTCGGTTAAGCCAATAAAATATGGCTGCTCTAAATCCACTTCAGGAGTAGATTGGAGGACTTCAATGATGATATTTTTTACAGATTCTATATCACTTTCATATCCCACGCCAATGATAAGCTCAATGCGTCTTTGGTCATTGTAGGTTGTGTTAATAATATTTGCAGTTGCCATATTGCTATTGGGGATAATGGCGAATTTGCCGTCATTTAAGCGGAGATTGGTTGTAAAAAGATTGATAGCTTCAACATTACCGATTAAACCACTCACTTCAATTAAATCACCTCGTTTAAAAGGACGAAGAATAATAAGTACAATACCGCTTGCAACTGACGAGAGAGAATCTTTAAGCCCAAGTGCAATCGCTACGCCCGCAGTGCCTAACACAGCGATAATAGAGTTTGTTTGCACACCCATAGTGCCAAGCGCTGCGATAATCATCACCACGAGTGAGAGAATAAAAATGATTTGCGCAATGAAACGCGCAAGTATTTCATCTTTTTTTGCAATAGCTTTACGGACTTTATTTCCTATAAAACGCGAGGCATAATAGCCCACGATAAGGATAAGTGTAGCTTTTAAAAGTCCGATGCCAAATTGTTCAAGTTGTGGGAGAAAGTTTATAAGATAATCTTTAATTTCTTGCATTATGATTCCTTAGTATGTGGAGTATAAAGCGTTTCATTGCTTAAAAATGCTTCAATTTTACCATAAAGTTTATGCTGATGATATGGCGAGAAAGTGTCATTTAATGTAAAATGTGCGTGAGGATTGACAATAAAGAGTTCAGCGATTTTACCCTTTTGCAATGCACCTTTATTAAGGCTAAGAATCTGTGCAGGAGTGTAACTTGTAAGCTGTGAAATAAGCGGTAGTGAAATATCATAGCTTTTATGCAAATAAGTATAAAGCAGTGAAAAATACACTTCAAGCGCATCTACCCCGAAGCTCGCTAACTCAAAAACTTGGTCTTTTTTGGAGTTAAAATCTGCACATTGAAGACTTGTGAGCGTGTCAATATGTCCATTTTGTAGCATTTCAATGAGTTGAGATTGAGCATTTTTATCCACAAGTGGCGGATTGAGCTTGGCTGCTGTATTGTAGTTTTCACATAAACCCTCATCTAAAATAAGGTGATGAATGGAAGTTTGAGTGAAAAATTGTGGATTTTCTGTAAATTGCATAGAATCTTTGTTGTAAGTAGCTTTAAAGGATTGGAGTATTTCAAAACTACGCGGATAAACTAAAGTATCAAAAATAAGCTTAATTGGCACATTTTTAAACATTTCAGCAATCTTAGCAACTTCTTTGGTTTGGCTATATGCAGGGATAGAAGGAAGCCCAAGCGAAGCACTTAAAATTCCCTCATTCATCACGCCATCAGCCACAGATTTATCCTGACAAAAGCATATGAGCGGTATATGAAGCATTTGTGCATATTGAGCAATACTCATAAGATTGTGTGCATCAATATCGCTTCGTGTGAAAATCGCTTTTCCACCATTGTTATGTAATGTGCTAATATCGCTTAATTTACCTTGAGAATCAAGCGGATTAATAGCAGGCAATAAATGAATAGGGGATTCTTTATTGAGGCTTTTAATGAGTTCAATAGAGCCATTTTCACTACAAGAAGGACTTGTATGGGGGTAGAGCAAAATGCTACCTACTCCTCCCTTTAAAGCTTTTTGTGCAAGTGCGAGGAGATTCTTGCGTGAGAGAGAAAGGCTCTTTGGTGCAATATTAAGATCAATCATTGCGGGGAATAAAAGTTTATCCTCCACATCGTATATGTTTTCATCTTTTAGGGCTTGGAGTGAGCCAATATCTGTGATAAAGCCATTTTGTGTGCGCAAATCAGCTTTTTTTATGCCTTGATAATCGCAAAGTGTCGCATTTTTAAAAAGCATTTCAGCCTCCTTAAGAAAATAAAAAGAGCAAAAAATCGGTTTTTTGCACAATAATGAGCATACCAATGAGTATAAGCAATAGCCCCGAAATAATTTCTATCACTCTTAAAAAGGGAGTAAGTTTTTTCAGGAGATTTAATCCCGCATCAACAAAAACTGCTACAAGCAAAAATGCTAAACCCAATCCTGCAGAATAGCATATCATAAGCCAAAGTGCATATGAGGGATTAAGAAGTGAGAGAGTAAGGATTGAGGTGAGGATAGGACCAACACACGGACTCCAACCGATACTAAAACCAACTCCAAGTACAAAAGGAGAAAGAAATCCAAAACGTGCAAAGTTCAAATCATATTGAATGCTTTTGTATAAAAAATGAAGCCTAAAGGGAAATAAAAAATGTATCCCAAAAATAATGATAATTCCTCCTGCAATATAATGCATCCACGATGAAATAAGAAAAGTGCCAAATGCTGTTGAGGCGAAAATTCCTAATGTGATAAATACAAAAGAAAATCCAGCAATAAAAAGTAATGAAGTAAAAACAATATGAGATTTGTGTGCAGTATTTTTGCTATGTAAATCACGGATACTTACGCCAGAGATATAAGAAATATAAGGGGGGATAAGGGGTAAAATACAAGGGCTTAAAAAGGTGAGGATTCCAGCGAGGAAACTCGCTCCAAAAGGCATATTATTATAGAGTATCATTAGGGCATTTTCAAGATTCACCTTTATCCTTTATCCTTTGAATGTGGTGTATTATATCTAAGTGCAATAATATTTTTGTAAATTTCAATTTTAAAAGAGCAAAAATCTGTTATAATCGGGCTTTAAAATTCCAAATCAATAAAAATTGGGATACTTCACTTATGCAAGGCAAAATGAATGGATAACGATTCTCGCACGCAACAATCAGAAGAGTCCCCAAGTGCAGTAGCGAAACAAGGGTTAAAATTAAAACATAAACAAAATGAACAAAGTTTTGATACATTTGGGCTTAAAGATTTTGTATTAAAGGGTATTAAAGAAGCAGGATTTAGTACACCTAGTCCAGTGCAAGCTCAAAGCATACCCATTATTTTACAAGGCAAAGACCTCATTGCACAGGCTCAAACAGGTACGGGCAAAACAGCTGCGTTTGCTATACCTATTCTTAATGCCTTAAATCGCAATAAAGACATTGAAGCACTTATTATCACTCCTACAAGAGAACTTGCTATGCAAATTAGCGAAGAGATTCTTAAATTAGGGCGGTTTGGGCGAATTAGGACGATTTGTATGTATGGAGGACAGAGTATTAAACGGCAATGTGATTTACTTGAAAAAAAACCTAAAGCAATGGTGGCTACACCCGGGAGGTTACTTGATCACTTGCAAAATGGTAGAATCGCGCATTTTTCACCTCAAATTGTTGTGCTTGATGAGAGTGATGAAATGCTTGATATGGGCTTTTTAGATGATATTGAGGAAATTTTCAAATTTTTGCCCAATACGCGTCAGACTTTACTTTTTTCAGCTACTATGCCAGAGCCTATTAAAGCTTTAGCAATGAAAATACTTAATGAACCTGCTTTTGTAAAAATTACTCCCACAGATGTTACAAATCAAGATATTGAACAGCAGTATTATATTATCAATGAGGGTGAACGTGATGAAGCGATCGTGCGCTTAATTGAAACACAAAACCCTACAAAAAGCATTATTTTTACGCGTATGAAAAAAGAGGCTGATGCGTTAGCTATAAGACTTGCAAATCGTGGATTTAAAGCCATAGCCTTGCACGGAGATATGGAGCAGTGGGATAGACGAGAAGCGATTAAAGCTTTTAGAGAAAATAAAATTGAAATTCTTGTTGCCACCGATGTTGCATCTCGTGGATTAGACATAAGTGATGTAAGTCACGTGTTTAATTATCATATACCGCTCAATCCAGAGAGCTATGTGCATCGCATAGGACGCACAGGACGCGCAGGTAAAAAGGGGGTGGCAGTTACCCTTGCCACACCGCTTGAATATAAAGATTTAAGTAAGATTAAGCAAATTACTAAAGCTAAACTCAAACTTTGTGAAATAGCGCAAGAATATAGTGATGACGCATTTTCACAAGAACTTTCACACATAAAGATTAACGATAAATCGGTGGCTATTTATGAAAAACTCAAAGACAAAATAGATACTACGCAGCTTTGCCTTAAACTTATTTCACTGCATTTAGAAAAAAACAGCACATTTAAAATTGGTTTGAGTAAAGAACAAATAGCTAAGCTAGAAGAAAGCTATGAAAGTGAGCAACCTAAAAAATCTAATAAAAAATTTACAGGGAATACACGCAATGTTACTAAAAACAATGCGCGGGGTAGTAAAGGGAATAAAAGTAATAGGCGATATGATAATATTGATAAAAGTCAACCCTACACAGATAGCATTTGGGGGTAAATATTGAAATTATTACAGAATCTCATTATTCTAAATGTCATCAATTTGAGTTTGGTATGGGGTATTGATTTTACTCCAGCACCTGTTTCCTCTCATAGTTTTGGAAGTCTCAATATTGGTTGGTTGCATTCTACTATCACAGGTGTGCAAAGCAATGAAGTGTTACAAGATTATAAAAGCACTCGCAATGCAATGCTTTTTGGCTTAAAACGAGGCTTGATACTCACAGAGCAAAAAAACTTGCTTCTTAATGCGTGGATTGATGGGAGCGCAGGTCGTGAAAATAAAAATGGATTATATAATTTTTCTTTAGGTGGGCAAATTGGGTATAGATTCTTTGGTGGGCGAGTAATTGCGTTTGTTGGCGGAGGATTTGAAATGGGTAATCTTGCTATGGCAGATCCTAAAGAACAATACAATATTTATGGTGGTATTGCGCGTGCGGAGATGTTTGTTGATATAGCGCAAGGCTATGGTTTAAGTGTGGGTTATACGCGTGGATTTAATGAAAAAAGTAAGAAGTTGCTTGGAGAACATTTTGATACACAATCATTTTATGTGAGTATAAGCTATTATGATTTTAGTCTTTAAGTTTATTTATATATGAACTAAAAGCGCATTGCAAAAACAATCTGTGCCCCTCCTCTCATATCTTTTAATGGCATAATAAAACTTTGAGTTTCATTTTTGTTTTTTATTCCTATTGCTTTTGCTAATCCTAAATCTTTCAAAATAAATCCAACAGGGTCCATAAGAAGTAAAACGCTTTTGCCAAGAAAGCGTGAGCCAAGAATCGTGTCGTGATTATTATGAATATGCAGTGAGGTTTGGTAAAATAATTCACCAAACATTGAACCAATAGCGGGAGTAACAATTAAATCTTGCCACGATGGTATTTCGGCAAATGCTTCAACACCATATTCCCAAAAAAGAGCAGAGGCAAGAACACTATAAAGTGCAGATACATTCCAGCTATATCCTGCAACACGAGGCTGCATATAATATACTGCGCCCCAATAAGGGTGTGTAACCCAATTTAAAAACCAATCATCAGCATCCACCACTGGTCCTTGTGATATTTTCCTTGTCCAATTCTTGCCAAGATTGTTGATTTCATCTTTGTTCCAATTTGTTACACTCTCGGGCATAAGATAAAGCACACCAGCACTTATGAGTGTTCCACCAAGTATAATGCCCGAACTTGTAGCCAAATATGCAAATTTATTTTGTGGCTCATAATATTGATATTGTTGCGAATCTAATAAGGTATTAGATTCTGTATATGATTCTAGTTTATCGTATTCTAAAGGAGGGATTTGTGTGCTCCAAGAATTACAAACCAAACATATATTTAAAAGTATAAATTTAAAATTAGAACCAAATGTAAAATTCATCTCTCTATCTTTATCATTTTGAATATTGAAATAATATTATATCTTAAGATTTTAAAGCTATAATCTTTTTAGATATTTCTTGCCTATAAAATTATAAGGAGAATGGTATGAAAAAAATGTTTTTAATCATTGGTGCGCCCGGTTCGGGAAAGACCACAGATGCACAGATTATTGCAAGAGATAATGCAGATTCTATCGTGCATTATTCTACGGGAGATTTATTACGCGAAGAAGTCGCAAGCGGGAGTGAATATGGCAAAACTATTGATAGTTTTATCAGCAAAGGCAATCTTGTTCCGCTTGATATTGTAGTTGGCACGATTATTAATGCCATAGCAAATGCGCCCAAAGATATTATCATCATTGATGGCTATCCTCGCAGTGTAGAGCAAATGGAAGCTCTTGATGAGAAGCTTAAGGCACAAAATCAGGTGCAATTAGTGAGTGTAATAGAAGTTGAAGTAAGCGAATCTGTCGCAAGAGAGAGGGTGTTAGGACGAGCAAGAGGTGCAGATGATAATGTAGAGGTATTTAATAATCGTATGCAAGTATATCTTAGCCCACTTAAGGATATTGAGACATTTTATAGTAAGCAGGGAGTGCTTCATAAAATTAATGGTGAGCGTATGATTGAGGAAATTGTAAGTGAAATGGAAAGCTTTATTAAAGGAAAAATGTAATACCTAAAATAATGTTTTAAAATTATATTTTTCATTTTTATTTTGTTTGAAACTTAAAAGAGATAGAATCCACACTTTAATTCTAAATGAAAGTAGAGAATCATTATCTATGCAAAATATACGGAATATCGCAGTTATAGCGCACGTTGATCACGGCAAAACGACTTTAGTAGATGGGCTACTCACTCAATCTGGCACTTTTGGGGAGAGGGAACAAATTGATGAACGCGTTATGGATTCTAATGATTTAGAAAGAGAGCGAGGCATTACGATTCTTTCAAAAAATACTGCTATCAATTACAAAGGCACAAAAATAAATATCATTGACACGCCCGGACACGCAGATTTTGGTGGAGAGGTAGAGCGGGTGCTTAAAATGGTTGATGGCGTGCTCCTGCTTGTAGATGCACAAGAAGGTGTTATGCCTCAAACAAAATTTGTTGTGAAAAAAGCACTTGGTTTTGGAATCCGCCCCATTGTGGTAGTGAATAAAATTGATAAACCTGCCGCCGAACCTCATAGGGTGATTGATGAAGTGTTTGATTTGTTTGTAGCAATGGGTGCGAGCGATGAACAGCTAGATTTTCCTGTGATTTATGCTGCTGCGCGAGATGGTTATGCAATTAAAGAATTAGAAGATGAAAAGAAAAACCTTGAACCTCTTTTTGAGGCAATTTTAGAATATGTGCCATTGCCAAGCGGTGCAAAAGAGAATCCTTTGCAAATGCAAGTATTCACACTTGATTATGATAACTATGTGGGAAAAATTGGCATTGCTCGTGTATTTAATGGTTGCATAAAAAAGGGTGAGAATGTAATGCTCGCTAAAAGCGATGGTGAGAAAGAAACCGGACGCATAAGTAAGCTCATTGGATTTATGGGATTGGCACGCACAGAGATAGAATCTGCCCAAGCAGGAGATATTGTTGCTATTGCTGGTTTTAATGCAGTTGATGTTGGAGATTCTATCGTATGTCCTAGCAATCCTATGCCACTTGATCCTATGCACCTTGAAGAGCCCACAATGAGTGTGTATTTTGCAGTTAATGATAGTCCTTTAGCGGGGTTAGAGGGCAAACACGTAACAGCAAATAAAATTAAAGATAGGCTCTTAAAAGAAATGCAAACTAACATTGCTATGCGCTGTGAGGAAATGGGTGAGGGAAAATTCAAGGTGAGTGGGCGAGGAGAGTTGCAAATCACCATTTTGGCAGAGAATCTACGCCGCGAGGGCTTTGAGTTTAGTATTTCGCGTCCTGAAGTGATTATCAAAGAAGAAAATGGAGTGAAATGCGAACCTTTTGAGCATTTAGTCATTGATACGCCACAAGATTGTAGTGGAAGTATTATTGAAAAACTTGGCAAACGCAAAGCTGAAATGAAAGCTATGAATCCTATGGGCGATGGCTATACAAGATTAGAGTTTGAGATTCCAGCGCGTGGGCTTATTGGTTATCGTAGTGAGTTTTTGACAGATACAAAGGGTGAGGGGATTATGAATCATAGTTTTTTAGAATTTCGTCCCTTTAGCGGTAGTGTAGAATCTCGTAAAAATGGCGCACTTGTGAGTATGGAAAATGGAGAAGCAACAGGTTTTTCACTTTTTAATATCCAAGAGCGCGGAGTGCTTTTTGTAACGCCGCAAACTAAAGTATATGTAGGAATGGTTATTGGTGAGCATAGTAGGGATAATGATTTAGATGTCAATCCCATTAAGGCAAAACATTTAACAAATATGCGCAGTAGTGGGGCTGATGAAGCGATTAAGCTTGTGCCACCAAGAGATTTAACACTAGAGAGAGCATTAGAATGGATAGAAGATGATGAAATACTTGAAGTAACGCCGCAAACTATTAGAATCCGCAAAAAGATTCTAGAGCCAAATATGCGCAAAAGAGCAAAAGCGAAATAAGTTGGTTTATCAAGGGGTGCTTATCACCCTTTTATTAAGCCAATGGCTTAAAACAAAACAAATGAGGAAAAGCTATGAATCCTTTTTTAGAATCAATTTATTTCCGTCATTCTTGCAAGCTTTTTGATGAGAATAAAAAAATCCCAAAAGAAATCTTTGAGGAAATTTTAGAAGTAGGGCGACTTGCTCCTAGTTCATTTGGTATGGAGCCTACAAGGCTGTTAGTTTTGCGCAGCGATGAAGCAAAAAAAGCATTGCGTCCGCTATGTTGGGACCAACCACAAATTACAAGTGCAAGTGAAGTAGTAGTGTTTAAAAGCTTGCAAAGCGATTTAGTGCCACCAAGTGAATATACTAAAGCTAATACTTTTAGACGCAAAATGGATTTAAGTGGATATGAGACTTTTTGCAATCGGTTAGGGAACTATCTTGTAGCGCGTGGATTTACTGATGAGAAAATTGCATATTGGAGTGCTTTGCAAGCCTATATTATGGCAACTTATATGGTGAGTTATGCAAGTTATCTTAAAATTGATACTTGCTATATTGAGGGCTTTGAGAAACGCAAAGTAGAGGAGCTTTATGGATTAGATTCTTTCAAAGAGCAAGTGAGTTTGATTGTATGTTTTGGTTATCGTGGCAAAGCACAGCAGCCGCGTTATAGAATCACACTTGATGAATTGGTTGAATACAAATAAGGGGGATAAATGCTAGACACAATCACGGTTACAAAGAGAAATGGGCGCATTGAGCCGCTCAATATTGCAAAGATTCAAAAACATACACAAGCGGCAGTAGAGGGATTAGAGGGAGTGAGTCAAAGTGAGCTAGAGGTTGATGCAAAGATTTTATTTAAAGATAAAATCACCACCGAAGAAATCCAACAAACGCTCATCAAAACAGCAGTAGATAAGATTGATGTAGATACACCAAATTGGAGTTTTGTCGCAGCACGATTATTTCTATATGATTTATACCATAAAGTAACAGGTTGGACAGGCTATAAAAAGCTTGAAGAATATTTTGAACAGGGAGAAAAAGAGGGTAAGCTCATCTCTGGTATTAAAGAAAAATATGATTTGACATTCTTAGATTCTCATATTAAGCCTGAACGTGATTTGCAATTTAATTATTTGGGCATTAAGACGCTTTATGATAGGTATTTATTAAAAGATAGCAATAATCGTCCCATTGAATTGCCCCAACATATGTTTATGGCAATTGCTATGTTTTTAGCACAAAATGAAAAAGATTGTAATGCTTGGGCAGTAAAATTTTATGATATGATTTCTTCGTTTGAGGTTATTTGTGCAACACCTACCCTTGCAAATGCTCGGACTACGCGTCATCAATTAAGTTCTTGTTTTGTAGGAAGCACACCTGATAATATTGAGGGAATCTTTGACGCTTATAAGGAAATGGCACTTTTGAGTAAATATGGAGGCGGTATAGGTTGGGATTTTAGCAGAGTGCGTGGGCTTGGAAGTTTCATTGATGGGCATAAAAATGCTGCTGGTGGTGTCGTGCCATTTTTAAAAATTGCTAATGATGTAGCAATTGCTGTTGATCAATTAGGCACACGAAAAGGCGCAATAGCTACTTATTTGGAGATTTGGCATAATGATATTCACGATTTTATTGACTTACGCAAAAATAGCGGTGAGGAACGCAGACGCACGCACGATTTATTTCCAGCTATTTGGATTTGTGATTTATTTATGAAGCGAGTAGAATCAAATGATTTTTGGACACTTTTTGACCCTTATGAATGCCCTGAACTCACTGAACTTTATGGAGAAGCCTTTGAAGCAAAATATCTTGAATATGAGAGCTCTGATAAGGTGCTTAAATCTCGCATTTTAGCTAAAGATTTATGGAAAAAGATTCTCACAAATTATTTTGAATCAGGCTTACCTTTTTTATGCTTTAAAGACAATGCAAATCGTGTAAATCCTAATGCTCACGCGGGAATTATCAGAAGTTCAAATCTATGCACAGAGATTTTTCAAAATACTAATCCTAATCATTATGTGGTGGAAGTGGAATTTGAAGATGGTTCAAAAGTGTTGTATGAAGAAAAAGAAGTAGTAAAACTTGATAATGGTATGTGTAAGAGGGCAAATAAAATTACAAGTGTGGATTGCATAAAGGGCAAGAAAGTGTTTATTACCTCGCGTATAGCACAAGGGGGAGCAACAGCAGTATGCAATCTTGCAAGCGTGAATCTAAGCAAAATAAACACCAAAGAAGATATTGAACGCGTCTTGCCTATTGCTATTAGAATGCTTGATAATGTGATTGATTTAAATTTTTATCCTAATCGTAAGGTTAAAGTTACAAATATGCAAAATCGTGCTATCGGGCTTGGAGTTATGGGTGAAGCAGAAATGCTTGCGCGCTCTCATATTGAATGGGGGAGTGAAGAGCATCTGATAAAGATTGATGAGATTATGGAGCTTGTGAGTTTTTATGCGATTGAATCAAGTGCAAATCTTGCGCAAGAAAAGGGTAAATATCCCCAATTTGAGGGCAGTAATTGGAGTAAGGGTATATTTCCTATTGATATGGCAAACAAAGAAGCTCTTAAGATTGTTGATAGAGGGGGGCTTTTTTCACAGCAATGCGATTGGGAATCTTTGAGGACAAAAGTAAAAGCACAAGGTATGCGTAATGGCTATTTGATGGCGATTGCACCCACAAGCTCAATTAGTATTTTGGTGGGCACGACTCAAACGATTGAGCCTGTGTATAGAAAAAAATGGTATGAGGAGAATCTAAGTGGGCTTATTCCTGTGGTTGTGCCTCACTTGAACCTTGATACTTGGAATTATTATGTTTCAGCGTATGATATTGAGCAAACTCATATTATCAAAGCAGCGGCTGTAAGGCAAAAATGGATAGACCAAGGGCAAAGCACAAATATTTTTGTGCGCCTTGATAAAGCAAGTGGCAAAATGCTTAATGATATTTATACGCTTGCGTGGAAATTGGGATTAAAAAGCACATATTATTTACGCTCTCAAAGTCCAGAAGCACAAGAGCAGATTATGGATAGAAGCGTAGAATGCGTGAATTGCCAATGACTTAGAATAAAAAGTAAAAGTGGTCTTAAGGAAGAGGATTCTAAGTTGTTTTGGTAACAAGTAGTATTTTATTTACTTGTGCGTTTTTTGGTGAATGGGACAAAACTTTTTGAAGTTATGGATAGATAAGCAGAAAAAAGATATTGTTTCAGAATGCGCAGAGGTATTTGGACAATATTTACAAAAGTATTAGCGATTTGACGCACTTTTTGGGCTTTAATGTAACGTTTTTCTATGTTGTAGCGCCATTGCCCAAATCCTCTACGATACGCTTTTTCCAATGGCTGATTAAAGATATAAAGTAAAAATTTTTCAAGTTTTTCATCAAATAAATGTTGATGATTTGTGTCCAAAAACGCAGATTCGCTTAACATTGCCAAATAAGCCTCATCGTTAGTATCAAGATAAGTAATAACCTCCAAAACTTCTTTAAAATCTTTATACTGATGGATATTGATAAAAGATTTTGGATTTACCCCCCCCCCGCTACATCTAAAGGCAAACTTACGCGTTTATCACCCCAATAAATGGGAATCGTGTGTGCAGCAAAAGCTTGGATAAGCTTTTCTGTCGTGTAGCCATTTGTGCTTGAATTTTCAAAAGCAATATTGAATTTTCCCTCTTGCAAAAATGTGTGTTTGTCTGCCACAGGTGTGCCAATATTGTTTTTATATTGCCCCCCGCTATGTATATGTTTGTATTGATTGAGAAAATCAAAAAATTGTGTACGTGTTTCATCTGCTTTGCCATTGCTCACGACAAAAGTGCAAAAGCGTGTTTTGCTTCCAATCGTTTCTGGCGTGATATGCAAATGTTTATTCATAGCTTTTTGCATATCAGATTCATAGTGGAGATAAAGTGGATAGCGCAAATATCGGTCTTCAAAGTGGATATAATCATACCCAATAGCATAATCACAAAAATTAAAATCAGCCCTTACATTCTCACCTGTGGCAAAGATTCTCACTCCATCGTAATGAATATGCTCAAATCCCATACAAGAGTAAAAAATATAATCTGGGTTTTCATCGGTAAAAATAAGTTCATAATGTTGCTTTAATAAAGTAACAATTTTCCCTCTCACCGCTCCATCACAAAAATATACTTTTTTTGTGGGTTTGGGTGCTTTTGTGCAATTTTGGCTCATTGCTCTATATTCCCCATAGCTTCACTTTGAGCGTGGGCAATAAGAGGATTGATAAATTCATCAAGTAGCCCACCTAACATAATTTCTTCAAGGCTATAAAGTGTTAAACCTATGCGATGGTCTGTGAGACGATTTTGTGGATAGTTGTAAGTGCGGATTCTCTCGCTTCTATCACCACTTCCTACTTGAGTCTTGCGCGCTTCTTTGTTTTGTGTATTTTGGGCTTCCATCTCTGCCTCATAAAGTCTTGCTTTAAGTATCTTCAATGCTTTATCTTTATTTTTATGTTGAGATTTTTCATCTTGCATAGAAACGCTAATGCCTGTGGGAATATGCGTGATTCTCACTGCTGAATCTGTGGTATTTACGCTTTGTCCTCCGTGTCCGCTGCTACGAAAAACATCAATTTTTAAATCATTAGGATTGATATTAATTTCCACATCATCAACTTCAGGCATAATCGCCACCGTGATAGCTGAAGTATGAATGCGTCCTTGAGATTCTGTCTCTGGCACGCGTTGCACCCGATGAGTGCCACCTTCAAATTTAAGCTTGGAATACGCACCATTTCCTTTGACAAGCGCAATCACTTCCTTATAGCCACCGACATTATTTTCACTTGAGCTTATAATTTCAACTTTCCATTTTTGCAAATCTGCATAGCGACAATACGCCTTAAATAAATCTCCTACAAAAATCCCCGCCTCATCACCACCTGTCCCAGCGCGAATCTCAAGGTAAATATTTTTGCTATCATTTGGGTCTTTAGGAATAAGGAGGAGTTTGATTTCTTCTTCTAGTGTAGCTTTAGCAGATTCTAAATCTTTGAGTTCTTCTTTGGCAAGTTCGCCAAGCTCTTTATCTTCAAGCAAGGCTTTATTTTGTGTAATATTTTCAAGGAGGGAAAAATATGTTTTGGCATTTTGTGCGATAGATTCTATATCGCTTTGCTCTTTACTAAGCTGGGTAAGCTGTTTGATATTTGAAAGAACAGATTCTGAACTAAGGAGGCTTGAAATTTCATCATAACGCGCCACAATGGGTTTAAGTTTGTCAGTAAGCATTTCAGCCTCTTAAAGAAAATAATTTAAGCAGATTGAGCGATTTTTTTCACACTTGCATTAAGCCGCGATACTTTGCGCGCAGCAGTATTTTTTTTCAAAATCCCTTTACTGACATATTTATGGAGCTCTTTGTTGGCAATTTTAAGTGCTTCTTGTGCTTTTGCTACATCTTTACTTGAGACAGCCTCACGAATGTCTCGCACAATATTTTTAATACGCGTCTTGTAGTATCGGTTGCGTTCAGTTCTTGTTTTGGTTTGCCGAATGCGTTTTTGAGCAGATTTATGATTTGCCATTTTTATTAGTCCTTTTTTTAAAAAATTAGGGCAAGATTCTGCCAAAAGTTTAATTAAATGCAGTTTAAAAGTCTGTAAGGGGATTGATGATGAAAACAAAAGAAAAAGATATAAAGGTAAAACTATTTGGCACTGATGGTGTGCGAGGACGCGCAGGAGAGGTGATTACTCCCTCAAGTGTGATAGCATTAGGAACAAGCGCGGGGATACACTTTCGTCAGCATTCATTAACAAATAAGATTCTCGTAGGTAAAGATACGCGCCGTAGTGGCTATATGATAGAAAATGCTCTTGTTTCAGCTCTCACTTCTGTGGGTTATGATGTAATACAAATTGGTCCTATGCCTACTCCTGCAGTTGCTTTTTTGACAGAGGATATGCGTTGTGATGCGGGCATTATGATAAGCGCGAGTCATAATCCTTATGATGATAATGGCATAAAATTTTTTAATCATTTTGGCTATAAACTTGCTCAAGAGGAAGAAGAGAGTATAGAATCTTATTATCACAATCCTGCTTCACTCCAAAGCGCACTCAAAAGTGGGTTAGAAATTGGGAGTTCAAAACGCATTGATGATGTGGTGGGACGTTATATTGTGCATATTAAAAATTCCTTTCCTAAGAATCTGACTTTGCGTGGATTGCGCATTGTGTGTGATTGTGCCAATGGTGCGGCATATCGTGTTGCACCCATTGTTTTAAGGGAGTTAGGAGCTGATGTAATTGCTATCAATGATGAACCCAATGGTTATAATATCAACAAGCAATGTGGGGCTATGCACCCTGAAGGTTTGGCTCAAGAAGTGATGACTTATCGTGCTGATATAGGTTTTGCGCTTGATGGTGATGCAGATAGATTAGTAGTGGTGGATAATCAAGGAAATATTGTCAATGGTGATAAACTCATTGGCGCACTTGCGCTTTATCAAAAGCAAATCGGCGCACTTGAAAACAACGCTATTGTGGCAACCCTGATGAGTAATCTCGCACTTGAGGAATTTCTCAAATCTCATAAAATAGGGCTTCATCGTTGTAATGTGGGAGATAAATATGTATGGGATACAATGCGTGAGCATAATCTTAATTTTGGAGGAGAGAGTAGCGGGCATATTATTTTTAGTGATTATGCTAAAACAGGCGATGGCTTGGTAAGTGCATTGCAAGTTTTAGCACTTTTAATCCAAAGCGCTAAAAGTGCGAAGGAAATACTCAATCCATTTGAACTTTATCCAAGTGAATTATACAATCTTAAAGTTGCTCACAAAAAGCCCCTTGAAAGCATTAATGGTTTGCAAGAGAGGTTAGATTCTATTACCCAAAGTGGGAATCGCCATCTTGTGCGCTACTCTGGCACAGAAAATAAGCTTAGAATCTTGGTAGAAGGCAAAGATTCTAAGCTTGTGAGTGAGCAGGTGAAAATGCTCATTGATTTTTGTCAAAAGCAGCTTAATGCGTAATATTTTTTCATTCACGCATTTAAGGCAGATTACGACAAGGCAAATGTGCATTTTTATCGCACTTTTTGCTCTAAGCATTTTGCTTGACCAATGGGTAAAGCTTATTATGCTTGAGGGTTTTGTGTGGGAGAATGAGGCAATCACTATTGGCGGTAGGGCTCTTGTGTATAACAAAGGCGTGGCATTTTCAATGTTTAGCTTTTTAGAAGAGTATTTAAAATATATTCAGATTCTCTTTTTGTTTCTTTTGTTGCTTGGTGCGCTATGGAGTGATTTTTTTGTCAAACATTATGTGCCACTTGGGATACTCATTGGTGCTGGCTTATCAAATATCATTGATAGGTTTATGTATGGGGGAGTTGTAGATTATGTGTATTGGCATTATTGGTTTGATTTTGCGATTTTTAATCTTGCCGATGTGCTTATTGATATAAGTGTGGCATTGATGATACTTCAAATGCTACGCGAGAAAAAATTGTAAAAGTAAGAGAATCCTAAAAATAAAGTAAAATAAAGAAACGATATTGGAGCGAAATGATTGCAAAATGGTGGCCACGACTGGACTTGAACCAGCGACCACTACCATGTCAAGGTAGTGCTCTACCAACTGAGCTACGCGACCTTCAATTATAGAAACTTATACATAGAATCTAAAAGCTATTGCTAATGCAAGATATGCAGCTAAAAAGAGCGGATTCTATCTCAAGCTTGATTTAAACTTTCTTAAAATCATTTTTGATTTTTCTGTATAATGATTTTATTTTTTAAATAAGGAGACACAATGCAGATAAAACCCTCTCATATTTTGAATCAAATTGTATATTTTGCCCCCCCCCCACTGACTTAGAAAGCAATTCTTCTCACCCCTTATCTCACACCCAATGTCATTTTTCACAAGGAGAATCTTCCTTTCCCAAAGAAGGTATGGATATGTTGTATTTGGCTGAAAATAAGCATTTTTGGCATATTGCACGCCGCGAGTTTATTTTCCAAGAAGTTTCCAAAGCTCTTATGCGCTCTTTTGGATTGGAGGCGAAGATTCTTGATGTGGGTGCTGGGACAGGAAGCATTACGCGGCATTTTCTTCATTGTGGTTATAAAAATATGGCTGTGGGCGAAATACACCCTCAAGGCTTAGAATATGCCAAAAGCTATGGCATTACACAGCTTTATTGTATGGATTTGCTTGATGTGCCTTTTGAAGATGAGTTTGATTGTATTTTTGCTTTTGATGTGCTTGAGCATATTGATGATGATAAAAGCGCACTTTTGAATATGAAGCGTATGCTTAAAAATAATCCTGCCAGCTTGGTTTGTTTGAGTGTCCCTGCGCACCAGTGGCTATGGAATGCTCACGATGTGAGCGTGCATCATAAACGCCGCTATACCAAAGCCACGCTTACAAATCTTATGTGTGAGTGTGGATTCCATATAGAATCTGCACAATATTTTTTTATTGCACTCACGCCACTTTTGTTCGCACGCGCTTTGCTCAATCCTGCTTCAAAGGCAAAACAATTAGAATCCCAAGAATTGCGTGATGTCCCACCGCCTAAGATTCTCAATCGCGCACTGCTTAGTATGTGTCGCTTGGAAAATAAATGTATATCTTTTTTACCAAATTGCTTTGGAGGCTCATTGCTTGTGATTGCGCATAATTAATCATTAATTGAAAAAATCTTGCTATACTACGCATTTTATCGTGTCTTAAAGATTGAAGAGGCTTAAAGGATTGAATGTGAAAGAATATGTTGTGGGCGTAGTTGGCGCAAGTGGTGCTGTGGGGGAAGAGATTTTTAGAGTGCTAGAGGAGCATAAGTTTCCTGTATCAAGGGTTGTGCCATTAGCAAGTGAGCGCAGTGTAGGTAAGGAGATAGAATTTGATTCTCAAACTTATAAGATTTTAGAAACTACCGATGAAATTTTTGCAAAAGAAGGCATAGAAATTGCGTTTTTTTCTGCGGGTGGGGCAGTGAGCGAGCGATTTGCACTAAGTGCTGCTAAAGCCGGGGCAGTGGTGATTGATAACACAAGCTATTTTCGTATGGATAAAGATGTGCCTTTAGTCGTGCCTGATGTAAATCCACAAGATATAGCATTTTGGGATAAAAAGGGCATTATTGCCAATCCTAATTGCTCTACGATTCAAATGGTGCAGGTGCTAGCACCTTTGCATAAAGCTTTTGGTATCAAACGCGTAGATGTGAGCACCTATCAAGCCGCAAGTGGCGCAGGAAAACGCGGTATGGAGGAGCTTGTTATGCAAATGCAAGCGTTTTTTGCCTTTAAGCTTGATGAGGCGCAAACACAGGTATTCCCTCATCGCCTTGCTTTAAATGTGATTCCACATATTGATGTATTTATGCCTAATGATTACACAAAAGAAGAGATGAAAATGATTAATGAAACCCATAAAATTATGCACACAGATTTTCCTGTGAGTGCGACTTGTGTGCGCGTGCCTGTATTAAGAAGCCATAGTGAATCTATAAGCATTACTTTTGCATCTGAAGTGAGTGCAAAGCAAGTGCGTGAGATTCTCTTAGAATCTCCTTATCTTGTGCTGTGTGATAATCCACAAGAAAAACTCTATCCTATGCCTATCACAGCGACTGAAACTGACCAAACTTATGTAGGGCGAGTGCGTGAGGATAATTTTGATAAACATATTATTCATTTATGGTGTGTGGCTGACCAGATTCGTGTAGGTGCAGCCACAAATGCTGTGAGAATTGCGCAAAAGTGGATTGAAATGCAAAAGTAAAGAGGGAGGCACAAATGATTTTTATTGATGCGTGTTTGAGGAAACCCACGCCTTATACACCTATATGGATTATGCGCCAAGCTGGGCGATATTTGAGTGAATATAAAGAGAGCAGAGCTAAGGCTGGAAGTTTTTTACATTTGTGTAAGAATGTAGAGCTTGCCACTGAAGTAACATTGCAGCCTGTGGAGATTCTTGATGTTGATGCAGCTATTTTATTTAGCGACATTTTAGTTGTGCCTTTGGAAATGGGATTGCCCCTTGAATTTCTCGCAGGTGAAGGTCCTAAATTTAATCGCACAATCAGTAATATGAATGATATTGCAACTCTACAAAAGGGTGCGCATAAACGCCTTACTTATGTCTATGACACGCTAAGCTCTATCCGCACCAAACTGCCAAAAGACAAAGCTTTGATTGGATTTTGTGGTTCGCCTTGGACTTTGGCAACTTATATGATTGAGGGGCAAGGAAGCAAGAGCTATGCTAAAAGCAAAGCAATGCTGTATAGACAGCCACAGATTCTTAAAGCTTTGCTTGAATCTTTAAGTGAAGAATTAAAGCTCTATCTTGAGGAGCAAATCCGCGCAGGTGCAAATGCAGTGCAGATTTTTGATAGCTGGGCAAGTGCGCTTGAATGTGAGGCGTATTTGGAATTTAGTTGGCAGTATATGAAAGATATTGCTCAATATATCAAAGATAAATACCCACATATTCCTGTTATGCTTTTTCCTAAAGGAATTGCTGGATATTTGGATAGAATAGATGGGTATTTTGATGTTTTTGGTGTGGATTGGAGCACGCCTATGGCATTAGCAAAATCACATCTTGGCAAAAAATATGTTTTGCAAGGTAATCTTGAGCCTTCAAGGCTCTATGATAGAGAATCTATGGAACGTGGCATTGACGAGATTCTTAAAATTATGGGGAAAAAAGAGGGGCATATTTTTAATTTAGGACACGGAATGCTTCCAGATTTACCGCGCGAGAATGCTATTGCCCTTGTGCAAATGGTGAGAGAAAAATCAAAGCGATGATGTCATCTTTGGTGTGTAGGTAACTTTTAATTTTTTAATCCTCGCACCTTCCATTTCAAGCACTTCAAAAATACAATGTTCATCGGTAATTTTATCTTTCATCATAGGCAATCGCCCAAAAAGCCCAAATACATAACCCCCGATAGTGATATGGTCATTTGTATTTTTAAAAGTAATGCCGAGCATTTCTTCAATATCGCTTATTTCAAGTTTGCCATCAAATTCATAAGTTTGCGCGTCAATTTGCCTCATATCTTCAATTTTCAAATCGTGCTCATCAGAAATATCCCCCATAATTTCCTCAATAATATCTTCCATTGTTAAAAGCCCAGAAGTGCCACCATATTCATCAACAACAAGTGCGGTATGGACTTGCTGACGATTCATTGTATTTAAAATTTCAGAGATATGCGCACTTTCTGGCACGATAATCATATTGCGGACAAGCTTAGAGAGATTGCGTTCCTTGCCTTTTATCGCGTTTTCAAATAAATCGCGGATATGTATCATACCTAGGATATTGTCTTTAGAATCTTGATAGTAAGGATAACGCGTGTGATTTGTTTGCAAAATAATATCAATATTTTTTTCATATCCATCTTGCGCATTTAAACATATCATATCTTTTCTAGGTGTCATAATCTCCCGAGCAAGGGTATCAGAGAAATCAACTGCATTTTTGATGATTTCACCCTCTATGGAATCTATATAACCCTCTTTAAGACTTTCGCCTATAATGATTTTAAGTTCCTCATCAGAATGCGCGACTTCATTTTCCCGCGCAGGTGAGATGTTAATGAATTTAAGAAAAAATGCTGCAAGCAAATCAAAAAGCTTAATCAGTGGAGAAAAGATAATCCGAAATGTATAAAGCGGCTTGGCAATCAAAAGCACAATAGATTCTGTTTTGGCAATAGCAACTGACTTTGGCACGAGCTCTCCAAGCACAACGTGAAGAAGTGTTACAAAAACAAAAGCAATCACTGATGCAATAGAATGCACTAAAAAGGGTGAAGATTCTAAGAAGTATTCAAATGGGATACTCATAAGCTTAACAAAAGCATTTTCACTAATCCAACCTAATGCAAGAGAGGCTAGGGTGATACCAAGCTGTGTTGCGCTCAAATATGTATCAAGCGAATGAGTAATTTTCAAAGCCAAAGAAGCATTTTTGACATCATTTTTCACAAGCTCCTCTAGCTTTGATTTTCGTATCTTAACAATAGCAAATTCTGAAAGCACAAAAAAAGCATTGAGAAACACTAAAAGCAATGCCAAAATAAGCATCAAAATGGACGAATATGGGTCCAAAAAGTCTCCTTCTCAAAATAAAGTTTTAATTGTAATCAATCAAATCTTTTAAAAAACTAAATGCTAAAGCCAAGACTTGTGATTACATAATAAGTAGCACCACCAAGCACAGCAGATACGGGTACTGTGATAAGCCACGAGGCAACAATTTTATTGATTGCACTACGTTTTACAAGCTCTTGTTTGTAGGCTTTTTTAAGCGATTTGCGTTCTTTCCTGTCAAAATATGGTATATCTTTAAGCTGTCTATTATTCTTAATAGATTCCAACATTAAACCTTTTTTCTTGATGCTTGCTTTATTGAAACGTTCTAAAAATGCTTCCACTTCTTGTGCGTCCTTACCTTTATGAGCTTTTATGATAATTTGTTGCATTTCATAATAGCGCTTTTTGAGATACTCACGCAAGAAACCCACACCAAATATCGCTCCAATAGCAATATGGGTTGAGCTTACAGGCAATCCTAGTTGAGAGGCTAAAAGGACGGTTAGAGCTGCACTCATAGCGATACAAAATGCCCTCATTTTATCTAATTCAGTGATTTCACTCCCCACCGTGCGAATAAGACGCGGTCCATAGAGTGCAAGTCCCAAAGAAATACCCAAGCCCCCTACAAGCATAATCCATAGTGGCACATTTGCTTTACCTGTGGGGAGAGATTGGCTAAGATTTTCAAGTGCTTCACTAATCGCTGCGAGTGGTCCAATGGCATTTGCCACATCATTTGCTCCGTGGGCAAAGCTCAAAAGTGCTGCTGAAAAAACAAGTGGAATAGTAAAGAGTGAATTAATATCTTCTTTAGTATTAAGAAGAGAATCTGCCTTCTTGGCTATGATAGGACGCACTATAAAATAAACGCCAACAGCAATAATAAGGCTAATACACACGGATATGCCTAAATTAAGCGATGGCAATATTTTTCTTAATCCTTTGAGTATGAGATAAAGACTAAAAGCCCAAGTCATTACAAAAACAAGAATAGGCACTACTTTTTTGGCTGCCTCACGCTTATCTTCTTTATAGGTAATGCTTTTTTTAATGATGATAAGAAAAATGACTGCGATTAAGCCACCAAGCACAGGTGAGATAATCCAACTTGATACAATGCGTAAGCATTCTCCCCAATTTACAATATCAAAGCCTACTGCAACAATTCCAGCACCTAATATTCCGCCTACAAGTGAGTGTGTCGTTGAAACAGGAGCTCCAATAGCCGTGGCAAGATGTAACCACACTGCACCTGAAGCGAGAGCTGCAAGCATAAGAGCAATAAATACACTTGGGTCAGTAATGTTTTGAGAATCTATAATACCAGATTTAATTGTTTCTACAACCTCTCCACCAGCTATAACTGCCCCCATAGCTTCACAAATTGCAGCAATTATAATTGCTCCTACAAGGGTAATCGCGTGAGAACCAACAGCAGGACCAACATTGTTTGCCACATCATTTGCCCCAATACTCATTGCCATATAACCACCAATGATAGTCGCAAAAACAAGCAAAAGCGTGTTATGACCTGTATGAATGAAAATCGCTAGCAGTGAAATCACTAAGAAAAAGATAAGCACAATAAAAAGCTTTATGCCATCTTTTTGGCTAAAACTCTGCGCCTTTTCAATTTGTTTGATATTTTTAAACTCCATAAATCCTCCTTTTTAATTGAGTTTATTTGGTAACCAAAGTGAAATATCAGGAATATAAGTTATCAACAATAAACCCAATAACATTATTCCAAGCCAAGGAAGCACTGAAGCCGTTACATCTTTAAGACTAAGTCCTGTGAGCGAACTTGCTACAAAAAGATTCAATCCCACAGGTGGTGTAAGCATACCGAGTTCCATATTTACAACCATCACGACACCAAAATGTATAGGATCTATACCAAGAGCTAATGCAATGGGTAAAAGCAGTGGTGTCATTATCATAATAACAGAGCTAGGTTCCATAAATTGCCCCATAATAAAGAGCATAATATTTACAAGGATAAGAAATACCCACCAGCTCATTTGCTGCGCGACAAGAAATTCTGCTATGAGGTGGGGGATTCTTTCATTGGTTAAAAAATGTGCAAACACGACTGCAAAACCTATAATAAAAAATATCATAGCTGTGGTGATAGCCGCGTCTAAAAATACTGAATGGAGGTCTTTGAGCTTAATATCTTTATAAACAAACACAGAGATAATAAATGCATATACTGCACTAATGCCAGCCGCTTCTGTGGCAGTAAATATACCCCCATAAATCCCACCAATAATAACAAAGATAATGAGTAACGCCCAAAATGCTTCACGAAATTTTTGAAAGCGCACTTTGAAACTTTCAGGCTTTGTAGCTTTAAAGCCCAGCCGTTTTGCCCCCACATACGCATAAAGCATCATCATAATACCAATCATTAAGCCCGGAATCACTCCTGCCATAAAGAGTTTTTCAATAGAAACTTCAGCAGTTACACCATAAACAATCATTACAACCGAAGGAGGAATAAGTATCCCTAGACTTCCAGCTGATGTAATAGCACCTACTGCATAACTTTTGGGGTAACCAGCACTTTTAATGGCTAAAAACATTACTGAACCAACAGCAACAACAGTGGCAGGAGAACTACCACTTACTGCAGCGAAAATGATACAAGCTAGAATTGCACTTATGGGTAATCCACCCGGTAAATGCCCTACAAGGGAGGTTGCGAAATTAATAATGCGTTTGGCTGAACTCCCCTTGCTCATAAGAGAACCTGCAAGGATAAACATAGGAATCGCCATAAGAGCAGGCTTTAAGCCATTAAACATAATTTCAGCTGAACCAATAATATTATATGAAGTAAAAAAATAAAGTGTGCTAATTGCACTTATACCCAAAGCAATAGAAACAGGAACACCTAAAAGCAATAAGCCAAATAAAGTAATCATTAGATATGCAACACTCATTAATACTCCATTAATCTTTCGTTACACTATCGTGTATCATTTCATTTTCTGCATTTTTAATGACCTTGTCTGCTTCCATCCAAGAAACTTCATAGATTTTTTCAATGGAGCGATAAGTCGCACCAAAAAATGCTAAAGGCAAACAAAGCAAAAAAATCCACAAAGGGACATTATGCAATGCTTCACTCATATAACCAAGAATATAGTTATCATAACATACCATAACTCCAGCATATGTCATAAAAGCAAGAAAAATTGCATTAAGTGTATGTATGCCAAGCACACAAGCTTTAGCATATGGGGGAGGGAAACGTTCAAGTAGCATAGTAACGCTAATATGCACACCTTTTCTGAATCCATACGCCGCTCCAAAAAGAGCTGACCACAAAAAACAATATCGTGCTATTTCTTCCGCCCAAGTAAGTGAGAGGTGGATAAAATCTGGAAATAATCCAGTAAGATAACGACAAAATACATTTAAAGCAGTGATAAGCACACCTACCCCTAAGCCAATTACAGCAATATTTTTATTAATGGAAGCAATAATTTTATCTAAAATGGCAAAAATCTTAAGAATGCGTGGGTTATGATGTGCCCACACAAATGGTTTAGTAATCCAAGAAAACATCAAATTTTCTCCGCAAATTATTGCACTTGTATAACTTTTTCAATTAAATCCTGCCCCACTATATTATAAAATTTAGGATAGATAGCTCGCATAGTATCTTCCCACAATGCTTTTTGTTCATCATTTATTGTGATGATTTGTGTTTTTGTTGTGTCATCTTTCTCAAGTTTTTTGAGGAATACTTTTTCTTCTTTGGCGCTTTCTTCGCGTTCAAACTCTGTGGCTTCGTGTAGAGCCTGTTTAAAGATTTCCCTTAAGTCATCAGGAAGCTGTTTCCAAAACTTATCACTTACTATAACAAGATAGCCTAAATAGCCGTGATTTGAGAGTGTAACAGAGCTTTGCACTTCATAAAATTTAGAATTATAAAAATTAGAAAGAGGGTTTTCAGCTGCATCAACTACACCTGTGGAGAGGGAAGAATATACTTCGCCAAAAGGTATGACTTGCGGAATAGCACCAATGACTTTTGTTTGTTCCTCTAATACTTTAGAGCTCATAATTCTCATTTTTTGTCCTTTGGCATCTTCAGGCACAATAATGGGCTTTTTATTCGTGCTAAATTGTTTAAAACCTGCGTCCCAATAATCAAGAGCAACAACACCTTTTTGTGAGATAATATCTTTTAGAATCTGACCTACTTCGCCGTCCATTACCTTGTGTAAATGGTTTGTATCACGGAATAAAAATGGAATATCCCATATATTAAATTCTTTAGCAATAGGGGTGAATTTTGAAAAACTCGGTGCTGCCATTTGAATGTTATTGCGTGCAAGCTCTTGAAATACTTTATCATCATCAACAAGTTGCGCACTTGGAAATACTTCCACCTTGATTTTACCGCCACTTAACTCATTTACGCGTTTAGCAAAAAAATCAGCAGCTTTACCTTTGGGGGTATTTGCACTCACAACGTGAGCAAACTTAACTTTATAGCTCTCTTGCGTTTTATTTTCGCCGCAACCTAAAAATCCAAAACCTATTATGCAGCTTAAGATGAGTGCCGACATTTTGTTATTCATAATTTTACTCCTTTAGTTAATATGTCGTTATATTCTGATTATTTATTCTATAAGGATTTATTATAAAATAAAGAGAGGGCTTTGTGGATTTTGCCTTAAAATGATTATTGTGTGTCATTTATAAACAATTCTTTGATTTTCTAGTATTTGAAAAAATACGTTAGAATTATATATCAAAATACAAAATCATAAGGGGGTTGAGTGTTTCCTTTTAGCGATGAAGATCTTAAAATGCCTGTTGAAATGGTTATTCAAAAAGTGCGCCCTACACTTACGCTTGATGGTGGTGATATTACTTTACTTGGCATTAAAGATGCAAAAGTATATGTGCGCCTTGAAGGTGCGTGCAAAGGCTGTCCAAGTTCAGCAAATACGCTTAAATATGCTATTGAAAATCGTCTCAAGGAGGAAATCCACCCTGATATAACTATTGTTAATGTCCAACACGGAAAAGAAGCAGACTTTCAAATAGGATAGAATATATGGAATCAATCAAACTAACTGACACACGCACGCGTCAAGTTATTAATAGAAATAATAAAAAAGCTTTTGGATTTTTTACTGCTAAGCAATATAAAAAAGCTTTTGATTTTTTTGCATATAATTTAAGTCTTGAACCCAATAATACAGAATCTACTATTGGCGTGCTTCTTTCAGATATGGCTCAAGATTTTGAAGAGCAAGCTCTTGGTTTGTATGAGTATTACCAGATTCTACTCTCACAAGAAATTACTAAAAGCAAGGCAAGGGAACAAATGCTTAAAACCATTCGTAGTTTTGATAAAAGCACGAATAAGATTTTCAATATGATAAAACATATTGAAAATTTGCGTGCTGATGCGATTAATGGCATCTTGTATCAGGATTTTAAACAAATTGTCCAAGATAAACAGAGCTTTAAAGAAGCTTTTGAAGATTTAATCTTTAGCACGAAAATTATTTTTACTAATAAAAATGAGTTTTATGAATTTCTTAATCAACTTGTAGAGAATAATTATCAAGATATGTCAATGGAATATATTGAATATATGGAATCTTTAAGAAAAAGTGTTATCTACGATAAAGAGATTGAGAAGATTCTCCAAAAGGTAGCCGATGATAATCAAAAAAAACGTAAGATATAAGGACAAAGACTTTATAGCCCTAACAGATGATACACGAGTAATAGAATCTTTTCTAAAAGGTGAGGGGGATACATTTGAGCTACAAAAAGATATAAATGTAGATAAGATTTTATTTGTCAGAAATAAACAAAACAAAGATTTTATCACGCCTCACATAGCGCAATCTTGCTCTATTATAGAATCTTATGAGCTTAAAGATATTCTTATGAAAGATTTTTCCCACAATCCACCAAATATTGTAGGTATCACTGGCACAAATGGAAAAACAACCACTGCAGCTATAATTTACTCTATCTTGCTTGATTTGGGGTTTAATGTTGCATTGCTCGGCACAAGAGGGTTTTTTATTAATGAGCGAAACATTAAAGCTAAGGGCTTAACAACTCCAAGTATGCTTGAGTTATACGAAAATCTTTATATTGCTATGGAAAAAAAGTGTGATTTTTTGATTATGGAAGTAAGCTCTCACGCTATTGAACAAGAGCGTATAGCTGGACTTGATTTTGCACTTAAGATTCTTACAAATATTACGAGCGACCATTTGGATTATCACAAGAGCGTAGAGGAATATCGGCACATCAAAAATAGCTTTTTTGAAAGCGAGGGTAAAAAACTGCTCAATGCTGATGAACCTTATGTGCATTGTGTTGATAAAGCAGCCTATTTTTATGGTATAGAAAAAAAAGGGAATTTAAGTGTTGATGTATATGCACTTGAAAATGGAATTGATGGCTATATTTCTTGGAGAGAGCGAGATAGTAAAAAAAATGAACAAAGCTCAATACAAGCCCATTTATATGGGAAACACAACTTATACAACGCCCTTGCTGCAATCGCTGCGGTAAAGATTCTCACTCAAGAGCCACTACACAGCATTACAGAGGCACTAGAGCATTTTGGTGGTGTGAGTGGGCGTATGGAAGTAGTGCATAATACACCACTTGTTATTGTGGATTTTGCACATACGCACGATGGTATGTATCAAATTTTTGAAAGTTTTAGACATTGTAAAGTAGTCGTTGTTTTTGGAGCAGGTGGCGATAGAGATAAATCTAAACGCCCTAAAATGGGAGCTTGTGCGCAGCAATTTGCACATAAAATTTATATCACAAGCGATAATCCACGCACAGAATCTCCACAAAGTATCATTGAGGATATTTTGAGCGGTATGCAAGATAAAAAAAATATATTTGTTGAAATAGATCGTAAAAAAGCAATTCATATGGCTTTAGATTCTCTAGAATCTGATGAAGTGCTTTTGATTTTGGGTAAAGGCGATGAAGATTATCAAATTATTGGCAAGCAAAAAATACATTTTGATGATAGGGAAGTAGTGCGCGATTATTTTATAAATCGCACATAGTTTTATTGTTCAATCCACTCTTGTATTTTTTTGTATAACTGCACACCTATGCGTTTGGCTGTAAAACTAAGCGAGTCATCAATGCTATTGCCTTTATGAGTGTTGCTCACACTCGTGGTAAAAACAGGATTGTTACGGCAATCATAAATTGTCATAATCGCATCTGCTTTGATTGTCGCTCCACCGATGAGAGCAAGTTTAAGTTTCACATTAATGAGATTGTGCGCTTGTGAATCAAAACTATAAAATTCTCCCAACTCTTTTGCAAGTTCGCTTTCAATCACTTCTGCTCGTGCATTGCTTTGGATATTAAGACGCGCCGTAGGAAGAGGTGAGTTCATTGAGAGCAATTTTTCAAGCTGTCTCATATCTTTGGCATTTGAGCCAAGTGAATGTAAAAGCAGTGTATAAAGATTAAGCTTGTTAAGAGCATACTCTAAACGCATTTTATCTTTAATTGAAATGCTACTGCATTGAGACATTCTATTAAAATTCAAAGTGTTATATTCTGTATTAAAGGAGCTTTGAAACTGCCTAACTAAGGAACTTTTTGGGATTTGAGCTTTGATAAAAAACTGATTGTCTTTAAATTCATCTTTTACATAACTTACATCACTAAGCTCAATAGCCGCAACATCAAGTTTAATTTCATTACTTGTTTTGTGCGTAAGAGAAGAATCTTGCCTTTGTGTATGCGATTTAAATTGAGAACTTACTTGCACACTAAGCTGAGAACTTATATCATTCAAAGCCCTAGCTTTAGCAGAATCAAGACTTGTCGCATTGCCAAAACCAATAAGGTGTGTATCATTATGTGCATCTTTCCCATACCAAGATGGTGGCTTAGGTGAATTACCACCACAGCCTCCCAATAAAAAAATTGTTCCGATTGCTAAAACACTTACTAGTCGCATATAAATTACCACATTTTAACGGGTAGTATTTATTGCATTAAAATTTGTGCTAAAATCTCTCATCACTTCTTGTTTTATATCAGTAGGAAGAAGCTTGTTTTGGTTAATTTGCCTTTTGACATTCGCTTCAAGCTTTGCTTTATTTTCCGGGCTAATCTTTGCAAGAACAAAGATACGTGTGCCATCTTCAGTTATCCAAGTATCTGTTTGTTTTGTGCCACTTAGAATTGTAGAAACACTTTGTTTCGTAATTTGTTGTGTAGCAGTTTGCATACTTGCATCACCCAAATCACTTTTAGCCTTTTCTTTAGCATTTGTGAGCATACCCTCAACTTTGACTTCAACTTGTCGCGCTATCTCATCTCTAGCAAGTGCAAGAGCTTCATTGCGTGCAAAGCCCAAATCTCCACCTACAATCTCTGCATCTCCTATGGCACTCATATCACCTTGTCCAGCATTAAGCACCCAATTTGGCGCACCTTTAAGATTGAGAGCTTTAAGAGCTTTTTTACTAATGCTCTTGCCACCAACGCCAAGGCTGTCATCTTTTGCACAACCAACCATAAGTAATGCTAACACTATGCTTCCTGCTAACAATTTTGCCTTTGTATTCATTTTGTCTCCTTTTGTTATGTTTTAAAGTTTGCTTACCAACTTACAGATGAGTTTGAGCCTAGTTTGATGATATTAACCTCATCGTCCCATATGACCGTGCCATCTTTGAGATTGGTAAGAGTAAGCAAGAAATAATAATCCGTGCGTTGTTTTGAGCCGACTCTTGTATTTTTCTGCACGATTTTTCCAGAAAGTGAAAGTTCAGCAGCCTTGAGCGTCCCTTTTTCTATTGTTGTGCGTTGATCAAACTCATCATCATCACGTGCTGTTCTTGCCATTTTGATACCTTTTTCTGTTTTTGCACCTTGAGCAAGTGTAAGGACAAATTTGCCACTATTTCTCATATCACGAGTAATTTTGCGGCTAAGTTGGTCAGTATCAATGGTTTGCATAGTGTCATTTACAACACCAGATATCATCAGCACTTTAGGTTTTCCTCCACTCATACTCCTTACTTGGCTACTCTTAAGAAGAGAGCGCACACTATCACTTGCTGCCTTTTCAATATCGTGATAATCCAAACCCATACTTGCATATGCCTTAGAGTTTGATGGGTCAATATACTGCGGTCCATTGTTGCAACCAGAGATTAAGAGTGTGCTTAGAGCCACCCCACACAATGCTAATTTTTTATTCATCAGTATTCTCCTTTCAGAATTTGATAAGTTGGAAATCTACCCTTTAAACGTAGGTAAAGAATATTATCATTTTTATCACACAAAACAATAACATTTTTTGATTTTTTATCTTCTTCATTACTTTTTGTGCAAGAAAAATTTATCTCATAAAGTGTATTACTATCTGCTTGTAAAGTAAAGTTTGAAATCTTATTTGGCACTTGCAAGGCAAGAACTCGCTTTGGTAAGGCAGTGGTAATGCGTATATCAGCACTATTAGTGGCGGCTGAATATGCTGCACCAATCAAAGATCCCAAGAGAGCACCAGTATCGCCAAATTGTTTCTCTCCCACACTGCTCAAAGTAGCCTGGCTTGCAGCCTTTAAGAGAGATGAAGTAACTGCTCTTGATAAAATAAAAGGAAGTTTTTTGCTAAATTCATTTGCTACCACAGCATCTACATTACTTACCTCAAAAGCTTTAAATGCCTGCTGATTCTGATGGCTTACTGCTTGATATACATTTGCACTTGATATTCCTTCTTTCATCTGCGGAATAGACACGCCCACGTGCAAAACATTAGAGCTTACAAAGTAGGCTGGTAAGTCAATAGAAAACTCCTCAAGTGATGCACCTTGCCCATCTTCTATAATAAACCAAGTGTATGTAGATTTATCACCCATTTTACGATTATTGATTACTGCCAAATCTTGATTAATAACTTGAGAATGTGTGATTCCATATGCTTCTTTATATAAATCAATTGCTTTTGTATAATCATTCTCGCTCATAAAAAATAAAGCTGATACATAGCTTATGGCAGGATTGATAAAACCATTATAGATATTAAAATTTTTAAGATTGCTATATTGGAAATCAAGAATTGAAGTTATATTTGCACTTGACTGGCTCATATCAATATTGCGTAACTTTTCGTTTGAAGCATTTTCTTTTTCACTATCTCTCAAGGCTTTTTGAATATCTTTATTGAAATAGTCTTTAGCACGTCTTTGTCTATCATTCGCCCTGTTAAACTCTACCCTAGCAAGAGCATAATCTCCTAAAGACATAGCATTAAGGGCTTTATAATAGTTAAACATAACACCCTCATAAATATTACCACGATAAGTTTTAAGATTTTCATTCACAAGCACCGAACCAACATTGCCAAATATACCACCCATCAATCCCTCTGATTCATATTGGCTAAAGAGTATTTCACCCTGTTCTAAAAGACTTAGCGTATCTTCTTGATGTGAGGTAAATGCACTAATACCTGCTTGAAGATTCCATAATACATCTCCAGATGTTCCAGCCTCTTCTTTAGCGTATTTATAGGCTTTTTCGTCATTGCCTCCGTAATAATATGTGTTAAATGATTGTAACGAATCGTGATGTGAGCAAGCATTCATAAAAATTATAGTAAGCCATAGCATACTCACAAATATAACTTGTCTCAAATGATTACTCCAATGTTAAATAGCGCGGTTTGGGATTTTATCTTTTCATACTTTAAGATTCACTTTAATTTCACATTTTTTTCATATCATATTAAGGATAATTTTATACTAAGGAATAAACGAAGTGAGGTATTTATGGTTATTTGTCGGTATGATATATATGGGGTGTGGCACACAGATTCCCACACTTGAACAAAGTGCTCAACAAACACATATTCCCTCTGCTTTTTCCAATGCTAAAGACTTACTTATACCTCAAAATACGACAAAAATAAAACAATCCACAGATTCTGTAAATATAGAATCTTTACAAGAGCAACCTTTTAGATTACAACAATTTATGGCTCTTATTGATGATAAGCAGCTGCATCAAATCCTTCATCTTGCTCTCAAAAACAATACAAATGTGCTTACAATGATTTCACGCATTAAACAAGCTAAGTCTCAAATGAAAATCAATACTGCAAATATGCTTCCCATACTTAATGCAGGGCTAAACTCAAGCTATATTGATAGGCGCACTCTTTCTCAAACTGCAACTATTCGTCCGGGTGCAAATTCAATCAATGCAAATATCAGTATGAGTTGGGAACTTGATTTATTTGGTAAGCTCAATGCCTTGACTCAATCAAGCAAAAAAGCGTATCTACAAGCACAAAGTAATCTTGCTTTTGCACAAATTTCTTTAATTGCAGAAGTAGCAACTTTATATTTTACTTTGCGGGATAATGCTTATTCGCTTACTCTTGCAAAATCTACTCTGAAAAATTTAGAGCAGATTCAAGCTATTAACACAGATAAACACAAGCTTGGTTTAATTGATATTCATACATACCAAAGCTTTGTGGCAAATACCACCGCGCAAAAAAATACTTATGAAAGCCTCTCTTACACTTTTGAACAAAACAAAAATGCCTTACTTGTGCTTTTAAATATTAATGCCGATGAACTCGCCCAAAATATTGATTTTTTAGATTCTCTACATTATACATTTCCGCATATTGCAAATTTTTATATAGATAAAATGCCAAGTGATATTTTACTTTCACGCCCAGATATTCAAGCAAGTCTTTATGCCTTGCATTCCCAGCTTTATAAACAAAGTAATGCAAATGCTGCAAGATTACCAAATATCTCACTTAGTGGCTCAATCGGTGAGATTCTATATAGCACAAATGGAGCAGGCTCACTTGTGTTTCAAATTGCAAATTCTATCACTGCGCCACTGCTTAATCGCACATCTTTAAAGCAAAATTATCTTATTCAAAAAGAATTGAGCAATGAAGCCTATTATACATTGCAAAATAATGTCAATACAGCTCTAAGTGAGGTTGAAAATGCACTTTTTGATATGCAATCTAAAAAAAATCAAGTGCAAAACACGCAAAATGTATATGACATCGGTGCGAAAGCTTATGAAAGTAATAGTGCAAAAAATAAACGCGGATTGCTTGATAAAAATGATTTTTTAAGCAACGAAAATACATATTTTAATTTGCAAACACAACTTCATAATGCTAAAACAAGCGAGATTCTCTCACTCATTACGCTTTTTAAAGCTTTGGGTGGGAATCTTGCTTTAGAGCAAATAGAGAATCTACAAAAAGAAAAATCTCCATTAAGGAAGTAAATAATGAATGTATATCAAACCCTTCATACAAAAAAATATAGAGGCAAAAAAATTCCTCCTATGGTGTGGTTTATCGTACTTGGCATTCTTGTGCTTTGTGTGCTTGGTATTATTTTATGGAATCTTTTTGCTTCCAAAATTGAATATGAAACAATAAAACCCACACGTGGCGATATTAAGTCAAGCATTTCGGCTTCAGGCTCTCTTTCTCCTGTGAATGAAGTAGAAATTGGCAGCGTGATTTCCGGACTTGTGCTTGAAGTACTTGTAGATGAAAACGATGAAGTGAAACAAGGACAAGTGCTTGCTCGCATTAATCCAGAGAGTATTAATCAACAAATTGCTAAATTTGAAGCCCAACTTCATTCTGCACAAGCTCAACTTAGGGCAAGTGAGCAAACCCTAGCAGATAAAAAATGGAATTATGATAGATTAAAAGAGCTTTACAAGGCAACAAATGGAGCTTCACCCTCTTTGCTTGAACTGCAAACTGCTAAAACGAATTATACTTCTGCGCGTTCTGATGTGGATATTAAACGCGCTAGTATTATTGAGATTCAAACAAGCATTGAGAGTGCTAAGATTGATTTAAAAAATTCTGAAATCATTTCACCTGTTGATGGCATTGTGCTTACGCGTAGTGTGGAAGTAGGGCAAAGTGTGGCAGCAAGTTTTCAAGCACCTACACTTTTTAAAGTTGCAGAGAATCTTGAAGAAATGCAGCTTTATGCAAGCATTTCAGAGGCAGATATTGGCAAGGTGAAAGAGGGACAAGAAGTCATTTTCACCGTTGATGCTTACCCGGATAAGAACTTTCACGCAAAGGTAAATCGTGTGAATTTTGGCTCGGGCGATGGCAGCAATTCTTCTTCAAATACTTCCTCAAACACCTCTACTATCATCACTTATCGTGCAAAAATTGAAGTAGATAATAAATCTCTTCTTTTGCGCCCTGATATGAGTGCCACAGCGGATATTATCATTGCAAAAGCTCAAAATGCACTTCTTGTGCCAAGCTCTGCTTTATATTTTGATTTAAATAAGGCATTGCAAAAGGCAGGTATAAAAAAGAACGATTCTGCGCTTAATCCTATGGTTGCCCCCTCTCGTCCTCGCCCTCCTAAAGCACAAATTAATATCAAACAAAAGCACCAAAGCAAAAGTGGCACATTATGGATTCTCAAAAATGGCACACCTGAATCCGTGGAGGTGGAAATAGGCATTACTGATGGTGCTCATACACAGATTCTAAGTGGTATTGATGAGCAAACGCAAGTCATTACAAAAATAAAAGCACAATAGGGCAAGTGAATATGGAAGATTTTATCAAATTACACGATGTGCGAAAAACCTATGGCAAAGGAGAAAGTGCTTTTGAAGCACTCAAAGGTGTAGATTTAGTCATTGATAAAGGTGAGTTTGTGGCACTAATGGGACCAAGTGGCTCGGGCAAATCAAGTCTTGCAAACATACTTGGCACACTTGATATTGGGAGTAGCGGGGAATATTGGTTTTATGATGCGAATGTATTTGAACTCACGCATAATCAGCGCGCACTTTTGCGCCGCAATTATATTGGTTTTATTTTTCAAGGTTTTAATCTTTTAGCACGTACAACCGCATTAGAAAATGTGGAATTACCCCTTATGTATCGTGGCATTAAAAAGGCGGAGCGCGAAGAAATTGCACTCAAAGCACTTGATAAGGTTGGCTTAAAAAATTGGGCTTCACATACAAGTGCAAAATTGAGCGGTGGGCAGCAGCAACGCGTAGCTATTGCGCGTGCGATCGCTTCAGAACCGCTCTTTTTACTTGCTGATGAGCCAACAGGGAATCTTGACACAAAGCGAAGCATAGAAATTATGCAAATACTCCAGGAACTCAATCAAAGTTTGGGTATTACTATCCTTATGGTAACGCACGAGCCAGATATGGCAAAGTATGCGAGTAGGGAACTGCATTTTTTAGATGGACGATTAATGAGTGATTTCAAAGGATAGTCAATGATTTTTAATGCTTTTATTCTCGCACTGCGGCAAATTAAGCGCAATTTTTTACGCGCATTTCTTACAATGCTTGGCGTTATTATTGGTGTGGGTGCAGTTGTGGTAATGATTAGTCTAGGAAACGGCACGACTAAAATGATAAGCGATAGAATCTCCTCGCTTGGCAGCAATCTTTTGCTTGTGTTTCCTGCGCGTATAATGAATCCAAGTGGAGCAAATCTACGCCGAAATTTTAGTTTGCAAGAAGCGCAAAATCTCACTGCGCTTACACACGAATATATACAAGCTCTCGCACCTATTTCTCAAAGCTCGGTTACACTACAATATCAAGCCCAAAATACAGCCACTCAAGCACAAGGCATCAATGCAGCATTCTTTGAGGTAACACAATGGGACACAAGCGAGGGAAGAAGTTTTGAGGAAAACGAATATCGTGTAGGGAGTAATGTGTGTATGATAGGGCAATCCGTGCGCAAGAATCTCTTTAATGAAAGTAATCCATTGGGGCAGAGGATTCGCTTAAATACAATTGTGTGTGAATGTATCGGAGTGTTAGAATCTAAGGGGCAAGGAGGTATGGGAAATGACCAAGATGATGTGATTTTGCTTCCTTTAAAAACATTTTTGCGCTCTGTATCTGGGAGCAATACGCTTTTTTTTGTTAATCGGCTTATGCTGCGCGCAAAAGATGGGGTAGATTCTGAACAAATGCTTCCTGCCCTTACGACTGCGCTGCGTCAAGTGCGCAATGTGCGCTCGGGTGATAGGGATTCTTTTGAGATTATGGATACAAAACAGATTGCAGAAACACTTACTTCAGCTACAAAAAGACTTACTGCATTTTTAGGCTTGATTGCTGGAGTAAGCTTGGTTGTGGGGGGAATTGGCATTATGAATATTATGCTCGTTTCTGTAACAGAGCGCACCAAAGAAATCGGCACGCGTATGGCTATTGGAGCACTGCAGAGTGAGGTGCTTTTGCAATTTTTAATAGAATCTATCACTCTAAGCTCGTTTGGTGGGATAATCGGTATTATTTGGGCATTTTTTGCTTCATTGAGTTTAAGTTATTATATGGAGATTCCCTTTATTTTTGATATTCCAACAGCCATTATTGCTTTTTTATTTTCGGCTTTTATTGGTGTGCTCTTTGGGTATCTCCCCGCTAGACGCGCCTCAAGGCTTAATCCCATTGACGCATTGCGCCACGAATAATGAAGTAGATTCTATGGCAATTTGAGAATCTTTACCTTGCGTAAAGCTGCATAATAACAAAAATAATATCATTTTGACAAAACGTGAGTCTAGCAGCTTTTGCCATTTTGCCCCTTATGCAAGCCAAGAAATATCATTTTTTGGCAATCAAAGTGCCAAAATTCACCCACTTAAAAAGCACTTCAATCCCACTAAAACCTATGTCTTTAAGCATTGCAATATTTTCTTCAAGACTAAAAGGCACAAGCACATTTTCTAATGCTTCGCGTTTTTTACTGATTTCACTTTTGGTGTAGCCTTGCTCTTTTTTATAGCGCACATATCGCTCTATCATTTGTCTATCAAGGATTCTATGAGAAGAAGTCATCTTTTCGCTCACAATCAAAATCCCATCATTAGAAAGCGTGTTATAAATTTTTTGCAAAAGAGCAGGGCGCTGCATTGGACGAATAAATTGCAAACTATAATTAGCAATCACTATATCAGAGTGCAAAAAATCATACTCAAGCAAGTCTGTGCAGACAAAATTAATCTTTGCATTATAGGCTTGAGCCTTAAGTGAGGCTTTATCAATCATCGCTTGAGAACTATCAATACCTATAAATTGCGTGTGTGGCGGTAAGGCTTGAGAGAGGGTTAAAAGTGTCGTTCCCGTAGAGCTTCCCAAATCATATACAAGAGGATTAGTGCTTTTAGAAGATTCTAAAGCATAGGAGCAAAAATCCACTATCAAACCCAAAACCTCCTTATAATGCGGAATTGAACGCTCAAGCATATCATCAAAGACACTTGCGACTTGTGCATCAAATTCAAATTGTTTGCCTATATCTTGTTTAAAGATTCTATCTTTCATTCAATATTCACTCTCGCCACAGCTTAGAATCTAGCTTAGTTGTGCCATTCCCTCAATCGGAGAGCTTGCACTTGCATAGGCTTTGCGTGGTATGCGTCCAGCCAGATAACTCAATCTCCCAGCTTTTACAGCATATTTCATTGCCTCTGCCATTACCACAGGGTTTTGCGCTTGAGCGATTGCCGTATTTGTTAAAACTGCATCAGCTCCTAGCTCCATAGCAATACTTGCATCGCTCGCACAGCCTACGCCTGCATCAACAATCACAGGCACTTTTACCGCTTCTTTGATAAAAGCAATATTATAGCGGTTTTGGATTCCAAGTCCGCTCCCAATAGGCGCGGCAAGAGGCATAATCGCACTTGCTCCTGCATTTTCAAGTCGCTTTGCCATAATAGGGTCATCATTAGTATAGGCTAACACACAAAAGCCCTCTTTTGCAAGAATCTCTGTGGCTTCTAAACTCTCCATAACATCAGGGTAGAGTGTTTTATCTGTATCGCCTATGATTTCAAGTTTTATAAAATCAATGCCTGTGGCTTCTTTGACAAGGCGAAAAAGCGTGATTGCTTCTTTGGCATTTACACACCCAGCAGAATTGGGCAAAAACTCAATCTTTGTGTCTTTAAAAGTTTCAAGAAGATTCTCACTTTTGTTATCCATAATATTTACACGCCGAACAGCAACGGTGATGATTTCTGCGCCACTTGCTAGAGTCGCTTCTTTGGTGATAGCAAAGTCTTTGTATTTCCCACTCCCAACAATGAGGCGCGATGTAAAAGTATGTGAGCCAATCTTGAGAGTATCATTACTATGATTCATTTCTGTATCCTTTTATGAGATTGCAAGGTTGTAATGCCTTCAAGAAGTGCGCTTGGTATCAATGCGTAATTTGCAATGTGTTTTATAACTTCCCTTGCTGCAAGTGTATGGGCAAGTGAGCCTTGCAATGCAGAATCTAAACCGCTATATCCTTGTGCTAAAAGCGCACCAATAAGTCCGCTTAAAACATCGCCACTCCCGCCCTTTGCAAGTGCATTGATACCAAGCGGATTAATATAAACCTCTTGTGCCTTTGCTATGAAAACATTTGCACCCTTTAGCACAAGGGTAGTATGTGGATATTTTTGAGTGAAATTCAGCATAGATTCAATGCGTTTTTGAGGGTTATATTCACCCAAATCACAATATTTAAGCAATGCTCCAAATTCTTTTGGGTGTGGCGTTAAGATAATCTCACGCGAAAAATCTAAAGTTTGTTGGTTTAAACTTTTATCAAGAAAAGTCTTAATCATCGGCGTATGAAAGCAATCCGCGTCAATCACGCAGGGTAGGGGGCTTTCACATAAAGTTTCTAAAACTTTTGCGCTTTTATCTATGCCTAACCCCATACCTAGAGCGATAGCACTTGCCTTTGCAGGTAGATTCTGCTCTTGCATAATTTCTGGAGGCACGAATCTTTCCTCATCTACAATAAGGCTCACAAGCCCTACACCAAAGCTTAAAGCGCTCTGTGCGCTCAGGATACTCGCACCTACTTTTTCTCCGCTAAAAACTGCTAAAAATCCATAATCCCCTTTATGCACATTTGCTCTCACGCGTTGTGGTAATGCTAAATCAGAAGATTCTAGCATTTTAAGATTAGAACTTACTTCATAATGGCTCGCACTTAAACCGAGCTTACCAATACGCAATTCTCCCACATAATCTTTTGCTCTATCACTAAGACATACAAGGTTTATCGCTCCCATACATAGGGTGTAATCTGCTTTGAAAACAAAACCCTCATCTTTATCACTTAGCCCACTTGGCACATCACAAGCAATACTTAAACGAGCATTTTTGTTTGCTAAAGAGAGAATCTCACTTACTTCACGCTCTAAGTTACCCTTTAAGCCACTGCCCACAACGCAATCTACCATTACATCGCAAGGCAGGATTTTTTTCACAAACTTCACTCCACACTCACAAGCACGTTCATATGCTTGAATACAAAGAGGTGATTTTGGTTCTTTTATTTGGTAAATTCTTACAGAATAATCCCCACTTAAACGCCTAGCGAGCGCATATCCATCGCCCCCATTATCACCACCACCACACAAAATAGTTATCACACTTCCCTTATGTGTTACAGAATCAATAAGAGATTCTAATGCACAAGCTGCATTTTCCATAAGGATTTCAGATGTGAGATGATATTTTTCACACGCTCTTTTATCCAAAAATGTTGTGCTTTGATAGATATTTTTCATAGGCTCACTCCTGCTTATGCTCCGTAGCGCGCACTTAAGGCAGCAACAATGACGCTTACCATATCATCTTCGGGTTTAGATTGAGGCGTGGGCATAAGCTCCTTAATTTTGTTTTCAATATAAGAAGTATCAAAATATCCGCGCCTAAAGTCTTTGTCATTGCAAATATTTATCAAAAATGGAATTGTTGTTTTCACGCCTTTAATTGTAAATTCATTCAAGGCGCGTGAGAGTTTATTTACAGCAAGATTATAGCTTGATGCTTTCACAATGAGCTTTGCCACCATAGAATCGTAAAAAGGTGGAATCACATAATCTTTGTAAATACAACTATCTATGCGCACAAAAGGTCCTAGAGCAGGGTAGTAGGTGGTGATTTTACCCGGATTTGGCACAAAATCATTCGCCACATCTTCGGCATTGATTCTTGCCTCAATGGCAAAACCTTGTGCGCGAATATCGTGCTGTGTGAGGTCTAAAATTTCCCCTTGTGCAATGCGAATTTGTCTCCCTATAAGGTCATAGCCTGTAATTTCTTCTGTAACGCCGTGTTCAACCTGTATGCGCGTATTCATCTCCATAAAGTAAAAAGTGTTATTTTCATCAAGCAAAAACTCAACCGTCCCAGCATTAGTATATTTTGCAGCTTTGGCTGCAGCTACTGCAGTCGCCCCCATTCTTCGGCGTAAATCTTCACTAATAAGCGGACTAGGAGCGATTTCAATAAGTTTTTGATGTCGTCTTTGTATGGAGCAATCACGCTCAAGCAAATGAATCACATTGCCATAATTATCTGCTAAGATTTGAAATTCAATATGTCTAGGATTGACAATATATTTTTCCATAAAAACATCATCATTTTTAAAAAACGCCATAGCCTCGCGTTTGCACGCATCAAAAGATTCTATTAAATCTTCTTTTCTCTCTACCACGCGTATGCCACGCCCACCTCCGCCACTACTTGCTTTGAGTATCACAGGATAGCCGATTTTTTGCGCAAGTTTAGCAATCTCACTCATAGAGTGCTTATTCAGTGGTTGAGTACCCGGTACAATGGGGATTCCATTCTTCTCCATAATGGCTCTTGCAGCATTTTTATCGCCCATTTTGGCAATAGTTACATCATCTGGTCCTATCCAAGTAATGCCTGCTTCTTTTACCTTTTTAGCAAATGCAGCATTTTCGCTTAAAAATCCATATCCGGGGTGAATTGCATCAACTTCTGCGCGCAATGCTACCTCAATAATCAAATCTGCATCAAGATAGCCTTTAAGCGGGTCATCGCTTATTTCATAAGATTCATCAGCCATTTTCACGTGCAAACAATCTCTATCAGCTCTAGCGTATATAGCTACACTTTTGATATGCAAATCTCTGCAAGCACGAATAATGCGCACTGCAATTTCACCACGATTAGCAATGAGAATCTTCTGAAACATCACGACCTCCTTTAGGTATAACTTTATAAATCCTACTCGCTCTTATAAGCTTTGATTGATTTATCTAAAATTGCTTGTGCAGCGGCTTTATCTTTATATTCTTTGACTTTTACCCATTTGTTTGGTTCTAATGTTTTGTAAGTTTCAAAGAAATTTTTAATTCGTTCAAGCGTGATTTGGGGCAAATCTGCTAAACTTTGAATCCCTTCAAATGAGGGGTCAATTTTAGAAATTGGCACGGCAATCAGTTTTTCGTCCATTCCGCTTTCATCTTCCATAATCAGCACTCCAATGAGCCGAGAGGCAATCATACTTCCTGCTTGAAGTGGATAAGTGTTGAGCACAAGCACATCAACAGGGTCGCCATCATCTGCAAGCGTATTGGGCACAAAGCCATAGTTTGCAGGATAAAACATCGCACCATACATTACTCTATCTACGACAACTAAACCGCTGTCCTTATCAACTTCATATTTGATATTTGAACCATAGGGAATCTCAATAATGACATTGATTTTATTTGGATTTTCACCCACTGATACTTTTGAAAGATTCATAATCACTCCTTTTTGCGCTTAAAAATTGTTAAATGAAGCGATTATACCAAAAGATTCTATTTTTCTAAAACGAAAGTGCAATTTGGAATTTTGTGCTAAAACCGGGTTCATAAAGAGGTGTATTGCCCGAATCCATTGAATAAAGCTCATTAAGTGGGGTGTAGGGATTAGCATAGGTTTTGTTTGTAATATTTAAAAATGCCAAGCGCAAACTCAAATACGATTTCACATCATAAGTAAAGTAAATATTATGCACATTGTAAGCCTTTTTGTTAATAGAGGCTAACTCCCCGCGATACATATTGTAGCCTTGATAGTCTATGCCTTCACTAAAGCGACTAAGCCATAGAATCTGAAATTGTGGTAATGCACTAAAAGGTCGTAATCCTGCACTTAGATAGTAACTCCTTCCACTCACTGCCATAAGCTCAAAGGTATCGGTAATCGTTTTATTGTTGTATGTGGGGAAGTTTTGTGCGACACCTAGATGCACATCAACAAAGCTAAAATCTAGCCCTATATTCGCCTCATAGCCGAGTATTCGGATAGCACTATCCATATTTTGACGCGAGAAGTTCTCGCTTCCGTGAACGGCGGTATTACTTGCATTATTGACATAAGTATTAATAAAGTTTTTAAGATATTGGTGATAAAGTGCAATATGTGCGCTAAAAAGGCTATTATCATAGTCCATATCAAATTCTGTATTGTGCATACCCTCTGCCTTGAGAGGCTTAATAGTTACGCTAGGGTCGGCAAGAATTGAGGCGTCCATAGGCATAACTCCTCGCGTGTTATAGTTTTGTGTGATTTTAAGGCTTAATTCATTTATAGGTGTATAAAGAAGTGAGACATAGGGACTAAATCCTTGTGTATTATGCGTTTTACTAACTTTATCTTCATATACAAAGCTATCATAACGCGAGCCTAGCTCAAGGCTTAAAGATTCTAAAAGATTGAAATTCGCACCGATAAAGCCCCCATAAATAGCAGTCTTTTCATATGCCCGATTGTTGTTTTTGAGACTTTCAGTAGTGAGATAGCGCTCCTTTGTGCTTATAAGCTGATAGTTTAGTCCATATTTGAGGGAATGCCTACTCTCACCAAAATAATGCTTCAAACTAATATCACTGCCTAAATTTGATAAAAGCAAATCTCTTGGGTCTTCGTGATCTCGAGATGAGTATATCCCTGTGGGAGAAAGCGATAAATTTTTGCGTGAATAAAAAGCATTCCAATGTAGATGAAAAGATTTGTTAAACAAATAGTCATACTGCGTGCTTACAGAATGGGCGAAAAGTTTGCTTGCGTAGAGTTGGGGTGAAGCGCCAAGTGTGAGGATATTTGCGGCATAGGGTGATACAGAATTGACATTATTAAAGTGATAATTCACATTGAATGAGTGATTTTCTTTTGGCAGAAATGTAAGCTTGAAAAGTGCGTTATGTGCCTTTGCAGGAGATGATGAGACTTTATTTCCATCACCCGAACGATAATAGGGCACATCATCAAAATTATAACTTGCTACTAACCCAAAATTCTCTTTTATCTTGCCATAGGTAGCAAGTGAAGTATCTACACCTTTATTTGTCTGCCCTCCAATATTAAAATGTGCTCCGTAGTTGCGATTTGCACCGAGCAAATCAAAGGCATTTTTTGTTGTGATATTTATCCCTCCTGCAAGCGCACCTGCACCATATTCTACATTTGCTAAACCTTTTTCTATCTCAATATTTTTTACAAGGAATGGGTCAAAGAAGAGATTGCCCTGATGATGAAGTAGATTCCCACTTTGTGTAATACCATCTATGCGCACACGAAACATTCTATCCTCAAAGCCACGAATATACAGCTTTTGTGCGATTTGTGAGCTACCGCCAACTTGAATCTCTGCATTTTTATTGAAAACCTCACGCAAATCCCTTGCTTGAGTATTGGCGATAAACTTGCTGTCAATGACGCTTACATTTGTGTGGCTGACTGCTTGGGCTGTAGTAACCAAAGGTGAGAGATTAACAGATTTTGAGGTATTGTATTCATCTGCTCGTGTCATATTTGTGAAAGTCATACTTGTAAGTGCAGGGATTAGGATTGTATGTGAGATACTTTTCATCATATAAGCCTTTTTGTATCGGGTTATGTGGATAAATATAACCCTTTATTTACATAATGATAACGATACTTATCTTACAATAAGTTTAAATATGTAAGGCTTAGTAGAATATAGTCCTATTGAGAATATTAAAACGAAAGTGCAATTTGGAATTTTGTGCTAAAACCGGGTTCATAAAGTGGCGTGTTGCCATTACCATTTGAATAAAGCTCATTAAGTGGGGTGTAGGGATTAGCATAGGTTTTGTTTGTAATATTTAAAAATGCCAAGCGCAAACTCAAATACGATTTCACATCATAAGTAAAGTAAATATTATGCACATTGTAAGCCTTTTTGTTAATAGAGGCTAACTCCCCGCGATACATATTGTAGCCTTGATAGTCTATGCCTTCACTAAAGCGACTAAGCCATAGAATCTGAAATTGTGGTAATGCACTAAAAGGTCGTAATCCTGCACTTAGATAGTAACTCCTTCCACTCACTGCCATAAGCTCAAAGGTATCGGTAATCGTTTTATTGTTGTATGTGGGGAAGTTTTGTGCGACACCTAGATGCACATCAACAAAGCTAAAATCTAGCCCTATATTCGCCTCATAGCCGAGTATTCGGATAGCACTATCCATATTTTGACGCGAGAAGTTCTCGCTTCCGTGAACGGCGGTATTACTTGCATTATTGACATAAGTATTAATAAAGTTTTTAAGATATTGGTGATAAAGTGCAATATGTGCGCTAAAAAGGCTATTATCATAGTCCATATCAAATTCTGTATTGTGCATACCCTCTGCTTTTAAGCGAGCAATCTTAACGTGAGGGTCATAAAGCAATGAAGCATCAAGTGGCATAACTCCTCGCGTGTTATAGTTTTGCGTGATTTTAAAGCTAAGCTCATTTGTAGGCGTGTAAAGAAGCGAAATATAAGGGCTTAATCCTTGCGTATTATGTTTGGCATTATATTTATCGCGGTAGGTAAAGACATCATAGCGCGAACCCACATCAAGGCTTAGAGATTCTAAAAAGTTAAAATTTGCTCCAATAAATCCGCCATAAATAGCGCCCAATTCGTGTCCTTGATTGTTTCTTCCTCTATCGTGTCCATCATTAAGATTATGTTCTTTGGTAGTGAGAAATTGATAGTTTAAGCCGTATTTAATATAATGTCTAGAGGGGCTAAAGTAATGTTTCAACATTATATCACTTCCGAAATTGTGTAGGCTCAAATTATGTGCTTTTTCGTGGTCGTGGGTGGTGCTAGCTGCTCCAATGGGGGAAAGTTTAAGATTCTTATAGGAATAAAAAGTATTCCACGATAAAGCAAAGTTATCAGCAGGTGCGTAGGCATATTGCGTACTTAGAGAATGTGAGAAGAGTGCATTATCATAAAGTTTGGGAGATTGCTCAAGAATCACATTTGCGCCATAGGGCGCTATGGCATTGACATTATTAAAATGATAGTTAAGATTAAGTGAGTGATTGGCATTAGGGAGGAAACTTAGTTTGAAAAGTGCGTTGTGTGAGCGCGTTTTAGAGGAGGGTACTTTATCACCATTACCCGCACGATAATAGGGCATATCATCAAAGCCATAGCTTACAAGCAACCCAAGATTCTCTGTAAGCTTACCATACGCAGCAAGGGCAGTATCTACGCCTTTGTTGCTTTGCCCTCCTAGCACAAAATGTGCTCCATAATTGCGCTTTTGTGAGAGTAAATCAAAGGCATTTTTTGTCGTGATATTTATCCCTCCTGCCAATGCTCCTGCACCATCTTCTGGCTTTGCCAAACCTTTTTCTATCTCAATGCTTTTAATCAAAAATGGGTCAATGAGGAGATTACCCTGATGATGAAAGAGATTCCCTCCTTGCGTAATTCCATCAAGTCTCACGCGAAACATTCTATCCTCAAAACCTCTTATGTAAAGTTTTTGAGCAATATTTGCGCCACCACCAACTTGTATTTCAGCATCTTTGGCAAAAATTTCGCGCAAATTGCTTGCTTGTGTATGGTTGAGAAAGGTATCGTCTATTACACTTACATTTGCATTGCTTATAGGGTGGGCTGCGGAAATAATGGGAGAGAGTTTCGTATGCGAGAAGCTTTCATCAGCAAAAAGTCCGATACCACACATTGATACAAAGCTAAAGCTCAAGAGAGGTGAGTTTTTAAAAATAGGAATTGTCATAGAAAAACCTTTATGGAAAATTAAAGTATGAAGCATATCACATTTTGTAAAATGTAGCAACACGTTTTATAAAATGTGATAGAATCTTTTTGAAATTATTGTTATACAATAAAATATCATTATGAGGAGTCTCTATGGAATGTCCTTATTGTAAGCATTCACTCACACAAAGCGAGGTTGTATCATTGCTCAAAAGCCTTGACAAAGCAAAAAAAGACTGCGAAGTGTGTCATAAGTCGTTTATTGGAAGTAAAAGTGCGAAAACTTGCTCAAGTGCTTGTCGTTCAAAAGCATATAGAATCCGCAAAACAGCACAGATTCATTAATATCAATAGAATGAAGTTTAAAATTTTGCACTATGGTGGAGCTGTGGGGAGTTGAACCCCAGTCCAAAAACTTGAGCCTCTTAGGCATCTACATGTTTAGTAGGCATTGCTTTCTTTTTGTGGCTATCCAACACCCCAAGATAGAATCCACAAGCAACCTTATTCTTTTCTTATGCTTTAGGTAAGCGCACAAGAGCATCTAGCAAAGATGACAGCTTAAGATTCTAGCTAGAATAGGGATTCTTAAGCCGACTCCAAAAGTGTGATAAACTTACGCCACTTTTGCGTAAGCTGGAGCGTAATTTACGTTGTTTGCGTTTATTGATTGTGGCAGTTTTAGAGCTTACCAGCTCACATGCACCTAAGTCTCTTTGCTCCTGTCGAAAGCCAATCAGCCCCGTAAAATTCTGTATAGAGTTACATCTAACAGGGCGTGGATTATAATCTTTTTCATTATGTTTGTCAATGTTCTCATTGAGGCTTTTTATTAATAAAATGTATAAGCACTAAACTTCCTATAAAGCCAAAAATCGCACCTGCACATACTTGGGTTGGCGTGTGCCATAGGCTTAAAACACGAGCATAACCCACCATAGAGGCTAAAACTATAACAAATATGCCCCACTTTTTGCCCATATATCGCAATGCAAATGCTGCTGCAATAAATGCTGCTGTCGTATGCCCACTAGGAAATCCTTTAAACTCACCATTAATAGGGCGTTTTGCAATTTGGATAATATGCTCTACCCATAGAGAATCGGCATAATGATTTGCCATAAAAGAAAAAGTATATTTACACATAAATGCAATGCCTAAAATCACAACACTAATGAATATAAAGTGTTTTAAAAGTGTATATCGCTTTTGCACAAGCCATAAAAGCCCAAGAGGAAGAAGCATAAGACGAAAGACATCACTATACAATCTTGGTTCATACAGCCATAATCCCACAGCACACACAGCTATAATGCACATTGCAGCAAGATTGACTTTAGGGCTAGGGTGATGTAAAAGATTCATAAATTTTCCTGTTTGGTTATATTGTCCATAACGCTTACCACTTCTTGCAAACGCTCCTTGTCAAAATGCGTATAAATGCGACTTGTATTTAAATCAGCGTGTCCAAGTGCTTCTTGCACCATCACCAAATCGTGTTTTTGCTGATAGAGTAGAGTGGCAAAAGAATGCCTTAGCATATGTGCGCCATTTTTTTCTTTGCGGATTCCCGCTTGAGTAAGGATATTTTCTACATTTCTATAAATATAACTTTGTGTGAGAGGGTTTCCTTTTGTATTGCAAAAAAGCAAATCATTCTTAGGAGAAAAGCTCAAACGTTGTGTCAGCCAAGCATTGAGGAGGCTTTGGATATGAGATTGACGTATCATTACTACGCGGGGCTTATTGCCCTTACCCCGAATCTGCACAAGATAACAATCTTGAGTAGGAAAAATATCTTTACATCGCAGAGCAAGTGCCTCACTCACGCGTATGCCTGTATAAACAATAAGTTTGATGATAAGCTTATTACGCGCAGCGACTTTTTCACCAAGTTGAGCTTGTTCAATAGCTTGTAAAAATTGCTCTAATTCTTTTTGATTCAAAAATGCAGGAAGTTTTTGTCCGCTTTTACCCTGCAATGAACTCATTTTAAGTGTAATATCATATACATAAGATGTACCCTCGTTTTCATTTTGCTTATCAATATAGCCAAAAAAGCCTATAAGAGCAATGCGATAGTTTTTTTTGCTTGCAGTAGAAAGCGTGCTTGTTTCCACGCTTAGAAAATCGCTCAATATTTCCTCATCAATATCTTCCATTGAATGCAAAGTGCTTTGTGTAAGAAATGTATAAAGCTTAAGAAGTGGGGTAGCGTAGGTATTGATTCCTATCATACCTGCTTTTCGTGCTTTTTTGCAAATACTTTCTAATTCCTCTATGCTGCTTACCTTATCGTTGCTCAACATATCTATTGCCTCAAGAATCTTTACCTTATCATACACCTGATGATTAGATAAAGTCGTAAGTTTATAACGCACAAACCGCACCAACCAAAAAAGCAAAGAATATGAAAACTCATCTTTATAATTAAGGGGATATTTCATTTTATTTTCCTCTGTATCATTATCAATACTATACACTCTATAAGCAAATATAGGAGATATTGCTAAACAAACTTAAGAAAAGTTGCTTCATTAAGTTATGAAAATTGTAGTTTTCATACTTTTTATATTACTTCTTGTATTGTCCCCCTATTTGATATTAAAAGAGACTTTAAAGATATTTATGTTATAAATATTTGAAACATCAAGGAGGATTTTTTAAAAATGAAAAATATTTTACTTCCCCTTGCAAAGGGCTTTGAAGAAATTGAGTTAGTATCTGTGGCAGATATTTTGAGACGCGCAGGAGTGCGAGTGGTGATTGCTAGTCTTGACGCTCATAAACGCGTTTTGGGAGCGCATCATATTGTGATAGAAGCAGATTCTGCTTTGCCCGAGCTTGAAATGGATCATTTTGATGGTATTGTCCTTGCAGGAGGCTATAATGGTATGCAAAATCTCGCCAATAACGAGCTTATTAAATTATGGCTTACAACTTTCAAGCAAGAGCAAAAACTCATAGCGGCTATTTGCGCCTCCCCTATTGTGCTTGATAAGGCAGGAGTACTTGAGGGTGAATTTACCTGCTATCCGGGCTGTGAGAATGAAATGAGTATGCAAAATAAAACCAGAGCTGAAAGTGCAGTTATTAAAAATGGGAATATTATCACTTCAACTGGTCCTGCTACGGCAAATGTATTTGCCCTTGCTCTTGTGAAAGAGCTGTGCGGTCAAGCGCAAGCGCAAAAACTTTATGAAGAATTGCAAATGCCCTCTTTGAAAGCATATTTATAAAAGGAGTTATTCTATGTTTTATCTTTTGCAATTAAACGGGGGGGGGGCATATAATAGTCTTTTAAAATCTCTTTCTTCTTGCTTTTATCCTTATTATTTTTTGCTTTCTTTTCTTATATTTGCTTTTACTCTTTATATATGTTGTGAATCTACTTTTATCATTAAAGTCTCCTTATGAGAGGCTCTAAGACAATACGGATTCTAAAAAGAAAAGGTATAAGATTCGCTCTTGCTTATAGAATAAGAAAAGAAAAATATCAGACGAATTTATTAATACTCTACTCTTTGTTTTTTCAACTTAATAGTCCTCATAAATTACACATTTATAAGATTCTCAAAAGATTCCATATTCTAAACATTTATACCCCAACCCTAATTTTTATTGCCAAATATTATGAAGAGATTATTTCTTGGACAGAATCCATTGAATTTAAAACAAAATACTTAGATACTCACCACCCTTATCCCCCAATGCTAAATCCAAAACGACTAAACAGAGATTCTAACTCTCCCTATCCTAGCCTAAGCTATGAAAGTATCTCACCAAAGATTGCTTGGGATTTGAATCTACCACTGCCAAGGGAATATGATAGCATTTGGCTCTATAATAGCGGTTCGGGTGGCGAAGCAGTCCAAACTTTCTTTCATCTATGTGGCGTGGAGTTTTACACGATTTGTTGGAGAGTTAATGAATATAAAAGTGCTTTTTTATATTTATACAAAAGCTATTTGCAAGGCAAAAAGGTTATTTTCTCGCTCAATAATTGGCAAGAGGGGGCAGAAAAATTTGCTTCTCTTTTAGACAAGAAAGTGCCGATTTTTTGTATCGCTAGAGATCCTATTAGTCGCCTAAAAACAGGAGTAAATCATTTGACAGGTGAAAGTTGGAATGTGGATTCTTTTAGACATTTGACTTTAAAAAGTAAGATTTGCTTTCCTCCAATGTATTATCGTGGGGCATTAAACACAAAGCCCGATATAAATATCATCACTGAATCTAGTCATTTTACGCTTATGCCAAATGAATTTGGAAGCATTACCACAAGGCTAAATTGGCTCAAAAATGCTACTTCTGAAGTGATTTTTCTCCCCATAGATGAAATCAGTGGCAAAAAGACCTTTGAAACTTTTGTCAAATTATCCCATAAATTGCATTTTAATCCCCCTACAAATCCGCAAATATTTGAGGGAAAAATTAATAGATATGAGGGTTTATTAATGCTTCCTTGCGTATTGAGTGCCGATACAAAAGAAAACAATGAAAATGTGCTAGAAGCAGAGGTGAAAGTCATCATTACGACACAACAACTTACCCCAAATACTGATAAAGCCCTAGTAGATGTTACTTTATTTTTTAACATCAAAATGCCACAGGATAATGTAATACTTTATTCCAGCAAAGAGGATTTTGCGATTTTAAAAGCGAATGCACTTTTATGCTCTCACACAAAGACTTATTTGCAAGGATATATGAATGCACTAGAAAAATATATGCACAATATCAAGGCACATTTAATCAGCGAAAAGGATATATTGGCATATTTTGTAGAGAATCCAAGCATAGCGTTTGCCTTTGCAAAACAAATCCAAAAGGATATGACTTATATCAAACAACATCGCCCCGACATTATAGAATCGTGGAAGTATTTTAAGGAGTTTGAGAGATTGAACATTTTTTTGAGATTAAACCTCTCATAGATTCGTGGAATCTCGGCTATACTTTTCATATCCATAAACCTATTGATATGAATATCTCGGTAGAAACAGGATTATTCTGCGAAATATTATGACAAAACATTATGAGATGTAAAGCTGCATACTCACACAATGCAAACTTCCGTGCCATAAAATCAATGAGCGACAATCCACGCCTACTACCCTATGCTTTGGCAATGCTTTGCTTAGTATTTCAAGTGCCTTTTTGTCATTTTTATCCCCATAAGTTGGCACGAGCAGACCTCCATTGACAAAAAGGAAATTTGCATAACTTGCAGGTAGTCTCTGTCCTTGCTCATCATAGATAGCTTGAGTAAAAGGCAGAGCAATAAGCTTATAAGGCTCACCGCTAGGCTGTCTTAACGCACGCAACTCTTCTTGCATACGCGTTAAAGCCTCAAAATGCTCATCTTCTTTGTCTTCACATACAATATACGCGATACTATCAGGTGCAATAAAACGCGCAAGTGTATCAATATGGCTATCTGTATCATCTCCAGCAAGATAGCCTTGCGTAAGCCATAATACAGAATCTAGTCCAAAATATTCTTTCAGCCTAGATTCTATCTCTTGTTGGTTTAGGTGTGGATTGCGATGAGATTCTAGCAAACATTGCGTATTTGTGAGCAGCACCCCTGCCCCATTGCTCTCTATACTGCCTCCCTCAAGCACCATATCAGCTTTTATAATACGATGAGGTGCAAAGATAGATTCAACAAGTGGCGATAAAATGCTCTTATGCACTTGTTGTACGATATTTTGCGTAATATGATTATCATAATTCGCAGGATATTTGAGCCCCCAACCATTAAAAATAAAATCAAAGAGGACAATGCCCTCGCCCCCCTCTGCTTCCACACTAATACCTCCAAAATCCCTTGCCCAAGTATCATTGAGTGGCACACGCACAATATGAAGTCCATATTGTTGATGTGATTGGGAATCCTTATTTTGTGCCAATGCGATATGCTCTTTAAAATGCGCGCTTAGAAGTGCTATTCCCTCCTCATCATCGGTATCCACACAAAGTATCACCGCTTCAAAAGATAGAATCTGCTCAATGAGGCACATAAAACATTCTCGTGCTTCCTCAATATGCGCTGCCCAATCACTATTTTTATGCGGAAAAGCCATCAATATGGCTATTTGCTCCTCCCACTCTGCCTTAAGCCTATATCTAGTTTTTTTCATAGATAATCCTTAAACTTCTTAATGTATAATCTTAGCATACTTTGGCATTTGAAGGAATTAGTGTATGATTTTGAGTATAGAATCAAGCTGCGATGATAGCTCACTCGCCTTAACAAGCATTGATGACGCCACGCTTATTTATCATATCAAGCTCTCTCAAGATGAGGAACATAGCACTTATGGAGGTATTGTGCCAGAAATCGCTTCAAGACTTCACGCTCAAAGACTTCCAGAGATTCTAAAAAAGCTTAAAGTATTTTTAAACAATGATTTATCAGCGATTAAAGCCATTGCAGTAACTACTCGTCCCGGACTAAGCGTAACGCTCATTGAAGGCTTAATGATGGCAAAAGCACTCTGTCTTGGCTTACAAGTGCCACTGATTTGTGTCAATCACCTTAAGGGGCATATCTATTCGCTTTGTATTCGCAATGCTACTTCAGATAGCCAATCCACCCTCTCTAAACCCCTCTCTCTACCCCAACCTCTTGGTATTTTGCTTGTATCTGGCGGACATACGCAGATTCTCCAAATGCACAATTTTAACACTATAAGTCTTGTCGCACAAAGCCTTGATGATAGCTTTGGTGAAAGTTTTGACAAGGTTGCTAAATATTTGGGATTAGGCTATCCGGGCGGTCCTCTTATAGAATCTTATGCTAAAGAATTTATACAAAATTATCCACATATTACATCTCATAGTTTCCCTGTGCCACTTTTACATAATCAAAAGCTACAATTTAGCTTTTCAGGCTTAAAAAATGCGGTAAGACTTGCTATTGAGGCTCTGTCTCAACCTCTTAGCCCTAAAGATTTAGGAAGTATCTGTGCGGGATTCCAACAAAGTGCGTGCGAACATATCGTGCGAAAAGTAAGATTATATTTTCAAAACCCACAAACACAGGATTTAGCGGATTTTGCCATTGTGGGGGGAGCGAGTGCAAATACATATTTGCGCACTGCCCTAAGTGAGCTTTGTGCAGAGTATAAGAAGCAATTACATCTTGCTGAACTTGCCTTTTGTGCTGATAACGCAGCGATGATTGGGGCTGTGGCAATAGAGCACTACAAAAGGCAGGATTTCACGCCCATAGATGAGGCGCAAATCTCGCCTAAAAGCCTACCAAGTGATTTTTTATGAATCCATTAAAACTCAAGTCCAACTTCTGCCAAAACCTGAAAGTTTTGTGTAGTGGGATAATTAAGGTTATTTGTCATCTTTGAAGCAGCAAAATTTTGATATTTGTAAATGCCCCTTACATAATAGCCCACACTTTGATTTAAATCAGCCACATAAGCCAAACTTGCCTTAATCATATAGTTTGTGCCTGCAAAATCCGAAATTACTCTTGCGTCTCTAAATCTATAATTACTTTTTTGGTTGATGATATAGTAATATCCAAGCAAATACTCTATCTTTGACGAGGATTGCAAAGTTGTTGAGCCATTTATCTCTGCACCTGCATAATGCCAAGACATTGCCAAACCTTTTTTATCATCTTTTTTATAGTTTGAGAAAATACCACCTGTGTAGAGAGAGAAATTTTCAAACCCATATACTCCTGCGATAAAAATAGGCAATGATACGCTAGAGACATTCACACCAAGCTTTATATCGCCTGCAAGTGTGCTAGAAGTCGTTTTGCCTTTGTAGTTTGTATTTTCAAAATATGATTCTTTTGAATCTGCTCTCCCTATGCCGATTTGCCCATTGGCTTCAGCTAAGATTCTATGAGTAATCAATCTGCCACCTAGAGTAAAATAACCTCCAGAATTGCCTATATGTGCGTCTTTGGCAACAAATGTTTGGTAAAGTGGTATGCCCACACCTACGCGCAATGACTTGCATAATGTCTCCTCACAGCTCAAAGCAAAAACTTGACTTGCACTAAAGATTCCTGCATAAAGCATTAAGAATCTAAAAATGAAATTACGGCATTTCAACATAATTCCCTCCTTTTAAGACATACAATGTAAGTTATACTTCTAATCTATTAAAGTATAACGGCTTAGATTTTAAAAAATTTTTTTAATCTCATAGCTTAAATAGCGTTTTTTTTTTTTTTGTAAATTTTGAGAAAATGTTACAAAAGGTAAAGAAAGAATTGCCTTTGAGGGGCACTCCCCAAAAGCAAGAAAAGTTTGATTTTTGTAATAAAGGAGATTCTATAATTCTATGCCGAGTTCTATCATACCTGTATAATTAGTGCTTGCAGGGTAATTCACACCTGTGGCTGTGAGTTTTGAAGCACTCATATTTTCATATTTGCCAATGGCTTTAATATAAAATCCTAGATTTGGGGTAATATCACTCGCATAGCCTAAACTCGCTTTAATCATATAATCTGAACCCCCAAGTTTTGAGCTTACATCATTTTGCAAAAGGTAATTTCCTGCAAAAAAGCGATAATAGCCCACAAGATATTCTATTTTTGAAGTATTACTCGTAGGGAGAAATCCTTCAAGTTCTACGCCACCAAGTTCGCGTGAAAGCCCTATACCCTTATCTTTTGTATTTGTAGAGAAATTATCCCAACCATATACAGCATTGACAAATAAGGGTAGTTGTTTGCTTGCAATATTTAAACCAATCTTAAAAGAAGCTTCTGTGAAAACTGAAAGTGGCTTTTCATCAAGGGTTGCAAAATAGCTTCCACTCGCCTTTGCACTGCCTACACCGACTTTTCCGCTAATCTCGCTCATAAGCCTTTGCTTCAAAGTCCCACGCGCAGCAAAAGAGAGGTAACCACCTGTGCTACTTATATCTGCTCCTGTGGCACTAAGGCTATGGTAAGCTCCTCCTGCCCCTATACGAAAGTGTGCGCAGTTACTTTCCTCGCAATTGAGAGCAAGGCTAGAAGAAGCCATTGCCCCTAAAAATCCAAGAGAAAGTAACGAAGCTTTAAGGAATCTAAACTGCATAAATCCTCCTTAATTTAAGATTTTGGCTGGTGGAATTACCACCAACCCTTTTTTTGACCATATTTATCAACAGCCAAAACAAGCAAACCAGCACCTAAACCAGAGAAAAATTCCCCTTTAGTTTCTTTCATTTCTTTTTCAGAAAGGAGAGCAACATTATTGTTTTCTTGCTTACCAAAGAGAAATTCGCTCTCACTAGCTTGTAGCTTATTTACATCTTTTGATGTTGGCTCAACTGCCACCAAGCTACTTGCACCAAATAAAGCTGACACCAATAAAACTGAAACAAGTTTTTTCATAGGAAGTCCCTCCTAAAGTAAGATTTATTGTTCCACTTGATATACAAAAATATAAAAAGTGGAACAGAATATTTTTAATAAAAATTATTTAATGAATAACTTTATTTTTTTTTTTTTTGTAAATTTAAAAAAGTGTGTTACAAAAGGTAAAATTACTTTTATCTTTTAAGAGAGCTCAAGCATTCTATCAAGGGCAATTTTTGCCCATTTTTGAATCTCATTATCTAAAAATACTTCATTGATAGGCTTATCATCTTCAAAAGCAAGGAGCACATCGCGCACATCTTCAAGGGTTGTTTCATTCATCGTGGGGCATTGAGGCTTACTTGAGCTCAACACAAAAGTAGTTTGTTTGCCATTATGTTTTGGGCGCAACCGATTGACAAGATTAAACTCTGTGCCCACAGCGACTTTTTGCTCCAAAGGCAAAGACCGCACATAAGCAATAATCTGGCTTGTAGAGCCGACAAAATCAGCAAGTTCCACGACATTTGGGTCGCATTCGGGATGCACTACGATTTTTATATCAGCAAATTTGTTACGATAAAAAGCAATATCTTCGGGAGTAAAAAGCTGATGCACGGAACAAAATCCATCATAGCAAATCACATCAGCATCAAGCACTTTTTCTTTGCTATCTGTGCGTAATATTGCGGATTTTTTGTGATTCAAACGAGCGAGATTCTCTCCTAGACATTTATCGGGGAGAAAAAATATCTTTTTGCCCTGCTCTTTTGCAAAGGCAAAGATTTTATCAGCATTCGCACTTGTGCAGACAAGCCCTCCCATTTGCGCGACTTTTGCTTTGACATCAGCATTTGAGTTGATATAAGTAATAGGAAAAATAGAATCTTTACTCAAACCATACGATTGCAAAAGTGCAATACTCTCATCATAATAATCACTATCAATCATTCTTGCCATTGAACAACACGCTAAACGCGGCATTATCACACGCTTTTGTGGAGCAAGCACTTTGACACTTTGCCCCATAAATGCCACGCCACAAAAGACAATGAGATTCTTTTCACTCTGTGAGGCTTTACGAGAAAGCTCTAAACTATCGCCACATAAATCCGCTAAGGCGACAATCTCATCTTTTTGATAATAATGTGCTACCAAAAGCCCATCAAGCTTATGAAGTAAATCTTTAATTTCATCGGTGATTGTTGCTGACATAAGTTATTCCTTATTTTTATTAGATTTATGTATGAGTGCCTATGTCTTGGGCAAATTTAACTTTTTCATTCATATGGACATCTGGAATCATCTGCTCCATCAAAAGCACAATGGTTGAACCCATTTTAAACATTCCCAACTCCTCTCCCTTTTTTATGGCAATAGGTGTGCGGTAAGTATAGCAAATATCGTGTGCCTTAGCATTACTCTCAATCCTACTTTCAAAGTGCATTACCATACTCCCTACATTTAACGCACCTATGGCGACAAAATACAGCCATTTATTGCTTGATGTTTTACCCACCACGACTACGCGTTCATTGCGAACAAAAAGACTTTGATTTTTATTCAAAGAGCGGAGATTCACAGGTAGCAGTTCTCCACCAAAATACCGCACCTCATAAATCTCCATATCACAAGGCGCGTGATAGCGATGATAGTCTTTTGGTGAAAGATAAAAATTTATATAATAAAATTCCCTATCAAGCTTCTGTCCCAAAAGTTCTTCAATAGAATATTCCATACCCTTGATTTGGAGGGCATTTTTTTCTGTGCTTTTGCCTATTTGCGTTATCAGAGAATCACAAGGCGCGATAAGCACAATAGGATTAGGATTAATCACTCTCTGGCTTGTAAGTGCTCGTGTAAAAAGTGCATTGAGCGAAGCATAACTAGAAACAGGTGCAAACTCATTCAGCTCAATATCAAAGATTTTTACATACAGAGCATTAATGAGATTTTGCAATGGAGAGGGAAACTCATATGATGCAAAACGCCCAAAGAGCCGTGAGATTTTATTAGAAAGATTCATACTTCACCTCGTTTTTGAGTTATTTTAGGTTGCTTACGCTCGCGTATAGCAAGGGCATAAAAAAATGGCGTATCGCACAGAGCAAGAAAAGCTTTGATGCAAAAATCTGCAAAAACCATAGCCATAACTTGCTCCCACGGATACGCAAATAAAAAGGCAATATGAAAGAAAATCATTGTGTCAATAAATTGTGCAATAATTGTGCTTGCGTTATTACGAAGCCACCATAAGCGCGGAAAACGATTTTTAAGATAAAAAAATATATACACATCAAGATTCTGTGAGACAAAAAAAGCACATACACTCGCAATGGCTATACTCAACTCACTTGCCAAAAGTGATGGGATAAAAGCAAGTATAAGCCCACACCAAAGGACTTTTAATACTTGAGGTTTGCTATATTTTTCGCTTAATACATCTATGAGTAAAAAACTAAGAGGATAGCTCAAAGCTCCATAAGTGAGTGGTGTGTCAAGCACAGGATATTGCACACTATAATTTGCTAAAACAATAATGCAAGCAAAAAGTAATGAGCTACCTACAAAAACCCAAATACTCATCTCTCTCACCCTTATCTCCTCTTGAGCTGCTTTCATTCTTTGCTCTCTTTGGGAGCAGATTCCCTATAAGAATCATCTTGTAATGAAAGTTTCTCTAATATCTGTTTTGAAAGTTGCGAATTATAACTAATGAGGCTGTTTTTTAGCTGAAGCTCCCACAAATCAAATCCCTCACGCATTTGTCGCTTAAATTCATCTTGATTGAGTGCTTCATCAATAGTATTAATCGCATAATCACTAGCGACAAAAAACCCAATCGCGCATAAAGGTGCGAACATTCCACATACTATTGAACCACCTGCTCCAACTGCCCCAGATAAACCTTTTTTTGCCACACTCTTGCTCACAGCTTTGGCAGTAGATTTAGCAACTGCCTTGCCCGAAGATTTAAGAATCATCGCTCCCACTACGCTCGCTCCCAAAAGGGCTGCTACGCCATCAGTAGCGCGTGGAGAGAGTGAGTTAATTTGTGCATTTATATCCTCAAGTGAGAGAGTAAGAGAAATAGCGGCATTAGAGGGTTTTTTATGTGTTGTAAAAAAGCCAAAACTCTGCTTTAGGCGAGATTTAAGATTCTCAATATGCGTATCATACATATTATTTAAATGCTCTTGTAAATCATAAGGCGTATGGGCTTTAAGCAAAAAAATAAATTGCTCTTGAGCAATATCCTCTCCTTTACCAATGGCTGCATAAAAAAGCCTTGTGTATTCGCCACGCACACTAAAATACCATTTGGAATATTCATCAATAATGCGCTCTTTGTGAGCAAGATATTCATTTACAATCTTTTCTGTATCGGTATTAAGATGAGATTCAAAAAAGGCAAGATTCTCTTTGATTTTATACTCCAATGAAGGTAAATCATTAGAGCGTATAAGGCTTTGTGCGCCCTGCATACTGATTTGAATATAACTTTCATTTTCTTTTAGAATCTGCTCACTTAAAAGTGGTGGGAGATGATGATGCTTAGCTAAAGGCTGCAAATGAATGCTCACATTAAAGGCAATGTAAATAAAGATAAGAAAAAATACCATAGCAAAAAATTGTTTAAATGCGCGAGATTCTATGATTGTAGGAGTATCTTGCTCGTTTTTGCTCTTTTGTTCTAAGTGAGTTTTAGGCACTATGCCCCCTACACACATAAGAGAGAAACTCGCAAATGAAGCAAAATGCCCACAAGCAAAAAGTAAAATAAGTGCAAAATGCAAATAACTATCGGCAATACTAAAATAAAGCACATCAAGTAATGCTTTTTTTAGCAAGATAAAGCCAAAGAGTTCTTGCCAAAAATGTGAGTGCATTTGGGCAATGTTATAATTCTCCATAAGCACAAGATAATGAGCGTGTATATCGTTAGATTCTAAAACAATGGGTGCAAAATTATTGAGCGCAACCTCACACATAAGTGCAAGAAAAGCGGTTATAAGTGCGGTATATTTTTTTGCCAAAATAGGGGCAAAATCAGGGCTTAAATTTGCATTACAAATAAGATATACAAGTCTAAATCCATATACACTACAAGGTACAAGCAAACAAAAAATAAGAATCTCGCTTCCACTAGGAAATACAAGCATAAAAAAAAGCGACACACTCCCCACAAGCGCAATGACAAGACTTACAATTTTAGTAAGAAAGAAATGTCCAAAATAGCGATATAAAAAGGAATCTCTTTTGTAGTAAGCCTTAATTGTGGCTTGTTTTCTTACTTTTAAAACTTCATAGCTATATGCAAATAAAACCACAAAGATTCCAAAAAAAGCAGGATAGAACAAAAGAGATAGATATGGATAGAATCCCACACACAAGATAGATATGATACTGCAAATAAAAAGTAGAGGAAGAAATAGATGTTTCATTATTTCAAATTCCTTTTACCTAAAGGGGTAAAAGGAAAGAAAAAAGCATTATTTTGTAATCGCAGTAAGTGAGATTTCAACACGGCGATTTTGCGCTCGCCCTTCAGGCGTTTTATTTGAAGCAATAGGCTCATCTTGTCCCATTCCCTCAATCACAAATCGTTCTGGTTTGACTTTTTGATTCTGTAAATATGTCGCTACGCTTTGTGCGCGTTGTTGCGAAAGGGTAAGATTTTTTGCTGCGCTGCCTGTATTATCTGTGTAGCCTACGATAGAAACGATAGTTTTATCATATTTGTTAAGCACTTTTGCCACAGAATTAAGCACTTTATAAAAATCTGCACTTAAGTCCGCACTACCTGACTTGAATGTAATATCACCGGGCATATTGAGGATAATTTCATCACCATTTTTTGTAACACTCACTCCCGTGCCTTGAAGTTCTTCACGAAGTTTTTTGTTTTGTATATCCATATATCCACCTACTGCTCCACCCGCTAATGCACCTACACCCGCGCCAATAGCAGCACCTTTTGCCCTATTCTTTTTGTTAGCCAATGCGCCAATCCCAGCACCCACTGCTGCTGCGCCCACTGCACCAATAGCTGCTCTACTTATTTGCGATTCGCCTGTGTAAGGATTGGTCGTGCAAGCTGACATAAGAAGTGTGCCACAAAGTGCTATGGAAATTTTTGAAGTTGTTGTTTTGAACATAAATAATCCTTTGAATTAATTTTAAGCCCGCATTGTAATCTGAAAGATATTACTTTTGGCTTAATAACACTTATTTATCTATTCAGTCGCTCAACACAAAGAGATATGGCTTTTTTGCGATGTGAGAGCATATTTTTAGCACTTGGTTCTAATTGTGCTAAAGTTTTTTGTAAAGGATTATCTTTATTTGGCACAAATAAAGGATCATAACCAAACCCTTGATTGCCTCTTTTTTCACCTATAACTATACCATCTAGCTTTCCCTCAAAATGCTCTATCTTGCATTTATCTAAAGGTAATAATGTGGATTCCATATAAATAAGCGCGATATGTGCGATAAAAAACGCAGGAGTTGGTGCAAATGGTGTGATTTGCTCTAAAAGACAATGGAGATTCTCAATATCGGTGCTATTGTGCGTAATATGCAAATCGCTTTGCGTTCTTTGCGTATATAAAGCTCGTGAATCTTGTCTAAATCCCTTATATTGTGCATATCTCGCACTATAAATACCCGGCTCTCCACCAAGAGCTGGAATACATATCCCACTATCTTCTGCAATAAGAGCAAGAGGAAATGCTAATACATCACTCTGTCCTTTTTCTTGCATATATTGCATATAGAGAGCATTATAAATTGCTTTTGCTTTAAGTGCAGCATTTTCTGCAAAACTCGCACCATTTTCTATAATATGTAAAGGCTTTAGAATCTCCTCATACGCATATACTTTCGCGTCTTTATCCCCTAGCATAGCCTGAAATTCACGGATTTTATGCGTATTGCTTGTCGCAAGTATGATAGTCATTAAATACTCCTTATGCTTAATGCCAATACTTTATTGGTGGTAGAATATATTTTTTACGCGTAAATTGACCTATTTTGCATACTTTAATCCTATGCCTTAGAGCTATTCTTTTAAGCTTGAGGCTATCCTTTGGTGCAATGGCTATAAGCATTTCATAAGATTCTCCGCTATAAAGCAAAGGTTTTAAATGTGGTGCAAAAAGTGGCATATTTGATTTAAAATGAAGCTTATTTATTGCACTAAGCTTAGAAATATCGCTTAAAATACCATCAGAAATATCCATACCTCCTTTTAAAAATCGCGCACAATCGGCTATAAATCGCGCCCTAATACGAGGAGATAAGAATCTGCCTTTTGCTCTTAAATGTTTATTTTTAGGTGGATGGAGCAATGTTTTTAGCACTTTATAGCTTTGAGTGATAGTATGCTGCGGATATTTATCGCAAGTATAAAAAAGTACCGAACCAGCAGGAATCTTATCACGATAAAGCGTATGTTTATGAATTAAACCAAAAAAAGTAATATGAATCTGCAAATCTTTGGTGCTAATAGTATCGCCCCCGATAAGTTTTACATTATATTTGCGACAAAAATCTCCTATGCCACGAATACAATCTTTAATCTCTGCTTTAGCCCAATATCGGGGCAAACCAATGCTTAACATTGCATAAGCAGGAGTAGCATTCATCGCTACAATATCGGAATAATTAACCAAAAAAGCCTTAAAAGCAAGTTCATAAGGCGAAAACCAATGAGCGAGAAAATGCACTCCCTCACAAAAACTATCCATACCAACAACAAAAGGTGAGACATTTGCTTTTTGTTGTGCTTTAGGATTGATGTGTGCCTTAATATGTGCTTTGCGTGGGTGATGAGAGTTGTTATCTTGTGGAAAGAATACACAACAATCATCGCCTATTCCCTCTGTGATTCCCTCTGATTGCAATGTATGAATAAAAAATGATTCTCTATCAAATCCTATCACAACCTAGCCTTCAATTTTTAGGCTGAAATCAAGCCACTTTGCTTGATGAATAAGTGAGCCCACACTAATAGCATCTACACCACTAAAAGCATAATCACGGATATTCTCAAACGTTATATTACCACTTGCTTCAAGGTAAATATGAGGTGCATTTGCATTGCGATATGCTACTACTTCTTGAATTGCCTCTACACTCATATTATCGCACATAATCACATCTACTTTGGCGTGTATCGCCTCTTTAGCTTGTTCAAAATTTTCACATTCTATTTCAATAGGACACATAAATGGCAATCTTTTCCTTGCAGTGCTAATAATCTCTGCAAGATTCCGAGCATAAGCTAAATGCGTATCTTTTAACATAAGCATACTATCTAACCCAAAACGATGATTATGTCCTCCACCATTGATGATAGAATATTTTTCAAGTTGGCGCAATAATGGGCGTGTCTTGCGCGTATCAAGAAGTTTAACGCGTGTGTCTTTTATCAATCTCACATAAGAAGCAGTAAGAGTAGCTATGCCACTACTATGAGCAAGAATATTGAGCAATACGCGTTCTAACTGCAAAATATGAATATGACTTCCTTTTATACGACATAAAATCGCACCTTTTGCAAACAATTCACCATCTGAATATGATGATATAAGGCTAAGCCCAAAATACTCAAGCATTGCTCTAAGGTATATTTCCCCAGAGAATACACCCTCTTGCTTAGCAATGATATAAGCTTGGACTTCCTTATCTGTTGCAAAAAGAGCATATAAATCTCCTCTGCCTAAATCTTCATCAAGAGCTTTTTTGATAAAGTCTTTAATGTGATGTTGTAACATTGTGCGCCTTTGGCTTTTAGGTAAATGAAAGTTAAGATAATAACATAATTGAAGCAACATTCGCACAGAGGCTTATAAAGCCGCACGAATGTAAAATATCAAAGGAATTATTTTTTGTGAATCCCATTAATGTAGAATTTAAATGATTGTAAGCCCTCTTTGAGTGCCCATTCATAAGCTCTTGAGACAAAAGCCCAATTAATGTGCTTCCAAAATGCTTCCAAATAAGCAGGACGAGCATTTCTATGGTCAATATAATAGGCGTGCTCCCATACATCAACAACCAAAAGTGGCACTTTAGAATCTGTCGCAGGTGTAGCAGCATTGCTTGTTTGGACAATTTCAAGCTTGTTGGTTTGTGTATTATACACGAGCCAATTCCAACCTGAACCAAAAAGAGTTGTGCTTGAAGTAAGGAATTTTTCTTTAAGAGTGTCTATTGAGCCAAATTCAGCATTAATAGCAGCACTTAATTCCGCGCTCATTGCACTTTCTTTAGGGCTTAAGCAGTCCCAATAAAAATCGTGATTATACACTTGTGCCGCATTATTGAAAATACCACCATTTGATTTGAGGATAATATCGCCAAGCTCTGCATTTTCAAACTCTGTCCCTTTAATGAGATTATTCAAGTTATTCACATAGGTTTGGTGATGTTTCCCATAATGATACTCAAAAGTTTGCTCACTGATAAAACCATTAAACTCATTTTTACCATAAGGTAATTTACGCAATTCAAACATTTACTTTCTCCTTAAATTTTGTTGTTTGCCTGTTGATTTCAGATTCTTTAACTTTAATGATATTTTAAAGAATCTAAACACCGACAAAGTAAATAATTATAGCCCAAATCTTTTAACCTTTAATCCACAACTTGATAAAATTCATTTTCTCCTACTCTACACTGCTTTATCGTCCCTTTTTGGCATAGCTGATATAAGAGTGCTAAAGTTTGAGAATCTAGCATTTTTTGTGCATCTATTACGCTTAGAGGACGTCGCTTAATCAACCCCAATAGTTCATCTGTATCATAAGATTGCAAAATAGAATCTTGCTGTATTTTAGAGCGTTTTGGCAGCGAAACATTTAAATGCGGATAAGCATAAAAATGTGCAGCAAGAGATTCTAAGCTTTCCTCACTTATAGCTTCTACCTTATAAGCCGGTGGGCGGTCAATACTGCCTATATCTACACGATGAATAGGCAATGCAGCAAGAAAGGCTGCAATGGCTTGAGCTTGAGCGTGTGTATCATTTATGCCTTTGACAAAAAGCACTTCAGCAATAATTTCACCTTGAAATTCTTCACAAAAGCGTATGATTCCCTCTTTGATTTGTTCCAACGAAAGGCTAGAATGCGGGCGGTCAATATGCTTAAATGCTTTTTCTTCAAGCGCATCACAAGAAAATTTAACAATATCAAGCTTTTTCAAACACTCACGCACATCATCTCGCCACAATAATGAACCATTAGTCAGCAAAAGCAATTTTATAGAATCTGGCACAATTATTTTAAGAGTGCTAATAAGTTCTTTTAAATGAGGATATAGCGTAGGCTCACCATTTGCAGTAAGCGTTAAAACATCACATTTATGGACAACAATAGCCTTTTGAACGGCATTTACCACTTCATCAACAGGCACTATTGTTTTCATAGATTCTACACTTTTTGCCCTTTGTAATTCGCAATATACACAATCAAAATTGCACTGCTTTGCATAAGGAGATAAATCAACGCCAAGTGAGCGTCCAAATCGCCGCGAATGCACAGGACCAAATATGATTTCCATAACATTCCTTATTGAAAATAAAGTGCAAAGTATATCACATTTTGTGTTGCTTCTTGATTGGCAAATCTGAATTTTTACGCTACAATCCCCACTTGAAAACACATCTCAACAAAGGCATTATGTGAAAACTCTTTGTTCTTTACAGATTCTATATAAAATTATTTGTGTATTTGGAATGATAGTGCTAATGGAAAATTTTTGGGGTTGCTCTACCCTTAATAATGCTCAAATTAGTATTACCGAAGATCCTTATTATGCAATAAAACAAGTGGCAGGCAATCAACTCAGAATCTCCACCGACCAAAGAGCCTTATTGCGCGATATAAAAGAAGTTAAGCGTCAATATACTCAAGTCGCCAATGCCCTTAGTGGCAATGTCGCAAAACAATGGAGTGAGGAAGACATAAGTTTGCCAAGCACACAAACTTATGTGAGATATTCCAACCATTATATGTCTAAAGCAAGTATCAACTTTAGCACAGGTGCTATTCGCATTGAAACCATTGACACGCAAAATCCCACACAATCTTTAGAAAGAGCCATTACACACACTCTTTTACTCCCTCAAGACCCAAGCAAGATAGATTTGTATTCTGATGAAGATTTTGTCTTTGATGGAAAGCCATTCCTTGCAGGACTCATCAAGGACAATGAGGGAGAGGATATTTTAACACAATGGCGCGCCCAGAGATATGCAAAATATCTCATTGAAAATGCCATAAAAACACGCAAAGATAGCAAGGGCAAACAAGTAAGCTATGTAGATTTGCAAATGGTGGGAGATTATCAAAGCAAAAGTGAGCACAGATATGAAGCACTTGTGCAAAAATATGCGCGCAAATATAATATTTCTCCCGCACTTGTGCTAGGCATTATCCAAACAGAATCTAATTTCAATCCCTATGCTGTGAGTGGCGCTCCTGCGTATGGGCTTATGCAGGTTGTCCCAAGCACGGCAGGAGCTGATGCGTATGAACTTATTAATGGCAAAAAAGGTATGCCCACAAAAAAAATGCTCTTTAACCCTGAAACAAACATTGAGTATGGCGTAGCGTATTTAAGCATACTTTTTAATCGTTATCTGCCTGATATTAAAGATAAGCAAAGCCAAGAATATTGTGTAATTACCGCATATAATGCAGGTGCTGGAAGTGTGTTGAGGACATTTCACAATGATAAAAATCAAGCTTTCAAGCGTATTAATGCGCTTTCATCATCTAAAGTCTATGATACATTGCGCTCCAAGCTCCCATCTGATGAGGGAAAACGCTATCTCCTCAAAGTGAGCACATTCAAAAAAAATTACGAACATATCAAATGAATGTTGCCAAATGAGATTAGTTGAATTTTACTCTGAAGAAAAAACTTGTAGCTACATAGATTCCAAACGAAGTATTTTTAGATATTTTCATATTCAAAATGTAACACCGACATTCTACTATGGACTGCTTGAACGCGGTTGGAGACGCTTTGGAAATTATTTTTTCACACCAATGTGTGAGGGTTGCACAGATTGCATTTCCATACGCACCTTGATTGATGACTTTACTTTTAGCAAAAATCATAAAAGAGTGCTAAAAAAAGCTCAAAACATTGATATTTACATACAAAAGCCTACGATAACCCAAGCACACATAGAGCTTTATAATCGTTATCATCGGGTTATGCACGATAAAAAAGGTTGGGAATACACACCCACTACGCCAGAATCGTATATGGATATGTTTGTTGAGGGACATCAGGACTTTGGCTATGAACTCCTCTATCTTATAGATTCTCAACTTATAGGCGTAGGGCTTGTTGATGCGCTTTTTGATAGTATTACAGCAGTGTATTTTTACTATGACCACGCATTTGCACATCATAGCTTAGGCACACTTAATATTTTAAAACAAATCCAAATCGGCAAAGAAAATGGACTCAAATACTTCTATCCGGGCTATTGGATAAAAGATCATTATTGTATGGGCTATAAAGAACGATTTACGCCTTTTGAAGCACTCAAAAATATCCCCGATGTCTTTGAAACACCCATTTGGGAACTCTATACTAAGGAATAAAATATCTCAATGAAATCTAATGATAAAAAAACAATCTTGCAAGGCATTTATGCCATAAGTGATGAGATTCTCACTCCTTATGAGATTTTGCCCCAATGTATAGAATCTGCCCTCAAAGCAGGCGTGAGAATATTCCAGCTACGCGATAAAAGCCATAGTGATGCGTGGCTTAAGCCCTACGCGCTTCAGGCTATGGCACTATGTGAGCGTTATGACGCCCTCTTTGTGCTCAATGACAGACTAGAACTCGCATTAGAGATAAACGCTCCTGCACTTCATTTAGGCAAAGATGATAACGAGTTTATGGAGGCAAGGGCACGATTTAGTGGAATCTTGGGTGCTTCAAGCTATGGGGATTTGGAGCGGGCACAAAGCTTGGAGAGGCTCGGGGCAGATTATGTGGCATTTGGTGCATTTTTTGCCTCTCCTACAAAACCAAATGCCCCGCTTGCACCTTTAGAGATTCTAGAATCTGCCAAGGCTACATTAAGCATTCCTATTTGCGCTATCGGAGGTATTAACACTACTAATATACATTTGCTAAAAAATGCCAATATGTGCGCTGTCATCAGTGCTTTGTGGCAGCATAAAATACAAGATTCACCCTTAGAGATAAAGTATCAAAATATCCATCGCAATGCCCTTGCTTTGATACAATCTTTAGAATAAGATAAGACAAATACCAGTAGAATCTAAATTTCAGCATTTATTTAAAATTATGGGGGAAATTATGCATTTTCTAGTTTTATTTGTCTATGCTTTATGGTTTATTGGTTGCGCTCATTTAGGCGTAGATTCTAAAGTAGCTTGCGCTAATGCAGAGGATTGTATGGCAAAAGGCTTTGAATTTTTTGATGAAGCAAACTACACTCAAGCAGCACGATATTTTACCAAAGGTTGTGATTTAGATAGCAGAGGTTGCTTTATTTTGGGTGTTCTATATTATGAGGGTAAAGGTGTAAGACAAGACTACAATAAAGCTAGAGAATTTTATACTAAAAGTTGTCAATATGGTGCAGCTAAAGCCTGTACAAATTTAGGTATCTTGTATGATAAAGGATATGGTTAAAGCAAGATTCTACAAAGGCACGACATTTTGCCAATAAGAGCTGTGATTTAGAGAATGGGAAAGGCTGTTACAATCTAGGTTTGCATTATTATCAAGGCAAAGGCATTAAACAGGACTATACAAAGGCAATAGAGCTTTTTACCCAAAGTTGCGATTTATACGAATCTAAGGGTTGTTATCTATTAGGCACTATGTATTATCGTGGTGAGGGTGTTTTACAAGATGATAGAATGGCATATGAATTTTTGAATAAAGCTTATGAAATTGATAAGAGCTTAGATTATAATGAATTGGGTTTGTTGTTGGTATGGAGTGAAAATATCAAGCGCGACTATACAAAAGCACGAGCAATTTTTAGCAAATCTTGTGATGAGGGTAATAGTATAGGTTGTGTAAATTTGGGCGTTTTATATGCGTATGGCAGAGGTGTTATGACAGATAATCTTAAAGTTGCGGAACTTTATTTGAGAGCTTGTAATATGAATAATCGTGTTGGTTGTTATAATTTAGGATTGCTTTATAGCGAGGGTAAAGGCGTAAGACAAGATTATGTTAAAGCAAGAGAATTTTATGCTAAAGCTTGCAATATGGGTGAAGCAGGGGCTTGTAATAATTTGGGAGTTTTTTATACTTATGGAAAAGGTGTGAGACAAGATAAACACAAGGCAAAAGAGCTTTTTGGCAAAGCCTGTGATATGGGAAACCAAAAAGGTTGTGATAATTATAAAGAATAAAACGCATTAGTTTTAATAGAATCCTACCACTCCTCGCCAATGCCAAGCATAATGCACTTATCAAATCGTGGCAGCACACAATAAGCAAAAATCTTGCGCCCTATGCCAAAAGCCCCCATATCTGTCAAATATCGTCCATCAAAATTAAGATAAAATGTATGTTCATCATTTGGCTTAAGCTTCGCTCCAATGCCTACCCCTCCAAAATTGCTATATCTAATAAATTCACTGATAAAAGCCCCAACAAGCACGAGAGCGCCACGCAAAGATGTTTTATCTTTTTGCGAGAGCGTGCGATAAGCACTATATTCTACAATAGGACGCGCGGGCTTTGATGAGTAAAGTGGATAATTTTGCTCTAAAGTTTGCTTTTTGACTTGCTCAAGGTAAGCTTCCAAAAGATCTGTGTTGCGTTCAAGGTAATATGAGCCATCTTTAGGAAAGCTAAAGGGATTTGGTTCTTGGTTTATCGCAGCATTCCCACCTGCAAGGGCTAGATTAAAAGTAACACACAAAAAAAATATAATAAATACAAATTTAAAAGCACAACATTGCAATTTTACTTCCTTTAAAATCACAAATCTTGGCAAATCACTTTTTCAAAGCTCTCAAAATAAAGCTTACTCATCTCTTCAAGACTTATATTAATCTCATCAACGCAAAAAATATCGCCACCCACACAACCAATCTCTGTAAAGGCAACCTTATGTTTTTTTGCCATTTGGGTAAATGTATTGAAGTTATTTGCTGTAATTTCTACGACAACGCAACTCTGTGAGGGAGCAAAAAGTAGCTGGGAGGGCAAGCTTGTATGGACATTACAACCTATGGGTTGATGTTCGCCATTGCCCAATGCCATTTTTGCAAGAGTGATTGCCAATCCCCCCTCACCTATATCTTTTGCACTCTCAAGCAAACGCGCATCACTTGCCTCAAGTATGAGATGCCATAAAGTAAGCTCGCGTGCCAAATCAATACTTGGAATCTGTCCATAAATATGCCCTTCCAGAATCTTTTGTGCTAAAGAACCACCAAATTCAGCTTTGATTTCACCAAGTAGGACAAGCATATTACCTTGTGTTTGGAATGTTGAGCGCACTACCTTACTTACATCATCTATCAAGCCCACACTTACAATGGAAGGCGTGGGATAAATATCTACGCCATCACTTTGATTATGCAAAGAAACATTGCCGCTTACCACAGGAGTATTTAAGACTTTGCAAGATTCCTTAATGCCCTCACACACTTCTTTAAATGCCCACATTACTTCAGGATTATGTGGTGAGCCAAAATTGAGACAATCACTAATCGCTAAAGGCTTTGCCCCATTGACAATGGAATTTCTCCCAGAAGTAGCTACCGCAATCTTTGCCCCCTCTCTTGGGTCAAGGTAACAATAACGCATATTGCAATCTACACTCATACTCAATGCACTCTTTGTGCCCTTTATGCGTATCATACTTGCATCGCCACTCCCTGCAGGAGTAATAGTGTTGCTTTGCACACTACTATCATATTGGCTATACACCCACTTTTTATTTGCAACCTCTACGCTTTCAAGCAAGGTTATAAAAATTTCTTGCACACCTAGAGATGTTTTGAGCTGATTAGCCTTATGAGTTTGGAGCACTAGAGGGCGCACAGGCATATCAAGCATAGGAGTCTTTTCACTTAGTTCCTTGATAGGAATCTCCGCACACTTCTCTCCGTCCCAAAAAAGTTCCATAACGCCACTTTTTGTAACTTCTCCAATAATTGCTGCATCTACTTCCCATTTAGCAAATATATCTAATATCTGCTGCTCACAGCCTTTTTTCGCACAAATGAGCATTCTCTCTTGAGATTCGCTTAGCATTAATTCGTAGGGATTCATTCCCTCTTCACGCATAGGCACTTTATCAAGGTGCATAATCATACCACTGCCACTGCGTCCTGCCATCTCAAAACTTGAGCTTGTGAGCCCAGCTGCACCCATATCTTGAATGCCGACAATTAAATCTTGCCTAAAAAGCTCCAAACACGCTTCAAGCAAGAGTTTTTCTGCAAATGGGTCGCCTATTTGCACTGCAGAGCGCATAGCCTTTGAAGTGGAGCTAAAACTATCACTGCTCATCACTGCCCCACCTAAGCCATCGCGTCCTGTTTTACTTCCCACATAAATAACAGGATTCCCCACGCCTTCAGCCTTGCCATAAAAAATCTCATCTTTTTTGACCAATCCTAGACAAAACGCATTGACTAAAATATTGCCATTATAGCAAGATTCAAAGCTCATTTCACCCCCGATAGTCGGCACTCCCATACAATTTCCATAGCTCCCTATGCCCTCTACCACACCTCGTAGCAAATAGCGATGTTTTTTGCCAAGTGCTCCTTGGTCATTCACATCGCCAAAACGAATAGAATTAAGCAAAGCTATCGGACGCGCTCCCATTGTGAAAATATCGCGCATAATCCCACCTACGCCAGTAGCAGCCCCCGCGTGAGGCTCAATGAAACTCGGGTGATTATGGGATTCTATCTTAAAAACTGCACAAAGATTATCTCCAATATCTATTATGCCTGCATTTTCACCCGGTCCTTGCACAACCCAAGGAGCTTTCGTAGGGAATCCATTAAGATACTTTTTGCTTGATTTGTAACTACAATGCTCACTCCACATTGCCGAAAAAATCCCTAACTCTATAAGATTTGGGGGACGCTGTAAAATCTTAAGAATCTCCTCATAATCTTGTTTTGAAAGCTTATGAACTCTTAAAGCCTCATCAATATCTTGAATCTCGCTCAAAAGATGTGTAATACTTGTCATTGCCACCTCAATCATTGCTAAAATTAAAAAGTGTAGATTTTATCACAACTTATGCTTTTTTTCGCTTTTGTTTGAGAATTACACTTTTTAAGTTTGGGATAAACTTTGATTAACTACAATATTCGCTCTAGTTATAAAATAACAATGTAAGGTACAGCGTATGAAATATATTAAGTTTTTTAAAGAACTCAACAATAAAGATGTGCCGATTGTAGGCGGTAAAAATGCAAGTATAGGTGAAATGTTTCAAGAACTTGTGAGCGAGGGTATTAAAGTCCCTAATGGTTTTGCTATCACAAGTGAAGCATATTGGTATCTGTTAGATTCTGGTGGTATTAGACAGACAATTATTAATTTGCTTGATGGTGTTGATGTAACTGAAATAGATGTGCTTAAAACACGTTCTAAAAAAATCCGCGAACTTATCTTTGGCACACCCTTTCCTGATGATTTGCGCAAAGAGATTTTTCAAGCATATGAGATTTTAAGTGCTGAATATGGTATGAAAGAGGCTGATGTAGCTGTACGTAGCTCTGCAACAGCCGAAGATTTGCCCGATGCGAGTTTTGCTGGACAACAAGATACTTATCTCAATGTAAAAGGCAAAACAGAGCTTATACATTACATCAAATCTTGCCTTGCTTCGCTCTTTACTGATAGAGCTGTAAGCTATCGTGCTTCAAGAGGATTTGACCATTTTAAAGTTGCTCTTTCTGTGGGAGTGCAAAAAATGGTGCGTGCAGACAAAGGAAGTGCAGGGGTAATGTTTAGTATTGATACAGAAACAGGTTTTAAAGATGCTGTCTTTATCACTTCATCTTGGGGACTTGGCGAAAATGTCGTAGGCGGCACGGTCAATCCTGATGAATTTTATGTGTTTAAGCCCACACTCAAAGAGGGAAAACGTCCTATTATTAAACGTCAGCTTGGACACAAACATCAAAAAATGGTTTATGCACCACGTGGAAGCGAACACCCTACCAAAAATATCAAAACAACTCAACGCGAGATGAAAACTTTTTCTATTAGCGATACAGATATTCTTACACTTGCGCGTTATGCGATAAAAATTGAGGAGCATTATACAAAAGAGGCAGGAGAATATCGCCCTATGGATATGGAATGGGCAAAAGATGGCGATAGTGGCGAAATTTTCATCGTTCAAGCCCGCCCAGAAACAGTGCAAAGTCAAAAAAATAAAAAAGGTAATGGGCAAAAGCTAGAAAAGTTTAAATTTGTCAATCCCGAAGTCAAAAAAGAAATTATCCTCGTAGGAAAAGCCATAGGGGGTAAAATCGGTTCAGGAAAAGTGCGTATTATCAACGACATAGAACATATGGATAGCTTCAAAGAAGGTGAGATTCTTGTAACCGATAATACTGACCCAGATTGGGAGCCAGCGATGAAAAAAGCTGCAGCAGTTATCACTAATCGTGGTGGGCGCACTTGCCACGCGGCGATTGTTGCTAGAGAAATAGGTGTGCCTGCGATTGTAGGAGCTATTGGAGCAACAGATAGACTATATAGCGGTATGGAGGTTACAATCTCTTGTGCAGAAGGCGAAGAGGGCTATATCTATGATGGCATTCACGAATATGAAATTGAGAGCATTGAGCTTGATAATCTTGGAAATCCAAAAACTAAAATTTATATGAATGTAGGCAACCCTGAAAAAGCATTTGGTTTCTCGCAGATTCCAAATCACGGCGTAGGCTTAGCGCGTATGGAACTTATCGTGCTTAATCAAATCAAGGCACACCCTCTTGCCCTCCTTGATATTCAAAATGGTAACACCAAAGGCTTGAAAGAAAAATCAGAAATTGAGAAAATAATATCTGGTTATGAAAATCCAAAAGATTTTTTTACAAAGAAAATTGCTGAAGGTATCGGTATGATTTGTTCGGCTTTCTATCCTAATCCTGTTATAGTGCGCACAAGTGATTTTAAATCAAATGAATATCGTGGTATGCTAGGTGGAATGGCGTATGAACCACACGAAGAGAATCCAATGCTTGGCTATCGCGGGGCAAGCAGATATTATTCTGACCAATATCGTATAGCTTTTGAATGGGAATGTCAGGCTCTTGCAATGGTGCGCAATGAAATGGGGCTTACGAATATGAAAGTGATGATTCCATTTTTGCGCACACCAGAGGAAGGAAAAAAGGTGCTTGAAATTATGCGGCGTAACGGATTAGAATCTGGCAAAAATGATTTAGAAATTTATGTTATGTGCGAATTGCCTGTGAATGTGATTTTGGCTGATGAATTTTTAAATATGTTTGATGGATTCTCAATTGGCTCAAATGACTTAACCCAACTCACGCTCGGTGTAGATAGAGATGGACAACTCGTAAGCCATATCTTTGATGAGCGCAATCCTGCAATGTTTGCAATGTTTAAAAAAGCCATAGAATCGTGTAAGCGTCATAACAAATATGTTGGTATTTGTGGGCAAGCTCCGAGTGATTACCCTGAAGTTACTGAATTTCTTGTCAAAGAAGGTATTAGCTCTATTTCACTTAATCCTGATTCTGTTATTGCCACTTGGCAAAAAGTCGTAGAAGTAGAAAAATCACTCAACAAATAACATTCATAAAGGGTGCTTATTGCCCCTTATGAGAGAATCTAACCCTTAAGAGCAATCCATTATCCAAATATCACAGGAATATCTGGGTAATGTGGAATATTAGGATAATCCAAATTTGGAAGTGTCGCGCTTCCTATTAATGGCTCTGCATTATTTGGTATTAAATCTTTGCGCAAATAAGATACTTCAAGCAAGGAAGAAAAAAGTAGATTTTGAGCAAACAAAAGCCCCCCATTATGATTAAAATGTGTATGAATAGGGCAATAGTATTCATTTAATTTTGCCAATACAGCTAAACGTCTTTGCGTCAATGCTTCATCATCTGGGTTACAATTATGAAATTCAAAAAGTATTTGAGGGAAATATTTTGCAAGAAGGCTTATATCAATGTTTTCAAGTAGTTCCCATTCAGCATCTTCAATATCACATTGCAATATATTATGTGCTCTTTCATCAAATTTATTTTCATTAATAATTTGTATAAGCGTAGTGGTATTGTGAGATTCCACAGCGCCTACGAATTTCTTAAAAAATTTTATCCTTGGATGATTGGGATAAGGAGAAGATTTTATACTCGCATCATATTCAAGTACTTCATAACCCATATCTGCCATTTCTAAATCAAAGGGAGAATAATCAGATACGCCTAATGAAACACATTTTGGGAGAGAATCGCTTTTAATGGGGGGGGGGGCATAATAAACAATATCCACCATCGGCAGTTCCACCTATACGCACAAATTTAAAAGAATGGTGGCGGAATGGTCTTACAAGGGAAAGATATTTTAAAGCATTGTCTGTATTGTGTATCATTTTTGGAGTAATAAAAGCCCTTGAGAGCTCTAGCACTACATCTAAATTATTTCTATGTGCTGCCATTTGAGCAGAAAGTAAAGTGCTCAAAGAGCTAAAATTTCTATCTTGGGCATTGAGTTTGTCATAAACTTTCTTAAGTTTTTTGGGCATCATAACAGCATATTCAAAGTAGCGAAGAAATTTCATTTTGACTCCTTTTTGTAAAACCCGCATAATAACATAAATTGATAAATATCAATTTAAAAATAGCTCCTTGCACCTTTATAGGCTTTAGTCCAATAAGTAGAATCTAAACGCGCCTTACTCACTACTTTTCCTTTACTCGGAGCGTGGATAAACTCATCATTGCCGATATAAATACCCACGTGATTCACCCTCTTACCCCTATTGGTAATGAAAAATACCAAATCGCCTTTTTTGAGTTTGCTCTTGCTGATAGAATCTCCCTCATTATATTGTTCATACGATGAACGAGGGAGTGAAATACCATTGAGACGATATACAGAATGTGTTAGCCCACTGCAGTCAAAACCAGATTCTGAAGTGCCGCCCCATTTATATGGCACACCAAGATACTGATGAGCACTCTCTACAATATCATCTCTTATATTCTTTGATTTTTTATATTTTGTATCATTTTTGTGTGCATATTTTTGAGGAGAGAGGACAAAAAACTCGCCTATAAGCCCTTGTTCTTTATATATTTGTGCCTGTGTTTTTGCGTGATCAAAATTTTTGTAATTCCCAAAGCGCACTTTATACATATTATCTTCTTTGAACAAAAATGCATCAAGTCCTTTCTGATTAAGAGAATCTACTAATTGTCCAGCATTCTCTACATTACTAAAGCTTCCTACCTGCACATTATATACAAGAGGTTTTTGCACTCCCAAAGACGCACAAGCTTGTATAAAAATTGCCATAACTAGCCATAATAAATACATCAATATATAATTTTTCATCTTTATCCTTGTGTTTGAATATACAATTAAAATATTGGTGGAGACAAGAATCGCAATCCTAAAGATACCCAGCTCTCTCTCCCTGAAAAGGCATTACCATAAGTGCCATCAAGTTGAATTCTATCTTGGATAAGCCAGATTCTAAGCCCCAACTGGTATTTGAGTGTATCAAACCGCTCATAAAAAAATTCCCCAAGAATCCATAGTCTTTGGCTCACTTCCTGCTCTAATCCTAAGCCAACATTATAAATTTGTCTATCTCCATTATCACGCTTAAGCTTGTAGCCAATATTGGAATGCAAAAGCAAAGTATTATCAAAAAAAGCTGCACTTATAGGAGCATATATATAATATTCATTTCTGTATTTAGAACGTTTAAAATTATAAACATTGCCTAATGCCAAACCAAAACTATATCCATCAGATTCTACATCTTTGAAAATCTTTTTTACTCCTGTTACAAGCTGTCTTCCGCCAAATCTTTCATCAGCTAACCCCTGCTGAATGGGCGCATTACTCATCATTCCACCCAAACTTATTTCCATATCAAGAAACAAATTACAACCGGGCACTATCCAATATTCAGCTATATCGCCATTATATAATCCCCAAGTTTCAAGTTGGCAGGAGTGTCTATCTACCACGCGTGCATCATCATTAATCATAGGGCGCGCACCATACATCGTGATACTTGATATAAGCAAAATAAAACAGATTCTAAATAATGACTTTTTCAAAAATTCTCCCCAAACCAGCTTGCCACATCACTTCGTATAGTTTGATGTAAGTGAATCCCGGCGATAAAATCATCTCTAAGTGCCTTAGTGAGCAAGCTTAATGCACCATTACGAAACTTGCTCAAATATGGGTGGTCAATCTGCGCCCAATCTCCCAAAAATACAATCTTACTCCCCTCACCTATACGCGTGCCAATAAGTTTAATCGTAGCATTTGAAGCATTTTGCACTTCATCAAAAATAACAAATTTATTACCAATACTAATCCCTCGTGCGTGAGCAATATCCACTATTTCAATTTTATGCTTTTGGAGGAAATATTCAGTTGCATCTTGCTTTTGTATGCCATTAACCTCGCCACGATATTCAATGCGTTTGGCAAGTGAGCTTTCTTGAAGTTTATCAATAGTAAAATTTATAGCACCATAAAGCGGATACATAAAATATCCCAATTTTTGATTCTCATCTCCCTTACGATAACCAAGCTCCGCTTCTTTATCATTTGCAGTAATTGTATTACGCATATAGATAATACCATCAACTACACCATTTTTGACAAGAGTAATACCTGCTTGAAGTGCTATAAGCGTTTTACCACTTCCTGTTGAACCTGTGGCAATAGTGAGATTATTTTGTGCGTGTGTGAGGAGTGCATAAAACATTTTTTGCTCTAAGTTAATAGGCATAATATAAGGTTGGTGATTTTTAAGAATCTCATCAAGATTGAGTTCCTCAAATGCCTCACCTATCTTAAGTCCAAAGATTCTCTTACCTGTTTTATACAATGAATTATCTGTATTATCCATTTCATCAATTTGGATAAGACTCCATTGTGTAAGATTCTGAAATTTTGTATTATCTTTTAAATGCTCCAAAGGCGTATCTTTATGCACCTCAAAAGATGTCCAAAAATCAATATCACTTGGATTCTCAACCCTATCACGAAAAAGTGATTGGGCACAAACACCTTGTGCTTGAGCGCGCACTTTGAGCGAAATATCATTGCTTAAAAGCACGAGTTTATAATCTCGCGCAATTTCAATGAGTTTAGAATCATTATAACTATGCTCTTGTGGTAAAAGTTTATATTTTGGACGATAAATAAGTGTAAAAGGAATAGCAAAATTCTCATATTTAAAAAGGAGAGTTTGAATAAAGTCATTGTTATCTTTAGCAATGCGCATTAGCACTTCATTGCTTGAGCTATTCTGTGCAATCTTTTCATTCTCTACACTTTCACTATTAATGCAGCGAAAAAACTCACGTGCAAAGAAACCTGTTTCATTTTGTAAATCTTTCTTTTTATCAAGCTCTTCAATAACAACATCAGATATAAAAAGCTCATTTTGTGCGTTTTGCCACAAAAAGATAATATTTTGTGTATCATCAAGAATAATAGAGGTATCAAGTAAGTAACATTTAGTAATCAATTAACTCCCTTTGGTTAGAATACTTGATTGTATCAAAAGATACATTAAATAAATAAAAAGGACTAAAATGGAAGTAAAATTTAAAGGCACTCCAGCGCAATTAAGTGCAAATACAATTAAAGTTGGCGATAACGCTCCTCAAGTCAAACTTACTGCAAAAGACCTATCACAGGTGCAAATAGGTGGGGCAAGCGGAAAGTATCAAATCATTAATGTCGTGCCAAGCCTTGATACAGGTGTATGTGCAACACAAACAAGACGTTTCAATCAAGAAGCCGCTACATTGCAAAATGCAAATGTATATGTGGTTTCAATGGATTTACCTTTTGCACAAGGGAGATTTTGTAGCACCGAAAGTATAGAGAATCTCTCTACTTTGAGTGATTTTGTAACAAAAGATTTTGGCAAGGCTTATGGCTTACTCTTACAATCTTCTCCGCTTGTGGGGCTACTTACGCGTGCAGTGCTTATAATTGACCCTCAAGGAAAAGTGATTTATACAGAGATTTGTGAGGAAATCACGCAAGAACCAAATTATGAAAAAGCTCTAGCAGCAATAAAATAGACGCAAAATGGAAAGTCTTACGCTCACAGAAATTGGCAAGATTTTGGATTTAGGTGTCCTGTATCTTGCTACTAAGGGCACTTGTGGGAATCCACGAGTGCGTCCGATAATCTCCCATATTCTCCATAATGGTAAGATTTATTTTGGGACTTCTAAAAACAAAAATCTTTGCAAACATATTGAGCAACACGCAGGAGTAGAAATATGTATCAGCACAGCGGATATTCTTTCATTGCGCATTAGAGGCGAGGCACGTATTGTTAATCATCTTGATGCAAAAGAAGCATTAATGGCAAAATACGAGCGAGTAGCCCAAATCTTTGATAATAATCCTGCCCACCCTCATTTTGCAATTTTTTATCTTGAAAACATAAGTGCGCGACTACAAGATTTTAGTGGCAACACTCTCCTTTATAGAGATTAGAAAATTCCACCATTGACATTATCAACAAATTTCATCTTATTCAGCACAGAATCTATCAATCCTTGCATTTCTTTGCTGTGATTATCATTTGCGGCAATTTTATCAAATTCATCAAAGCTTACTTTTGATGAATGATTTTTTAAATACTCCATTGCTACTCTTTCATTGCTATTAATCAAACCTTCTTTTTTGAGCGTATCGGAGAGATTCTCAAATGAAGTTTTATCTCTAAAACCTCCCTCAAGCTCTCCGCCAATCTCACGAGCTTTTTTAAGCTCTTGGGAAGGAGAGAATCTATCTTCTATGCGTCTAGAAATATCTGCAGATTGCAAAGATTGTATGCTTTTATCTTTATTATGCACACTATCTACGCCATTAAGCTTTTGTTCGCTTTCCTTACTTTCATTTGCATTTCTTGGCTGATTTTCTACATTATAAATATTAGCAAGCATACCTTGCACACCACCATTGTGGTTAATTTTTGTAATATCCATATTGAATCCTCCATCAAGGTTACAACATCAAAGCAAACTCTATTCCTAAAAATCCCAACCTTTGTCCGCCTTATCCTCTTTTTTCGTAACTTTTTCTTTATTTCTTTCTTTGGAATCTTCTGCTGAAGAGCTGCTATCGGCGAAAGATTCTAAAAGCAATGTATAAGCTCTATCAATCTCCTTAATCTGTATAAGCGAAGTATTATGAAAGCTTTTATTGATATTTTTATTGTCAAAAATATTTTGTTTGGCACTTTTGATAAGCTCATTATATTTGCGTGCTAAACTTTCCTTTGTTATATCTTCATCTTTTATATCAAAAATTTCTTTTGCCCTTTCTTTATTCATTGATATTTCTTTAGCATACTCTTGCTCAAATTGCTCAAAAAGAGTATTAAAATCCTCATTGGAGATTTCAAACAATGCCGCAATATCAATAATGCAATCACGCTCACTTTCTGCAAGCGAACCATCAGCATAAGCGATGACAAATAAAAACTCTACAACTTTTAAACGTTTTTTATACTCACCTTTTGTAAGCATTACATATTCATCACACAACTCTTCAAGGGTAATATTTGAAGATTTTTGTTCTATGAGTATATCTTTGAGCTCTTCCTTGCTCATTTTTGGATTCTTTGCCTCTTGCGCCATATCTGTAAGCATTTCATCAACAAGCTGTTCTTCAAGTGGGCACATTTTCTCATCACTCCACACTACGCGTCCTAAAATCGCAGCTAACACACCAAATTCGCTTGATTTTACTTTGTCAATTTGTGTCATTTCTTGATAAGGATTTTTAAAATCTATCGGCGTATTGTCTATGCGACTTGTATTAAATTGTGGATTCTGATGAAGAGGGTTTTTAAGGTATTCTTGTAAAGTATTGTAAAGAAAATACACTACCACGCCAGCGATAAGTAATAACACGATTTCCATTGTGAATCTGTCCCTTTTTATTGATTTAAACACTATTGTAGCAAAAATTTAATTTAACGTTTATTAATTCGTTGTTCAAAATCCTTTTTAAGCTTTTCTTCTTGCTCAAGCGCATTCTTTTTAAGACGCTTTAATTCCTCTAAGCGCTCATTTTCAAGCGCAATTTTACGCTCTCTACTATCACGTATTCTTTGCATATATTCCTCTCGCCTCTTAGGGTCTTGATAGCGAATAGGCTTCATAAATAACACACCTAAAATGACAAAGAAAAATATCAATGCCATTGCCGAATCTCCTCCGCCAAAATGATACCAAGTTGAACCAACAATCGCCGCAAGAAGAAATTTAAGAAATATTTGCATTTATATCAACTCCACCTTTTGTTTATGATATGCAAAGCCAAGCTTAGTTTTATCCTTTTCACCAAATGCTAAAAGCAAAATTTGAGGCAAAAAGAGAATGGGTAAGGCGATATTATCACGATTATATGCTTTACAAAGCTGCGCACGCTGTGCATCAAGCATATTAAATTGACTAAGTGAATGACTCAAAATAAAATCTATGCCCAAATCTGCTAAATCAAAAAAAAGCTTCGCGCCATTATAAAATGCACTCTGTGGATTGACATTGAGCAAATGTGCATAATATTGATAAGAAATGGGTGTGTCAATACATTTTAAATCAATTTGCTCATAAATTCTATGATTGGTGCTTTTGGACAAATGTGCTTGATATGCGCCACGAAGTATTACAGATGAAAATGTCGTAAATTTTTTACAAATTAACGCATTCACATCGCACCCATTAAGCAAATCAGGCAAATAACTCATTTGCACTTTACTATCATAAAGTAAATTGAACTTATGAAGATATTCTGTCTCAATTTGACGCATAAGTTTCAAATCAGATTCTATGATTGTTTTAACATATAGAGCGTTTGCGTAAGCATCTTCTTCTAAAAATACAAGCGTAGCATTTTGGGCATTTGCAAGAGCAAGATTATAGGCAACATTGCGTATCAAATCATCTTTTTGCACTAATCGTGCCCAATATCCCCCACAATCAGCCAATGACACTGGAGGAGTGAGCACTTCTAGTTTAAGTTGTGCAAAAAGCTCCTTAACGCTACAAAGTAATGCCTGTGCATTTTCATATTTATCATAAATAATATATTTCATTACTCCACCTCTATCTTTTATTTTTGAACTTTAAGTGTGTATAGATGCTTCCATTGTTGAGATTCTGAAGAAAATACAATATCTCTCATAAACTCCCATATCTCCTCATCAATCGCATTGGCACGTGGATATACCATATCTGCAAGACTCACAAAATTCAATATGCCACTTTGCGTATCAAGAATCCATTCGCGAATGGCTTTGATTCTATCTGGGTGGCGAGAGAGAATCCATTTAAGATACAGGAAAAAGCCATCGCCTAAATATATGTCATTTTTCATAGGGGTAATCAAATTAAGAGCAAGATATTTTTCAAACTCTTCTCTCTCTTCCACACTCAAAAAATCTGCCCATACGAAAAATGATTCGTATCGTTTCCATAACATTTGCCTATCAAAAAGCAAGTCTTTAGAAGCATAATAAGTGCTAAGAGGTTCAATCTGCCATTGCTCACCAAATTGTTGTATAAGCTCAATAATATCAATGTCTTCAAAAACTGCTATGCCATTAATACGCAACGCCAAAGCATTTGTATCGCAGCCATAGCCCTCTATTTCGCTTTTAAGAAAGTGGAGTATATCTTTAAGTGTTTGGTTTTGATTAAAGCGAAATACAAATTTTTTATAATAAGGCAAATAATCTACACCTGCCTCAAAAGTAAAAGCTTCAAGATGCACTTTGTCCATAGCACCCCCTTTTTCTAAAGTTTTTAAAATGTGGGTTAGCAATCTTAACATATTTCATTTATACTCTCCCTTAAAAGGTTAATTATTTTTTAAAAAATCTGCTATTTTGCAAGCTAGAAGCAAATGCAAGACTTGATTGTTCTAAGCCTTCTTGCTGCACAAAAGTAATTTGTTCTATCTCTTCTGGAGAAAGATTATAAAAGCAAGGGTGGCTTACATTGGTAAATAATGGAATCTCACGTAATAAATCGTTATCGTGAAGTAATATTTGCACAATGCCCCCATAAGGAATACTTACCAAGCTTCCAATATTTTCGTTACCAAAACCTGCCTCAAAAGTAATATCTTCATTCCTTAGCTCAATGCTCTCAAAGGTATAGCCAGCAAGCACAAAAAGTGTAATGTCATTAAAGGTGCTACTAATCTCATCTGGTAGCGATGGTGAAAAACTTATGCGCTTTATATCGCATAAAAGATTAAAATTTATGCCCTCTTGCACAAGAAACATTAAAGTGTCTTTAGCATAAGTATCCACGATTAATTTAAAATGTGGGTGAAAGAGAATTTTGTGCATTAACCAACTCCTTAAACTCATCAAGCATTTTTTGCACTTCAGCCATACCTATAAGCCAAAATTTATCACTCTCAAGGTTAAAGCCAAATGAAGCAATTAAATCTTTAGGACTTTTGCTTCCACCAAGGGAAAGAAAATCTGTATATTTTTGAATAAATTTTGCCCTCATACGAGGTGTTTTTTGAGATTTATACAAACCAAAAAGCGCTAATACAAGTAATTGTCCATAACTATAAGCATAACAATAAAAGGGTGAATGCACAAAATGAGGAATATAACACCACCAAGAATCATAATTTTTGGTTAATTTCAGGCTGTCTCCAAACATACGTTCATTTTCTTCACGCCATATTTTATCAAATACTTCAGGTTTAAGCTCTTCGGTTTGAGCGTGGATTCTGCGTTCAAAATGCGTCATTACAATCTGACGAAAAAGCGTAGAAAAAATATCCTCTAACTTTCCTGCATATAAGCTTATAAGCTCTTGTTTATTTAATGTTGTTTTAAGCATATCAAAAAGTAACATTTCGGCAAACACAGATGCAGTCTCTGCTGTTGTAAGTGGCGTATCCATATTAAGATAACCTTGCGTTTTGGAAAGCTCCTGATGTATCATATGTCCAAATTCGTGCGCAATCGTAAAGGCATCACGGCGTGAATTTGTATAATTAAGCAATACATAAGGGTGCGCACTCGGCACACTTCCGTGACTAAAAGCTCCACCGCGTTTATTAGGTGTAGGGTGAGAATCTACCCACCCTTTTTTCAATGCCTTTAAAGCAATATCCTTAAATTCCTTGCTAAAATCCCCAAATGCTTTCAAAACAAGCTTAATAGCTTCATCATAAGATATTTCAGATGTATGGGTATCAAGAGGTGCATAACGATCATAATCTTGCAGCTCACTTATGCCAAGCAAAGAGGCTTTGATACGATAATACTCGCCTACGATACCATAATGCGCACTCACAATATCAATGAGCTTATCTACGCTCTTTTGCGTTGCACCATTATGAATATGGCGAAAAGATTCGGGTAATTTATAACCACGCAATATTGTTGTAATACTCAAGTCTTTACGCACCATATTAAAGATATAGCTTAAAAGATGACGGGACCTTTTGAGTTTTTTACTAAAAACCTTTTGAGCATCTTTGCGCACACTACGTTTTGAGTGATGAAGCAAACTCAAAATCTCCTCTTCACTCAATTTTTGCGATTTTTTACCTTTGGAGGATTTCTTATTCTCTTTTTTAACTGGCACAAAACGAAGCTGTGCTAAATGTTCGTCAAAAAGCCTTGAAAATGCACCTACACCCACAGGCGAAGTTGCTAAAAGCACTTTTTCCTCCGCTAAAGAAAGCTGGTAAGCATCTTGTTCAATGAGTTTTTCTAAAAAATATGCATATCGCGGTGTATGTTGGACTATTTCCTCTCTTTGTGATGCAGGAATCTTACAAAATTCAATTTCAAAAAAAAGCACAAGATTCTGTATTTGTGTCGTTTGCATTTCATACTTAGCGTATAAATCGCCTTGTGTGGTATCTTTGGCAAAGTGCAAAAAAACATAAGTCATTATGCGTCCAAGCCCTTCAAGAATCTGCTCATACTCTTGGATAAGAGATTCAAATTCATTTGGCTTAACACATTGAAGTTGTCCCTCATAGTTTTTTGCAAATTTCTTAGCACGGCGCGTATGACTTGACATAAATCGCTCAAGTTGCTCCCTTGTCCTAAAAAGTGCGTTTAAATCCCATTGGCTAGATTCTAGAACTCCTCTCATAGAGCGATTCTTTGTATTTTTGGTTTTTTTCACTTGGGTTTTTCCATTCATATCTTTTCCTCCTGAATGAGCGTAAGGGCTTTAAGAAAGCTTATGCCATCTATTTGCATACCTGAAGTCATATTTTTAAGCGTAAGTGTCTTTGTGCCAAACTCACTCTCACCAATGACAATGACAAACTCATATCCTTTTAAATGAGCATAAGTAAATTGTTTTTTGAGTTTAGAAATCTCTGGATATACCTCAATGGGTATTTCACTACAACGAAAAGATTCTGCAAGTAAATGCGCATATCCAAAATAAGCACTATCCATACACACAATAAGCACACGAGCAGATGTCGCTCTCTTTTGCAGCAAATCAAGCTCCTCAAGAGCTGCCAAAAGTCTATCTATACCGATACTCGCACCCACACCACTCATTTTTTCCTTAGAAAAAGTGCGTGTAAGGTTATCATATCTTCCTCCGGAACATACACTTCCGATGCTTTTTAAAGCATTCAAAGTAGTTTCATATACAATACCCGTATAATAGCCCAACCCACGAGCGATTGAAAAATTTATACGATAAGTATCTCTATCCATTTGTAAAGATGAAAGCACCTTATACAGGGCTTTTAAATCCTTAATACCTTTTTGGATAGAATCATTCCATTCCTCCATAAACGAAATTTGCTTAAAAAATATTTCACTATCGCCTTGCTGCTTGATTGAAGTATATTCTAAGAGATTCTCTACTTGAGTGGAATTTAAATGTAATTCTTTTTGCAATTCTACGCTCACATTATCTTTGCCAATTTTATCAAGCTTATCAATAATACGCAAAGCTATATTGACATCATTTTCTTGTGTAATGCCACAATACTCACAAATACCATTTAAAATACCGCGATGATTAAGCCAAATGGTAAATTCTTCAATACCAAGCGCCATAAGTGAAGCATAAATCACTTGTAAAATTTCTGCATCACACGAAATACTATCACTGCCGATAAAGTCAAAATCACATTGTGTAAATTCTCTATACCTTCCTCTTTGCGCTCTTTCTCCACGAAATACATTTCCAATTGCATATCGCTTAAAAGGTAAGCCTATATCATTTTTATACTGCGATACAAATCGCGCTAAAGGCACGGTTAAATCAAATCTCAATGCTACATCGCGTCCCCCGTGGTCCTTAAAACGATAGAGCTCTTTTTGTATTTCATCACTACCCTGCTTAATAAGCACATCGGCATATTCTAAATGTGGCGTTTCAATAGGTACGAAACCAAAATTCATAAATACATTACTGACCTTGTTGAGTAAATGTGCTTTTGCAAGCGCCTCTTTTGGCAACCTATCTTTAAAACCACTTAATGCGCGGGGAGTAACCAACGCCATCTGAAAACCTCCTTAAAATCTCACAAACTGAATATATTGATTTTATCTTAAAAATGTTTTATTTCGGCTATATTATGAAGTAATTTGGCAAATTTTTCACACTTTATAGTTAAATTTTAGCTTTTTAGGCTTACAATATCGGTTTGATTGCATTCTACACAGGAGAATTATTGTGTTATCATTGAGCCCCACAAATATTGCTACTCAAGAAATCAAAAAGATTCTATTGCGATTACCAAATTGGCTAGGCGATAGTGTGATGATTTCTCCTGCATTTGAATGGCTCAAATGCAGTTTTGATAAAGCAGATTTTACCCTTGTAGGAAGTAAAGCAAGTTGTGGTATTTATGAGCGCGACACGCGCGTAAAACATATTTTTATTGATGAGAGCAAAAAAGCGCCTTCTCGTATTCTTGCTACAAAAAAACTTGCCAAGCAAATAGGAACGCACGATATAGCCATAACTTTTAGTAATACTTTTTTTTCAGCACTTTTACTTTATTTGAGCAAAAGTGCTGTGCGCATAGGCTATGCAAAAAATGCACGAGGTTTCCTGCTCACACACGCTTTTCCCTTAGAAAAATATGATTCCCAAGGACAAAAATATCATCAAGTGCTTTTATATCTCCTACTGATTGCACCACTTGCACAAGTGCAAAAACAAGCTATTGCATATTATACAAAAGTATTTACTGCACATACAGAATCCTCACATTTAACACACAATGAGCATTTCGCGCCAAAAGATATACTCTCTATCCTTTCTACGCAGCCACTCACACTCATATCTCAAGTTAAAAAATCTCCTCAATCTCATACCTATGCAATAGGGATTAATCCGGGTGCAGCTTTTGGGAGTGCTAAACGTTGGGAACAAGCATATTTTATCACTATAATAGAGCATTTTCTTACTCAAGGCTATGAAGTCTATCTTTTTGGTTCAAGCGCAGAATCAGACGCAAATATATCCATTGCAAATGCTCTTACTTCACATTCTCAAATGCAGCACTTTCATAATCTCACAGATAAAACAAATTTAAGTGAGCTCATTGATTATATCGCCATAATGGATATTTTTATTACCAATGATAGCGGACCTATGCACATTGCCGCTGCTTTAAAAGTGCCTATGATAGCAATTTTTGGACCAACAGACATCAACGAAACTGCACCATACATACCTAGTGTGCCTTGCGTGAGTAAAGATTGTGTATCTTTTTGTAAAAACCAACACATACAATCTCTTTATACCCTTATTTGCAAATCCCTCCCTTGTGCGCCTTGCAAAAAACGCGAATGCCCTTTAAAACATCATCATTGTATGAAATTTATCACCCCAACAGAAGTGATTGCCCACACGCAAAATCTCCTAACACTCCATTACAAAAGGCTCAATAATGATACTTGATTCTTGCACTCCTTTGCAACATTACAAAATTTTAAGCAATACGATTACACCGCGTCCTATTGCTTGGATAAGCAGTATTTTCCCAAATGGTGGGGTTAATCTTGCGCCTTTTAGTTTTTTTGCTCCATTAAGCGTCAATCCACCTATTTTTTCAATCTGTATGATGCAAAAAAGCGATGGTTTAGACAAGGATAGCTTTAAAAATATCCATAATACACGCAAAGCCACAATTAGTATGTGTGATGTTGCCCATATTCAAGCCTTACAAGAGAGTAGCACAGAGCTTGAGTATGGCGTAAGCGAAGCAAATGAGTTTCATATACCGCTTGAACTTTTACAATCTGGTTATCCACCTGCACCTCAAGGTGTGAAAGTCGCCTTTATGTGTGACTTATATGATGTGCTTGAAATCGGCGAAGATAAAAGTGTGCTTTTAGAAGTCAAATTTTTCTACATAGATGATAGTATTTATAGTGAAGATTTGCACTTTTTGCCGCATTTTGTTGGGCGAGTAGGACGCATATATAAATCTTTAGGTGCAGAAATTATGCTTAATGCCCAAAATAAACCCAAAAAAGCCCCTCATAATACCCAAGAATCTCCCAAAATCAATCAAGGCAAACAAGATGAGTGATACTCCGCTTTTTTCTATTATCGTGCCAATTTTTAATGTGCAATCCTATCTCAAAGAATGTCTAGATTCACTTTTGGGGCAAACTTATGCGCATTTTGAGCTTATACTCATTAATGATGGCAGCACAGATACAAGCGGAGAGATAGCTCAAACCTACACAGATTCTTATCCTTGTATCACTCTTCTTACCCAAGAAAATGCAGGGCAAAGCATAGCGCGAAATAAAGGTTTGGAATCTGCTAGAGGACAATACATTGTTTTTGTGGATTCTGATGATAGATTAGATTCTAAAGCTTTAGAATATTATGCAAAATGTTTTACAAATGATCCTACACTAGATATTATCTACACAGAGTTTAATCTTATTAGTGATGAGGGAGAGGCACTTGGACATCAAAAATTTTGGTTTGATATGGTGGCTTTAGCAGGACAAACAAAAAGCGGCGATGAGCTTCTAGCAACGCTTTATAAACAAAAGGCTGTGCTTTTTACTTATACTTGGCAAGGAGCGATTGCAAGAGAGTTTTTAGAGCAGCATAATATAAGGTTTTGCGAGGGTATTTATTTTGAGGATATTCTTTTTGGATTGGAATGCTTTAGCCACGCCAAAAAGGTATTTTTAAGCCCAAAACGATTCTATGACTACCGACAATCTTTGCTTTCAACTACAAGGGGGGGGGGGATAATATGAAAAAAGCTCTTAAAAGTGCAAAAAGTTATACCATTACTGCTCATCGCATTATTCCCTTGAGTGCAAAACTTAAAAATGATGTAAGTAGCGACACTTATGCCTTTTATTATCGCTGTATTCGCACCTTACTTAAACGCACAATGAGGATTTTAAATACTCTCCCTTGGAGTGAGCAAAAAGCTGTCATTGTGCAAAGCTGCAAGTCGCTTTATCCTTATGCACCCTATCGCACAAAATTTTCAATGAATTTCCCTCATTTGAGTGCTTCTCTTACAAAAGCACTCTCTTATTTTAAACACAAAAAGGAATAATATGCCTCTTTCTTTGCTGCAAGAACTCATCAAGCGCCCAAGTATCACCCCACAAGAATGCGGTATTTATGAGCTTATCCTTGATAAACTCAAACCCATTACCCAAAAAGAGCATATTGATACACTCATCATTGAGCAAGAAAAAGAGGGAGTAAAGAATCTCTTTTATCTCATTGCGCCCAAAAATACAGATAAAGCGACATTGCAGCATTTATGTTTTGCTGGGCATATTGATGTTGTGCCAACCGGTGAAGGTTGGGACTTTGAGCCCTTTTGTGGCACACAAGATGAACATTATATCTATGGACGAGGCACACAAGATATGAAAGGAGGTGTGAGTGCTTTTATATGCGCCATTTGTAATGTTTTTGATTCTATAAACACTGCTGCACTGCCTCTTATGATTTCAATTCTCCTTACAAGTGATGAAGAAGGTGAGGGAACTTATGGCACACAATTTATGCTTGAAGAGCTTAAAAAGCGTGATTTGCTCCCTCATAGCTGCATTGTTGCAGAGCCTACAAGCATACATCGCACAGGTGATATGCTTAAAATTGGCAGACGCGGCTCAATCAACGGCACACTCATTATTGAAGGCAAACAAGGACACGTTGCCTACCCACAAAAATGTATCAATCCCATAGAATTATTAGGAAGTAAGCTTGGCGATTTAGCAGGTATAGAGCTAGATAGTGGAGATTCTCATTTTGCACCAAGCAAACTCGTAATAACTGATATTCGCAGTGGTATGGAAGTAGTCAATGTAACACCACAGAATCTTAAAATAATGTTTAATGTGCGCAACTCTCCCTTAAGCAATGCAGATTCTATCCGCTCCTATATCGCTTCAATTCTTGGCTCACTGCCCTATAAGCTCACGCTTAAAACTAATTCGCTCCCTTTCATCACATCGCAAAAAAGTGAGATTGTCAAATCACTTTGTGTCATAATTGAACGCACTCTTAGTATCACGCCAGAGTTAAGCACAAGTGGAGGGACAAGTGATGCGAGATTCTTTGCACAATATGGCATAGATGTTGTAGAAATAGGTGTGCCTAATGATAGAATCCACGCCATAAATGAACGCGTATCAATAAATGATATTCTTGCACTGCACGATACTTTTGTAGAATTTTTGCAACTCTTTATAAACAATGCTACAATTAAGGAATCTCAAACAAACTTGAAAGGGTAAATATGGCAATTATTGGCAAACTCACACAATTAGATTGGTTTTTTAAAGCCTATCCTGCACTTAAAGACGCACAAGAATATATGCTTAATGCCCTCAATCCCGCACACGATATACATAAAAGAATATCCTCTCTTATGATTCCCACACTTAAAGAGCGTTGTGAGATAAGCTACTCACTTACACAAGGAGTGCGTGCTATTGAGCAAACTTATCATCTTAAATCAGCGCATAATGCGTTTTTTGAAACTCATCGTGCGTTTATTGATTTTCAACTCGTAGTAGAGGGGTATGAATATATGCTCATTGGCGATAAAAGCACATTTGATGTGCAAATACCTTATGATGAAAGCAAGGATTTAATCGTCTATGACAACATCTTAAAAGATTCCCATAGAGAATCTAGCACTTTAAAATATACTTTGCCCATTAATGAATCTCTCAATACACCCTATCGCACGAGTTTGCTTTTAAGTAGCGGGGATTTGGCGATTTTTTTTCCTGATGATACTCACGCCGGAGGCTTAGAACTCACACCTAATGCACCTATTCCCTCTACTCATAGTGTTAAAAAAAGCGTATTAAAAGTGCCTGTGGCATTGCTAGATTTATAGTTTTCGTTGATTTGTGCAAAGAATTCTTCTTCATTTAATGTAGCAACATTTAAAGATTGTGCCTTCTCTAGTTTGCTCCCTGCATTTTCGCCATAAATAACAAAATCTGTTTTTTTGCTCACACTTGAACTTATTTTCGCACCCTTAGATTCTAAAAGTGCAATGATTTTATCTCTTGGTTGGCTTAGAGTGCCTGTAAGCACGATAGTTTTATTAAAAAAAACATTATTACTATCAATTTCCAATAACTCTACTTTAGGTTTAATAATAGAGAGTAGCTCGGCGATAAGCATTTTATTAGCGTGATTAAATTCTACAAGCGAATATGCCATTTCTTCGCCAAATCCATCAATACTCAATATTTCAGAAAGTTCAAGTCTAAACACATCTAATCCAAATTTTTGAGCAAGTTTTTTACTTGCACCCTCGCCAATATGCTCAATACCAAGCGCATTAATAAAGCGCCATAATTCTACACCTATGGTATTTTGTATAGCACAGATAAGATTATTTGCCCTCTTTTCTTGCCACCCCTCAAGTGTGAGCAATTGTTCTGCGCTCAAAGCATAAATATCCTTAATATTCCTTACAAACGCATTTTCATAAAGTTGTATCACTATCTTTTCGCCCAAACCATCAATATTAAGAGCCTTTTTTGAGGCAAAGTGGATAATGGATTCTATCACGCGTGCCTCACAGCTTAGATTCTGACATTTGATAAAAATATCTTCAAGCAAGAGTTCTTCTCCACATACAGGACAATGCGTAGGTTTAGAAATAACTTTTTGTGTGCCATCACGCAAAGCCACAAGTGGTTTGATGATTTTAGGAATCACATCTCCGCTGCGAATAATAATCACTTCATCGCCCAAACGAATGTCTTTACGCTCAATTTCGCTAAAGTTGTGCAAAGTCGCGCGTGAAATCATCGCCCCCTCTATCTCCACAGGCTTAAGCTCTGCCACAGGTGTGATAATACCTGTACGCCCTACTTGTAAGCTCACAGATAGAATCTTAGAACTTTTCTCCACTGCTGGAAACTTATACGCACAAGCAAAACGAGGTGATTTAATCGTCCAGCCAAGCTGCTCTTGGAAAACAATTTTATCAAGCATAATCACCATACCATCAAGCATTATGGGATAATTATTGCGTTGAGAAAAAATTATCCCATAGGCATTTTGTATAGATTCTATATTCTGACAATAGCTTAAAAAAGGCACAGGAGCAAAACCAAGCTGTGTGATTGTCTGAAAAGCCTCATAAAAACTCTCAAACTTACTTAACCCTGCCCCAATGCCCCAAGGCATAAAGCGAAGTTTGCGCTTAGCAGTGATTTTTGCATCAAGCTGTCTCAAACTCCCTGCTGCTGCATTACGAGGATTCGCAAAAAGGCTTAGATTTTCGCTCAAACGCTCTTGATTGATATGTTCAAAATCCTCTTTGGCGATAACTACTTCGCCTCGTATTTCAATTTCCTCTTTATAATCAATTTCAAGAGGAATGCTCTGAATCGTCCTTGCATTATGCGTTACAAGCTCTCCTACAATGCCATCTCCTCGTGTCGTAGCACTTACTAACTTGCCTTGTTGATAAAGGAGATTGAGACTTGCGCCATCAAATTTAGGCGAGCAGGTAAAGGTAGCTTGAGGGTGGCTCTTATAGATTCTTTGCACCCATTCTACTAATTCATCATAATTAAAAACATCTTCTAAGCTCCACATACGCTCCAAATGCGTATTTTTACTAAAAGATTCTAAAGGCACATCACCTACGCGTTGTGTTGGCGAACTTGTATCAATAAGATGAGGATTTGCTTCTTCAAAACGCACTATCTGATGATAAAGAGTATCATACTGCTCATCAGTTGCAATAGGCTCATCAAGCACATAATAGTGATATGCCATCTTTTTAAGAATCTGCACTTGGGTATGATATTCCTGACTTGTCATAGCGATTTACCTTTAAAATTTGAGGTTTGAGTGCTTATATTATGTATTTTATGATAAAATCATACCATTATTTAAACGATATTTCTGTATTTCTTCTTATTTTGGAGGCAGACTTTGACACAAAAACAATCTTTGATTGATAAAACAACTTCTTTACATCTTAACAATGAAGTGCAATTTTTATGCTTTACACTTGAAGAGCAAAGCGATGGTTCAAATCAACTTTATGCAATGAATGTATTTAAAATACGTGAAATTATATACTATAATGATGACCTTACCGAAACTGCAGGGGATAATAGTGGTATTGTATTAGGGTATCTCACAGTGCGCAATGAGACAATTCCTCTCGTAGATATGCGGCGTTGGCTTTATTATAGTAAAGAATATCCTAATCGGGATTTACGCGAATATTCACTCAATACAGATAAGAATCTTGTGATTATATGTAGCTTTTCTAACAACACGGTTGGACTTAAAATTATGGGTGTAAAGCGCATTATCCATAAAAATTGGAATGATGTAAGCGTTGGACCAGAATATGGTGTAGATGGCGAGTCAAAAATTACTGCTACGACAAAATATGATGATGGTTCAGTCATTCAGATTCTTGATGTAGAGCGTATGCTTACAGAGGCTTTTCCTAGTGGAAATGCTGCAAACGAGCTTGAACTCAATGATTTAAAAAATATTCAAAGCGATAAAATTGTGCTTTTGGCTGAAGATTCTAAACCAGCAGCTAAATCATTGCAACAAATCATAGAAAAACTCGGACTAAACTATTTTACTTTTCCTAATGGCAAGGCTTTACTTGATTATCTCCACAATCCGGGTGTAGCTGCAAATATCGGTGTGATTATTACAGATTTAGAAATGCCTATTATTTCAGGCTTTGAAGTGCTTAAGCGCATTAAAGAAACGCCTGCGACTTGTCATATTCCTGTTATTATCAACTCATCAATGAGTAGCGATAGTAATCATCAAATGGCAGAACGACTTAAGGCTGATGGTTTTATTAGCAAATCAAATCCTGTTGAAATTGAACAATCTTTGCGCCAGATTCTTGAAGGAATGAATCTCTAATCCTCTAATGGATATATTTTTTACTTTACTCTAAAAGGTTAGCAATGTTAAGAACTCATTTATGCGCAGAATTAGGAGAGGAACATATTGGCACAGAAGTACAAGTTTGCGGTTGGTGCAATACTTATCGCGACCACGGAGGTGTGGTTTTTATTGATTTACGTGATAAAAGCGGTATTGTACAACTTGTATGCGACCCAAGTACTCAAGCCCATACAATAGCATCAAGTGTACGTGATGAATATGTATTAATTGCGCGTGGAAAAGTACGCGCTCGTGGTGCGGGATTAGAGAATCCAAAACTTAAAACAGGTATGATAGAAATTGTGCTTAGCTCACTTGTCATTGAAAATAAATCGCCCACGCCTCCCATTGCCATTGGCGATGAAAGTGTGAATGAAGAGTTGCGACTTAAATATCGTTATTTGGATTTGCGCTCTCCTAAAGCATATAATATCTTTAAAATCCGCTCTGATGTAGCCATTGCTACGCGCAATAGTTTGCAAAAAATGGGCTTTTTAGAAGTGGAAACGCCAATCCTCACTAAAGCCACGCCAGAGGGAGCAAGAGATTATCTTGTGCCCTCACGCGTTCATCAAGGTGAGTTTTATGCCCTGCCTCAAAGCCCACAGCTTTTTAAACAGCTTCTTATGATAAGTGGATTTGATAAATATTTTCAAATCGCAAAATGCTTTCGTGATGAAGATTTGCGTGCTGATAGGCAGCCAGAATTTACGCAAATTGACATTGAAATGAGCTTTTGTGAGCAAGAGGATATTATTAGTGTGGCGGAGAATTTGCTTAAAGATATTTTTAATGCGTGTGGCACAGAGATTCAAATACCTTTTATGCGTCTGCCTTACGCGGAGGCAATGGAATCTTATGGGAGTGATAAGCCCGATTTACGCTTTGGTATGCCGCTTGTGGAAGTGGGGGATTTGTTTGTGGATTCAAGCAATGAGATTTTTAAAAACATCGCACAAGATTCTAAAAACAATCGTATCAAAGCACTATGTGTCAGAGGTGGTGATACATTTTTTTCACGCAAAAGCTTAGGTGAAGCAGAGGATTTTGTGCGTAAATTTGGTGCAAAAGGACTTGCATACATTCAGGTAAAAGAAAACGAGCTCAAAGGTCCTTTAGTGAAATTCATCTCACAATCTGCACTCAACGAGCTCATATCGCGTGTAAATGCACAAATAGGTGATATTATTTTCTTTGGCGCAGGTGCAAAAAAGATAGTATGGGATTATATGGGGAGATTGCGCCTTAAAGTCGCCGAGGATATGGGACTTATAAATGAAAATGAATACAAATTCCTATGGGTAGTTGATTTTCCTATGTTTGAAAAAGATGAGGGCAAGACAAAGGCTCTACACCATCCTTTCACAATGCCCAATGATTTAGACAAAGAAGATATTGAGGAGATTACCTCTGTGGCGTATGATGTGGTGCTTAATGGCATTGAGCTTGGCGGTGGAAGCATTAGAATCCATAAAGATTCTATTCAAAAGCGCGTATTTGAGCTACTTGGCATTAGCACAGAAGAAGCGGTGGATAAATTTGGCTTTTTGCTTGAGGCATTAAGCTATGGTGCGCCTCCACACGGAGGGATTGCTATTGGATTTGATAGATTGATTATGCTTTTGAGTAAATCTCAAAGTATTCGTGATGTCATCGCCTTTCCCAAAACGCAAAAAGCCACTTGTCCGCTCACTCTTGCTCCAAGTCAAGTGAATGATGAGCAGCTTAAAGAACTTCATATCCGCATAAAAAATGAACCAAAATAAGGGGTTAAGTGAAGCAGAACCAAGCTCCAATGATACAAAGAGCGAGAACATCGGGCGCAAATTCTTCTTTGCTCTTTTTATCTTTATTTTCTATATTGGGGCGTGTATCCTCTTCGTGCTTGTCTATCGCCGCTTTATAGCCCACATACCTATTGACCATCATAGCTTTATTAAGTTAGTAGGCAGAGCGATAGTGCTAAGCAAGTATCTTATAGCTGTCAATCTGCCTGTGCTGTTTCTTTTTATTCCCAAAATGCAAAGAGAGCATATCGTATTTGGAGCGTGTCTTGCTATCGTTATAGCCTTTGTCCTTACAGGATTACCCGCCACACTTGCATTGAGTATGCAGATTGTTATGATTCCGTGGTTTGTAATATGGCAAAGTTTTGCTATTGTTAGTAGCACACTTGCAGAGTTTTTTAAGCACACGCCTCATCTTAAGGCTACACTTGTGTTTTTTACCACAATAAAAATTATCATAGGTTTTTGCCTTGGGACACTCTTTTTTGTCCTATGTATCATCTTGCAAATCTATAATTTTGAAAAATATGATTTTAGCGGAAAAAATTGGAATATTCCTTTTGAAAAAAGAGCTTTATTTTCAGATATTGGCTTTTAGAATCTTTGGTGCAGATTCTAATTTTGATTTTTGTAAATCTTATTCTTTTATTCTTGTTTTTGCAGGCAATGCGCTTTTTAAAAAAGCACAAAGCCTATGCCTCTTTAAAGATTCTATCTTAGAAGTTATAAATATAGCGCGCACCGACATTATATTTATATGCTACTATCAATTGCTCTAGGTAAAAATTATAAATATATTGCTCCTCAAAAGGCACACGAGCAGCGATTTCTACGCCGTGATGTTTAGCAAATACGCCTCTTAACCCCACATTGAGAGCAAAATCAAAACTTGTTTTGGTTGTTTTTATATTATCAGGAATATCATCAAATGCCTTTCCACCCCAAGTATTCGCACCTACCCCTATACCTACAAATATGCCAAGATTCGTAGGCTCACTTGTGATAAGGTTATAGAGTGCATCAAAATTTGCACTATAAGTCATCACATTAGCTTTTGTGCTTATTCCATCGGCTTTATGCTTCGCATCAGTATAGATAAAGCTCCCAAATAAGCGAAAACCTAAACTAGGTGTAAAGAAATGCTTATATCCAGCAATGACTTCATAGGCTATCCCTTTATCTTTAAAATCAATGCTCACATCAGTACCACTACTACCAGAATGAGAATGTATATTAGCCATACCATACCCCGCACCTACACCTGCAAACAACCCACTCTCTTCGGTTAAAGCTGTAGAACTTGTCGCACTTACTAAAGCCACAGCGAGAGCCGAACTTACAATTACTTTTTTGATTATTTTCATTGAAACCACCTTTATTGTATATTTGCGTTAAACGCAATTTCAATTTTAGCCCCCCCCCCCCCCCCGATTTTTGCTTAAAAGCAAAAGATTGGGTTATATTCTTTTTTTGAATGATACAAAAAGCAACATTTTGTGGAATTATATTTTACTAAAATCAAACTCCCCAAAGGGAATCTTAATTTTATAGGGTTATAGAAAGAATAACAAAGTTTCTAAATGTAGTAACCTTACAATTCAATCCTATGCTTACATTTGAGGCATTCGCGCACTTGTTTTTTACGATATTCTCGCTCTACGCTTATCCCTCCACATTGCGGACATTTTTCTTTGATAGGTTGAAACTTTGAGATAAAAGTGCATTTTGGATAATTCTTGCAGCCAAAAAATGCTCCCCTGCGACTAAATCTTTTCACAATCTCTCCTCCGCATTCCGGACAAGCCACACCTTCAACGCTATGAGCCTGCGCTTTATCAGTAAGAGATTTTGTATTTTTGCATTTTGGATAACCACTACACGCGATAAATTCGCCATTGCGACCAATTTTTTTCACCATAGGCTCACCACATTTTTCGCACACGCCATATTCTTGGGGTTGTGATTGCATATCTTGCTGTGTGGGCTTGATATATTTGCATTTTGGATAACCACTACACGCGATAAATTCGCCATATTTGCTCTTGCGTTGCACAAGTTCCTTACCACATTTGGGACACATTTCTCCTGTGGGAATGGTAACCTTTTGTGAGATTATTACTTTTTTGCCAGATTCTATCTTTTGCATAAATGGCTGATAAAACTCCCACAACACAGATTCCCAATTCATTTTTGCTTGCGCAATTTCATCAAGCTTATCCTCTAATCCAGCGCTAAATTGAGAATCTACAATCTCATCAAAATACGATTCCAACATTTCTATGACTTTAAATGCGCTTTCTTGCGGCACAAGCTGCTTTTTTTCTACATTCACATATTCTCGCGCCACAAGCAATGCAATGGTAGGGGCATAAGTAGAGGGACGACCTATACCAAGCGATTCCATACTTTTGATAATACTTGCTTCAGAATAACGCGATGGCGCTTCGGTGGATTTTTGCACAGATTCTATATTATGAAGTAACACATCTTCCCCCTCTTTACATTCGGGCAAAAGCTTATCTTTATCATCATTTCCGATAATTTTATAGAATCCATCATATACAAGTTTGCGCCCACTTGCTCTAAACTCAATCAAATGTGCTTGATTATGAGTTGTAAAAATAATATTTTGTATCTCAAAGAGCGCATCTTGACTTTGCGAAGCCAAAAAACGATAATAAATAAGCGCATAAAGCCTATGTTCTTCAGGTTTAAGATAAGATTTTGCAATTTGAGGTGTAAAATCAAGATTGGTTGGACGTATCGCTTCGTGGGCTTCTTGCGCAGCTTTGGATTTGGTAGCATAGTTTTTAGATTTGGCAGGGACATATTCTTTTCCATAAGTTTTGATAATCATCTCTCGCGCAGCTTTTTGAGCTTCTTTAGCAATATTGAGACTATCTGTCCTCATATAGGTAATCACCCCCATACTCCCAAAATTTGTTTCCACACCCTCATAAAGCCGTTGAGCAATACTCATCGTGCGAGAGGGCGAAAATCCTAGTAAGCTTGAAGCACTTTGTTGTAATGTGGAAGTCATAAATGGTGGAGGCGTTGGTGTTTTTTTACTTTTTGTGATAATTTCTTTAATAAAAAATTGCTGTTTTTGGATATGCTCCACCATTGCTCCTACCGCCTTAGAATCTTGCAAAGAAAGCTTTTCAAGCTTCTTATCATAAGTGATAAGTTCAGCTTCTATACTATTATTTTGTGTTTGTTGCTTATTTTTGGATTTTGTATTAAAAACCGCATTAATCAAAAAATAAATTGTTGGCTTAAAAGCGCGTATCTCTCGCTCCCTATCTACGATAATCTTAAGTGCAGAGCTTTGCACACGCCCTGCTGATAATCCACGTTGAATCTTAGAGGAAATAAGTTCAGAGAGCTTAAAACCAACAATCCTATCAAGCAATCGCCGCGCTTGTTGAGCATTTACCTTTGCCATATCAATTTGACGCGGATTCTGCAATGAATGTGTAATGGCATTTTTTGTAATCTCGTGAAATACTATACGCGGGATTTTTTCATAAGGCAGATTCAAGGCTTGGGTAATATGAAAGCCAATAGCCTCTCCTTCCCTATCTTCATCGGTTGCGATATAGGTTATCTTTGCTTTTTGGCTTGCAGCTTTGATTTTCTCAACAATCTCTGTATGATCCTTGCTGATAGTGTATTGCGGGTGAAATGATTTATCCTTTATCTCAATGCCAAAAGTATATTTTGGCAAGTCTCGGATATGACCTTTAGAGGCTATAACCTCATATTTACTCCCTAAAAAATTTTTAATCGTCCTTGCTTTAGCGGGCGATTCCACAATAATTAAATCTTTCATAACTTTAAATTCCCTAATGCCTAATTTCTATGAAAAATAGAAATGGATTTTAGCATAGATTCTGATTGGAATCTCACATTATTATTTTATTTGGCACAAAAAATATGGAACATCTTTTGCTTAATCGGCACAAACGAAAAAAAGTTTAGCAAAGGATGCAAAATGAGTTTTAGGATAAACACAAACATCTCCGCCCTTACTGCTCACACTATTGGTGTGCAAAATAATAGAAGTCTGCATAACTCACTTGAAAAGTTAAGCTCTGGTTTGCGCTTAAATAAAGCAGCTGATGATGCTTCAGGTATGGCGATTGCCGATAGCTTAAGAAGTCAAAGTGAAAGCTTAGGGCAGGCAGTCCGAAATGCAAATGATGCTATTGGTATGATACAAGTTGCAGATAAAGCAATGGACGAGCAGCTTAAAATCTTAGATACAATTAAAACCAAAGCCATTCAAGCGGCACAAGATGGACAAAGTAATGAGACAAGAAAGGCACTTCAAAGCGATATTATTCGTCTCTTAGAGGAGTTAGATAATATTGCTAACACTACAAGTTATAATGGGCAACAAATGCTCTCTGGTGCATTTTCAAACAAAGAGTTTCAAATTGGTGCATATTCAAATACAACGGTGAAAGCCTCTATTGGTCCTACAAGCTCGGATAAAATTGGACACGTGCGCTTAGAAAGTGGTTCATTTGGAGGAATTGGTATGCTTGCTTCTGGCGCAGCATCAAATCTCACCGAAGTAATGCTAAAATTTCGCCAAGTTGATGGAAAGCACGATTTTGAAACTGAAACCGTTAAAATTTCTACATCTGCAGGAACAGGTATAGGGGTTTTGACTGAAGTTATCAACAAATACTCTGATACACTAGGTGTGCGTGCTGCGTGGAATGTAATGGCAACAGGCGATGTGCCTGTCCTCTCTGGCACTATTCGTGAGTTAGTCATTAATGGCGTAACAATCGGAAATATTCACGATATTCGCAAAAATGATTCTGATGGACGTTTGCTTAACGCGATTAACTCTATCAAAGAACGCACAGGCTGCGAAGCTTTTACTGATATTACAGGGCGTATGAATGTACGTAGTCTTGATGGGAGAGCAATTTGTATCCGCACTCAAGGCGATAGTGGAAAAATCTTTGGTGGAGGAAATTTCGCTGGTATCTCTGGGACAGACCACGCTATTGTGGGGCGCTTAACGCTCATTAGAACAGATGCAAGAGATATTATTGTGAGTGGAATAAATTATAGCCATATAGGATTCCATTCTGCCCAAGGTATTGCTGAATTTACTGCGAATCTCCGCTATATAAGGGGAGAAATGGATGCGAATGTCGCTTCGGCGTGTGGGGCAAATGCAAATGTCGCTCAAGCAAATCTGCATTTTGATGGCATTGGAGCTGGGGTTACAAGCCTTAAAGGTGCAATGGTAGTTATGGATATGGCAGAATCTGCACGCGCACAACTTGATAAACTCCGAGCAGATATTGGTTCGGCGCAAATTCAGCTTGTTTCAACCATTAACAATGTCTCTGTTACACAAGTGAATGTAAAAGCTGCAGAATCAAATATCAGAGATGTGGATTTCGCATCAGAATCTGCAACATTCTCTAAACATAATGTTTTGGCTCAAAGCGGTAACTTTGCAATGGCACAAGCTAATGCTGTGCAGCAAAATGTGCTTAGGCTTCTTCAATAATCAAGTAGCATAGCTCTTTAAGCACTTGTATGCAGGATTTTTTTAGCCTCAATCTCTCTGCGTTGGCAATTCGCTCTCCTGCCCTTGCATTGAGATTGAATGAGTTTAAGCCCAATCAAGATTTTGAAGTATATCAAGGAAGCGATCCTCTTAATATTAATATCATTGATAAACGCACAAATACTGCACTTTTTCAGGGCAATCCACTTGAAGAAACAAATGCTAAAATTGAGGCATTTGCACAATATTCACATTATCCTTATTTGTATTTTTTTGGCGTAGGCAATGGAGTGTTTTACAAAGTCCTTTTACAAAATGATTTTCTAAAACGTATCATTGTGCTTGAGCCCGAAATAGAATTACTTTTTATCGTGCTGCATTTTATGGATTTTTCTAAAGAAATCTTAGAAAAACATCTTATTTTTATTGACGCTAAAAATTGTGATTCTACAAGCATTGATATACTCTTTGCAAGTGAGCGCGATGCAAAAATTTATTCAAAAGTCTATGATTTGCATCTTTTTAATCCCTATTATGAGCTTTATTCAGAGCTTTATATCAAAATCAATCAATTTTTTATCCGCTCTATTGAACATAGTGTCATTAGCGTGGGAAATGATAGCCGAGATTCTATTATTGGTATTTCACATCACATACAAAATCTTCCAGATGTGATTAAATCACCCACTTTACTTAATTTATTAGAGCAAATCAAAGGAAGAGATACAGCTATCATTGTTGCCACAGGTCCAAGTTTGAGCAAGCAGATTCCACACTTAAAACAAATCCAAGACTATGCTACAATCTTTTGCATTGACGCTTCTTTTCCGATTCTTGCAAAAGAAGGTATCAAACCCGATATTGTCTTTTCGCTTGAACGCGTGGAACTCACTGCAAAATTCTATGAAGATACACCCAAACCAGCCCATAAAGGCGTTATATTTGCAATTACTTCTATTGTGCATAATCGTCTTAAAAATGCACTTAAGGGCGATTTAGTGCAATATTCTTTGCGCCCTTTTGGATATACAAATTACTTTGAGATTCCAGAATATGGCTATTTGGGGATTGGTATGAGTGCTGCAAATATGGCTTATGAACTCATAGTGCATTCGCGCTTTAAACGTTGTATTATCATTGGACAAGATTTAGCCTTTGGTGAAGATGGCACATCTCACGCCAAAAATGCCGTCTATGGAGCAAATGAAATCAATCCCGAAGAAATGGAACAAAAGGGACAAAAAATTATGGTAGAAAAATATGGCGGTGGCGGTATGATAGAATCTACAAAGGTTTGGAAATTATTTTTAACATTTTATGAGCGCGATATTGCCAACACTCCTTATCCTATTGAAGTCATCAATGCCACAGAGGGAGGTGCTCGCATACACGGGACAAAGGAAATACCCTTCCCTGAAGCTATCAAACTCATTGACACTTCGCATAAAAAATCCCCTATCACACTCTCTTTGCCCTCATCTGAATCTTATGAAGCAAATCTTGCTAAAATCAAACAAAAAACGCGTGATTGGATTGAGTTAGGGCTCAAAGACAAAGCATTTGTTGAAGAAGTATTTTTAGAAGTAGCAGCACTTACTGAACGTTTTGAACTCCTCAATAAAGAGCAACGTTTAGAAGAACTCAAAAGTGAAGAATTACAAAAATGCATAGATAGAATCCAAGAAGTAAAAGAGCTTTTTGATAACAAGCGATTTCGTGAATGCTTTATGGACGCGCTACAATCCTATATCTTTCATCAAGAAATGGACATTGCGCGCATACTTGTAATGCCAGCTAACAATGAAGAAGCAAAACTTGTCAAACAAGCTGAACTCATCTATGCGCATAAATATTGGCTTTTTTCCCTTGCGGGTGGTATGGATAGTGTCATTGAAGTTGTCAAAAAAGCTTTTGCAACTTGGGAAGTGTGATTAAACAAAAGGCACTTTAAAATCTGTAATTGCTTGTCGTATTTGTTTCAATCGCACTTCATCTATTGCCTTACCCATTGCTTTTTGAATGCTTAAATACAAATTTTCTAACATATCTTTTTTTAAGGATTCTATTTCTAAAACATTTGGATTGAAATCCACTTCTGCGCTTTTTAGTTCTTTGATTGTCCAAATCCTCAAAATCCCGTTCACAGCAGAAAAACGATTGAGATTTTCTTCATTTAAAGCAATCAAAACCACAGGAATCCCCATAGCCACACAAGGAGCAGCACAATGCAGGGCGCAAGTGATAACTAATTTGGCTTGATTTTTGTAAGTCTCAAGCAAGGATTCTGCCCTAGAATAGCTACTTTGCCAATCTAATCTCTCTTCAGGCATAACCCATTGTTGATTTACTTCCACCGCATTTTGATGCAAAGGAGTTGGGATATATTGATGAATCTCTTTATCAATACCCACCAAAAAAACCTTATTTTGCTCCACACTTACCTTGCGTTTGGGAAGCGTGAGGGTTAAACAACGTGAAAAATAAGATTTTATCCCTAAGCTTTGACAAAACTCTAATGTATATAAATCTCTACAACCAATCTCTTTATGTTCAAAATACCAAGGATAGTAACTGATAAAATATTGCAAAGTTTTGTGAAATGAAGTGGCAAAATGTGTTCCGACAAAAATAGGTAAAGTCTCATTGTTTGGCATACAATGAATTGAATATGCAAACCAACCTTGCATAACAACGAGTGTAACCCCCCCCCCCCCCGAAGAATAACCCACGAGTGAATCCCTATCTATAAAGGAATATCGCGCGTTTGGAAAATGATGAGCAATAGCTTTTTTTGTCGCAATAGTTTGAATGTAATCCCCCAAATTATTCGCACCAAATTGCGGTAAATGCTTTGCAAAACTAAAAAGTAAAAAATGATTCTTTTGCACTTGTGCATTAGAATTTGGCATAATGGAATGCTTTAAGCTTAGGATTTGCATTTGTAAAAGCTGTGTTTGGATTGCATCAAAATGAGCAAATGCTTGTCTCAATTTTGTTTTTATTTTATCTATAAAAATCATTCCCCCTCCTTTTATCTGCCCAAATAAACCAAAGATTCTCTTAAAATAGAGAATCTAAGGGTAATTATATTTTCTTATAAGGAGCTTGTCCAACTTCGTAGTAGTTATTACCCTGTGCGTCAATAGCGACAATCGCAGGGAAATTTTCTATTGTAAGTCTAGCGACTGCTTCAGGTCCAAGTTCTGGGTAAGCTAACACTTCGTATTTGGTGATACATTTTGAAATCAGTGCTGCTGCACCGCCCACAGCCACCATATACACGACTCCGTGCTTCACCATAGAATCTATCACTTCCTTGCTGCGATAACCCTTGCCAATCATTCCGTGAATGCCTTGCTCAATGATTGTGGGCGTATATTTGTCCATTCTCCCGCTTGTAGTAGGTCCAGCACTTCCTATCGCATTGCCCGGCTTTGCAGGTGTGGGTCCCAGATAATAAATCGTCTCGCCACTCAAATCCACAGGGAGCTTTTCTCCACGCGCTAATGCTTCAGTTAAAGCTTTATGTGCTGCATCACGCGCACATAGAATCGTCCCGCTAATCAAAACGCTCTCCCCTGCTTTAAGACTAATTGCGACTTCTTTACTTATCGGTGCAGTGATTTTTTTTGGCTCTCCCATTTTTTCCTCCTTAAAGCTCAATATCAGCGTGTCGTGCAGCGTGGCAGTTGATATTTACTGCCACAGGAAGCCCTGCAATATGTGTAGGATACCATTCCACATTGACTTTAAACGCAGTCGTAGTGCCGCCTAGCCCTTGTGGTCCTACGCCTGTTTGATTTGCGATTTCAAGCAATTCCTCTTCAAGCTTTGCATAGCGCGGGTCTTTGTTTTTAGAATCTATCTCACGCACCGCTGCTTGTTTAGCCAAAATCGCTGCTTTTTCCATTGTCCCGCCAATGCCTACGCCAATTACCATAGGAGGACAAGCGTTTGGTCCTGCAAGTTTGACTGCTTCGGTAAAGACTTTTTTCACACCCTCAATACCATCAGCTGGGACAAGCATTTTTAAGATACTTTTATTCTCACTCCCAAAGCCTTTGGGGCAGACTTTTAAATGCAGCTTATCGCCCCGAATTATGCGTGTGTGAATGACTGCTGGAGAGTTATTTGTCGTATTTTTACGCTCATAGAGTGGCTCTTCTACGACAGATTTGCGCAAATAGCCATTCGTGTAGCCCTCTTTGATACCCTCATTAATCGCATCTTCAAGGTAACCCCCTGTGATATGCACATCTTGCCCGATTTCTACAAATACCACGCTCATACCTGTGTCTTGGCAGATAGGCATCATATTGCTCTCTGCAATCTTGCCATTTTCAATGAGCGTATCTAGGATATTTTGCCCTAATGCAGACTTCTCACTTCCCTTTGCCGCACTAAAGGCGCGTTTAATATCCGGCGTTTGGATACAACACGCATTAATGGCAAGTTTAGCAACAGCAGATTTAATATCTTCATATCGCACTTCTCTCATTATCGCCTCCTTGTAGTTTGAATAAAACAGCTCAATTTTACTCTACTCTATGTAAAAAATGCTTTAAATTATAGCCATTTATTGAATCTCTAGCCAAAAATAAGTGGTATTAACATATCCACTAAAAGTGCTAAAAGTATCTTTATTGTAAGCTATGACATTGCTTTGTGCATTTTTCGTCTGTGCATTATGAATCCCTGCCAATGCACCAAGCCCGACTTTATAATCTATGTATTTAAATTCATCACAACTATACTCTGCCCACACAAAAGAAAGTGTAAAGCAAAAAAATTTTTATTGTCGCTTCTTTCCCATCAAGGCATAACCACACAAGTAGTATGCGTGGTTGTGTGAGTTTGTTCATCATAGGTAATCAAATGACTATCCTCACCGCCATCAAAGCCCAAACAAATAAAAATTTGATTGCTTGAGGGCTGCTCTATAATCACTTCAACTGCGTGTTCTTTGTTGTAAAATTGAGTTTTATTTTAACTCTCTCCAAAAATTATCTTATCTTTAAGTGTCTTTATATCGCATTTAAGCTTACTAAACTCTACAATCTTGCCGTGGAATCGCGCAAAAATCTGCGCTAAGCTCATATCTTGCAAATGCTTATCCTGTGCATAAAGCGCATATACGCTACTCAGATTCTCTCTCACTCCGCTCTCACAAAATGCCCTCAATTCCTCATAATCCTCTATCTCCCAGCCCAAAGCACACAAAAGCTTATGCGTATATCTATCCACGACCATTACTTCACGCTCACAGGCATAATTTAAAATCGCATACGCACTTTCCCTCCCTATGCCCTTTTGTGTAATAAGCCATTCAAAATCTACATTATTTTTAAAAGATTCAAAATCTCCAAAATCCGCCATAATCGCGTGTGAGAGTTGTATTATATAGCTAGATTTTTGCCTTTGTAATCCAATAATATGAGATTGCAAAATCATAGAATCCACCCGCACCATAGATTCTAAATCTTTTTGGCAATCCCCGCTCAAAATCCCCACCTTTGACATAGAATCAAGCATTGTCTCTACCTTACTCCATTGCGTATTCTGCACCAAAATTGCTCCAAGCACCACTTCAAAGCTCCCTGCCCCTGCCCACCACCAGCTTGGCTTGCCCTCTAAAAGCCCATAAGACCTTAAAGCTTTGAGCAGCGCAAAACTAGATTCTATCATTGCATACTTCCTTTGAAAAACTCCTCAACAAGACTTTTTGCATACGCATTTTGCGGATTACTAAAGACTTCTTTACTCACTCCTTGCTCTACCACACGCCCTTTATGCAAAATAAGAATCTCATCGCTCAAATGTTGCAAAATCTCCAAATCGTGCGTGATAAATATATAACTCATCTCTAGCTGTCTTTGGAGAGTAAGCAAAAGAGTAAGAATAAGCTTTTGGGAGCTTTTATCAAGTGCGGAGGTAGGCTCATCAAGAAGCAAAATATGCGGCTTTCTCACAATGGCACGCGCAATCGCCACGCGCTGCTTTTGCCCTCCGCTAAGCTCAAAGGGATAGCTGTGTGCGAAATGTGTATCTAAGCCCACAGATTCTAATGCCCATTCTACTTGTTTTGTAAAAGAAGTAAATCTCCCGCCTAATGCCTCTGCAATAATATCCCCTATGGTAAATCTCGGCGAAAGCGAGGAAAAAGGGTCTTGAAATACAATGCTGATATGTTTTCTTAATGTCTGTATATGCTTTGGACTTGCAAAATTGCGTCCTTTAAAATATATCGCCCCCTCTATCTCAAGTAAGCGCAATAATCCTAACGCAAGGCTTGACTTCCCACTACCTGAAGCCCCAGCAATGCCTAGAATCTGCCCCTTTTGTAAAGTGAAATGCACATCAGTTACAAGCGTTTTAAAATGTGTTTTAAAAAAATTGCGCGTTTTCACGCCCACACTTAGATTCTCTACTTTTAAAAGTGCGCAATCTGCAGAATCTAAAGGCTTTTGCGTTTGTGGAGTTTTGGTAGGCAAACTCAAAGATTCTATCAAAAAACGCGTATAAGAATGCGTAGGGCGTGCAAAAATATTGCTTGTTGTGTTCTCCTCTATGACTTTTCCCTCTTTGAGCACCACAACTTTATCGCAAAAGCCTTTCACCACGCCTAAATCGTGGCTGATAAATAAAATCGCACTTTTGGTGCTAAGATGAGAGAGCAACTCCATAATCTGTCGCTGCACGAGCACATCAAGCGCAGTTGTAGGCTCATCGCAAATAAGAAGTGCGGGATTATTAATAATGCTCATTGCAATCGCCACGCGCTGCTTTTGCCCTCCGCTAAGCTCAAAGGGATAGCAATGAGCCAAACTCGTGCTTAAATTTACAGAATCTAACACTTCTTCTAGCCTTTCTTGTGCTTTTGTATGCAATGCTTTCCCACGCAAATGTGGATAAAGCTCATTTGCGTGGATATAAAAACTCTCTACAATCTGTTTTCCGACTTTATGGAGTGGATTAAGGCTTGAAAGTGGCTCTTGCGGGATATAAGCAATGTCCTTTCCTCGCAAAGAGCGCATTTGAGCCTCATTAAAAGCAAGGAGATTCTTGCCATTAAAACATATCTCTCCGTTTTGGACAATAACATTATCTTGGAGACGCAAAATCATTTGGGCAAGCATACTTTTGCCCGAGCCAGATTCTCCTACAAGTGCGACTTTTTCAGCCGCTGCAATACAAAAAGACACATCATTTAAAGCAAAGTGCGTAGAATGGGCAAAGTGCGCACATAAATGCTGTATGTGCAAAATCATTTGTGCTCCTTAGATTCTGTATTGCAATGGGATTGTAAGCGTGGCTTTATATGCGGGTCAAGCGCATCGCGCAAGCCCTCACCGATAAAAACAAGGATTGAAAGCAACACACAAAGTGCCACAAAAGCACTTATGCCCAAATGTGGAGCGGAGAGATTATTTTTGCCTTGTGCGAGAATCTCACCTAAACTTGCACTCCCCACAGGCATACCAAAGCCCAAAAAATCAAGGCTACTCAATGTTACAATACTTCCAGCCATAATAAAAGGCGTGAAAGTCAATGTCGCACTCATCGCATTGGGCAAAATATGCACAAACATAATTTTTATATCGCTCACACCCATAGCTTTTGCAGCCCTCACATACTCAAGATTCCGCGCTTTTAAAAATTCTGCACGTACAAGATTGACAAGTATCATCCACGAAAAAGCCAACACCACGCACAAAATCCATATAAAACTTGGTTCAAATACGCTTGAAATGATGATAATCACAAATAAAATAGGCACAGCGTTTAGAATCTCAATGAGGCGCTGCCCAATTAAATCAATTTTCCCGCCATAATATCCTTGCAGAGCCCCTACACTCACACCAATAATCACGCTACACACACTTAAGATAAGGGCAAAAATAATGGAGATTCTATATCCATAAATAAGCCTTGCAGTTACATCTCGTGCCTTATCATCTGTGCCAAGATAATGCTTAGAATCTGGCTTCGTTGGAGCTTGGGTGGGTAAATCCATAACAATACTATCATAGCTATAAGGTATCGGCGCATAAATCACAAAGGCATCTTTAAGTAACTCATCTCTGACATAACTATCTAAATAATCACACCAAGTCTCAAAATCCCCGCCAAATGCGGTTTCGGTATAATCCACAAACACAGGAAAATACATTTTAGAATCTTTATAAATAAAAAGAGGCTTATCATTAGCGATAAATTCGGCGGAGGCACTTATCACAAAAAGCAACACAAAGCATATCAGGGAATAAAAGGCGCGTTTATTTTGCCTAAAGACACACCAGCGGGTTTTGAGCATACTAGACATTTTTGCTCCCAAAATGAATACGCGGGTCAATGAAATAATACATCACATCGCTGATAATGCCTATCACAAGGGCGATAAAAGTAAAAATATAGAGTGTGCCAAAAATCACAGGATAATCACGATTAATTACGCTCTCATAGCCCAAAAGTCCCAAACCATCAAGGCTGAAAATAATCTCAATCAGCAAACTCCCGCTAAAAAATGCACCCACAAACACAGCAGGGAATCCACTGATAATTAACAGCATTGCGTTGCGAAAAATATGTTTATAGAGTATGTGAGATTCACTTCCGCCCTTTGCTTTAGCGCTTATCACATAGCTTTTGTGAATCTCCTCTAAAAAGCAATTTTTGCTTAACATACTCAAAGTTGCAAAACCACCTATGGAAATGCACAGCACAGGTAAAAACAAATGCCATAAATAATCTTTAACCTTGCCCCACGCGCTCAAAGTATCAAAATGCTCACTCACTAGCCCTCGCAGAGGAAAAATATCAAAATAACTTCCTCCACAAAAAAGCACGATAAGCACCACGCCAAACATAAAAGCTGGAATCGCATTAAGCACAACAATAATCACACTACTTATAACATCAAAGCGCGAACCATTGCGCACGGCTTTGGCAATGCCTAGTGGAATGCTGATAAGATAAATGATAAGTGTGCTAAATACCCCAAGTGAGATGGATACAGGCAATTTTTGGGCAATAATTGAAAGCACACTTGATTGGCTATAAAAACTCTCGCCAAAATCAAAACACGCAAAATGCCACAGCATTTGAAAATATCGCTCACTCAAAGATTTATCAAAGCCATAGAGCTTTTTTATTTCTTCTATAAGTTCAGGTTCTAAGCCAATAGAGCCTTTATAGAGAGTATTTTGTCCTAGTGCTGCCTCGCTTAAATGATTAAGATTCTCTATTTTGGCGATTGTCTGCTCCACAGGACCACCGGGGGCAAGCTGCATAAGTAAAAAATTAATGCTCATCACGCCTATAAGCGTAGGGATAACGAGCAAAAGTCGCTTTACAATATAGCCTAACATCGCACACTCTTAGAGCAAATGCGCATAAGAAAAAAATGCTTCAAAGTTTGTTTTCGCAATCCTTGCGAGAGATTCTCTATCAGCATTTTGCACTCCCTGCACCATATTTTGCCTCTAGGGCTTCGGCAAAAAACTCTTTTTGCGTTTTGGGAATTGTATCGGGGTGGTGGATTCTCATATGTTCTACATATTTATCATAGCTTGGCATACCCACCAGCAAGTGAAAGAATCTATCACTACGCCGATAGAGTGCTTTTAACTTATCCCACCAAATCTTATACAAATGCCCTTTACGCGTTTTGTCGCTTTTTTCCATTGACTACCACGCTTTTATAGAATCTAAAATATAATAATAATGTATTTAGTTTAACTTAAAACCCAAAGCTGTATTGAATAAAGACACGATGTGTGCTATTTTTAGGTTCATAAAAATAGTGTGTAACATTAGTATAAACACTTGTCACTGGTCTGCGCTCAGAATCTCCAATTTTCCAATATTCATACACGAGCCGCAAGGAGCGCAATTCTTGTGTCTTTGTAAAAAAATTTGCTCCAATAAAGGCGGAAAGCCCAAAACCCTCTTTTTGCGTAACTCTTAGATTCCCTCTTTCAGTCGTAGCATTTTCAGTAAAATGATTACCAAAGATAAAATAGCGATAGCCACCACCATAGGTAAGTGCTATCCTTGAAGTTAAAAGAGTCTCTCCCTCAAGCTCTAAAGGCACATAGAAATAGCCTTGTATGCGTTTCATTGTTATAAGTTCGTTACGATTAAGATAATAGCCAAGCCCGGTTTGAAAATAAAGTGTCGCATTTAAGGAGCGCAAGAGATTATATCCGCCCTTTAGCTCTATATCTGCAATACTCGCTCCATCAATGCTGGTGGCAGATTGACCATTGCGGTCGGGATTATCTGCATCTAAAATGCCACCTGTATATTTTCCAAGTGCATAATTTAACCTCAAAGTCCCTTCTAGCTTCACCCCTCGCTGTGAAACAAACCCCATTTGCCCCATAAGCCCAAGCATAAGCAAATCCATACGCATAACTCTCTCATTGTTTCTTCTCGTATCAACTTCACCATAATGATAATAGCCGCTATAAAAGCCAAGTGAGCGATAAAAGCCCTGCTTGATAAGGCTTTTTTGCCATTTTGATTGAGAATCTGCTGCAAAAATAGTATCATCGCCCACGCTTACATTACAAAGCAAGACACAAAGGCTAGAGATTGTCATAAAAGTTTTGTATATATTCATTGTTTTCATTGTGCCCCCCTTTAAAATCCAATACCAAGCTGTAAGCCTACATAGCTTATGCTTGAGCGAGGGTAAGAGACGACTGCATCCTTACCTGTTATATAGCCGGGCATAGTTGCTGTGCCTTTATCTGAAACGCTAATACTCGCACTCTCTGATGCGCCAAAGCTATGATATGAAGCTAAGAGACTTGCATAAAAGAAAGTTGCTTTACTCACATAATACCTCCCACCAAGACTTAAGCGCAATCCATAGCCGCTTTTAGCCGAGAGATTTTTATCGTAGTCGCCCTCATCATATAGGAGATTCAATGATTGAGATAAGCCTATATCATAGGCTAAGAGATATTCAAAAGCAACACGGGAACTTACTCTTATATCTCCTCGTAATGCAATGGGCAAATATGAAGCGAGAATGAATCCGGTAGCAGGTGTATTGGTGGAGACAACAAAATGTGAATTGGTCCTCAATCCTATGCCAATATATAAAGGATTATCATATGTGCGTCTTAGGAGATAATACCCCACAGAATATCCAAAATTAAACAAATAAATCATAGATTCCGCAGGTATAGTTGAAGTTAGTTGTTGCGCACCTTCCAAGGCATAATGTTTATTAGTATTGCCTACACTTGCCCCAAATGTTAAATCTGCACCTAAGGCAAAAGCATTGCTAAAAATATGTTGATAATCAACAGATACTGCCATATGCACACTATCGGTGCGACTCTTCCCTGCATTATGTGTCAAATAGGCATAATTAAGCCCTATTTTGAATAAACCCTCACTTTTAAGCTCATCTGCCTTGCCCTGTGTGCCTAAAAGCAATACTACAAACATTATATGCCAAATATGTTTCATAACCCCCACCTTTATTGTCTCTTTAGTTAAAATAAATTATACAAAAAAAAAAAAAATGCAAACCAATAACGTTTTGATAGCCTTTGAGATAGAAAAAAATAAAAATGTAACAATTTTATACATTTGTTTGAGTATGGATAAGAAGTTTTTAAGAAGCCCAAACAAGAGATTCTTAAAAAGAATAAGCTTTATAAGCCCCCAAGCGGGAGCTTTATTTAGTGCATACTTGCTATGCGCCCATCAAACTCACTCGCTTTGCGATAAGGAGTTTCAGCCAAAGGTAGCTTTTCGCCTTTTACACAACGAAGGCAGATTCTCACGCATTGAATCAAAACAAGACAAGTAACAAACATAAACAATGCACAAAGAATCGCATTTATAAGGTTATTATTCGCAATCGTAGCAAATTTTGTCGCTTCAGCAGTGAGATTTGCAATCGTATCAGCATCTAATCCTGAAGCTTGTGCCTCTGCAACTTCTGATAATTTTGCAGCAGCCTTTTGTCCATTGATTTGCCAAAGTGCAATATGACTTACCGCATCATGCACCCTCTCACCATTTGCAGGAAGCAGTTTGCATACCCCAGCATACATTGTGCTAAAAAGCACCCACGCCGCAGGAAGTATAGCAACCCACGCTTGTTTTGCCTTGCCCATTTTGAAAAGCACCACAATAACGGTGAGCAACGCCATACCTGCAAGCATTTGATTTGATACGCCAAAGAGTGTCCAAAGCGATTTTACGCCACCTTGTGGGTCTGTAATGCCCTGATAGAGGATATATCCCCACCCAGCTACACAAATAAGTGTTGCCACAACGCCCCAAAATAGCGAGTGAATATTGCCAATAGGTTTATACACATTGCCCAAAACATCTTGCACCATAAAGCGTCCTGCACGAGTTCCTGCATCAACAGCAGTTAAGATAAAAAGAGCTTCAAACAAAATCGCAAAGTGATACCAAAATGCCATAGAACCTTGATTAAAAAGTGGCACTTGAGAAATGATAGTGGCAAGCCCAATCGCAAATGTCGGCGCACCACCGGTTTTACTCAAGATACTATTTTCGCCAATTTCGTGTGCTGTATGCAAAATCTGTTCGGGAGTGATAGTAAAGCCCCAATTACTAATAGTCTGTGCTGCAATAGCTGCAGCTTCTGCTACATCTTTCACGCCTGCAGTGCCAAGTGCAGCAGGAGCGACATTAATAGAAAAATACAAGCCCGGAGTGAGAATCACTGCAGCAATCAAAGCCATAACTGCCACAGCAGATTCCATAACCATTGAGCCATAGCCCACCATTCGCGCGTGAGATTCTTTTTCTAGCATTTTAGGTGTTGTCCCGCTAGAAATGAGTGCGTGGAATCCACTAATCGCCCCACAAGCAATGGTAATAAACAAAAATGGAAAAAGCTCCCCACTAAACACAGGTCCTGTGCCATCAACAAATTTTGTAACACTCTCAAAGCGCACATCAGGCATAACAATGAGAATCCCCCCCGCCATAAGCACGATTACACCGATTTTCAAAAATGTGCTTAAATAATCGCGAGGTGCGAGCAAAAACCATACAGGCAAAATCGCTGCAATAAATCCATACACAATCATCACATAGGTCAGCTGAATGGGTGTGAGTGTAAATACAGAAGCCCAAAACTCATTATTCGCAACATCACGTCCATAAAAAAGAGCAAGAAGCAACAAAACAAAGCCGATGATACTTGCCTCGCCGATTTTACCCGGACGGATATAGCGCATATGAAGTCCCATATAAATAGCAATTGGAATCGTCATAGCAATCGTAAATAATCCCCAAGGAGATTCTGCAAGTGCATTGACTACAACAAGTGCCAAAATCGCAATGATAAGCATCATAATGCCCAAAATCCCAATCATTGCAATAGTTCCAACAGGTTTGCCAAGCTCTAATTTAATGATTTCGCCTAAAGATTTACCATTTCTGCGCATAGAGACAAAAAGCACTGTGAAATCGTGAACCGCTCCAGCAAGCACCACACCCACTACTACCCAAATCATACCGGGCAAATATCCCATTTGTGCAGCAAGAATTGGACCTACAAGAGGACCAGCACCAGCAATCGCAGCAAAATGATGTCCAAAAAGCACGATTTTGTTTGTCGGGCAAAAATCGCGTCCATCATTATTCACAACTGCAGGAGTAGCACGATTATCATCTAACCCCAAAACTTTTTCTGCAATATATTTTGAATAGAATCTGTAACCAATCATATAAATACATACTGCTGCTACAACAATCCACACCGCAGAAATCTGCTCACCTTGATGCAATGCCAATACACCAAAGCACCACGCGCCCAAAAGCGATATAAGCGCCCATATCCCTATACTTAGAATCTTGTTCATAACTCTCCTTTGCAGATTTTTAGATTCCCTTTAAGTTTAAATATTTCAAACTTAAAGCCTATCTAATATTTAAATAAGAATTTAACTTTTTGCTTACTTAAGAGTAAATTAGTAACATCAAATTTGTCTTGCCCATATTACGATTTAAGTTTCTTAGCATTATTTTTAAGATAACATAATTTCATACATTAAGGAGGGGCGAAGTTGATACAATTTAAATACATTTTATTTATGTTTTTGCTCATTTTGCCTTTTTCTCCGCTACTATGCTCAAATCACACAAATGCTGTATTTTACATAGAAAAACTTAGCGTAGGGAGCAATTCAAACTTAAGTATGAATAATTTGCACACACTTGCTCTTCAAGGTGGCTTGATACTAGAAGATAGCGCCACACTTGAAGTTATCTTGCAAAAAGGACAAAAGATTCCTACGAGTGAATTTGCCCCCTCATCAAAAGTGCATTTTTCACGCAATGCAAATTTTTATCTTGGTAATGGCTCTACACTTCACATAAGCAATACTGATTTTGTTGTGATAAATTCTCAAGGCACGATTCACAATAATGCACAAATGATTATAGATGCTGGCACGATAAGATTCCAAAATACTCTCCATAATAGTGGCACGATAGAACTTATAGGTGATGTATATAACATAGGGCAAAGTGCGCACCTCTCAAGTCTTGGCATTTCACATTTTGTGAATTATGGCAACATCAAAGTAAATGGGAATTTTTACAATGGCGGCACTCCACGCGCTGATTTAGTGCAAGGAAGCTTGTGGCAAAATGACGCACCAAGTCAGGGTGGAGGACATCTCATAAACTATGGCGGGAGGATTCATATTACAGGCAGCCTTATTAATGCACAAGGAATAGAACTTGGAAAAACACAAAATTCAAGTGTGCAAGTTTATGGCGGAATCATCAAAGTTGATGGAGATATAACCAATGAAGCTAATAACACACTTATTCTAGGTTGGCATAATGGGGCAATGGGACAGCTTGATGGAAGGATAACTAATCGTGGCATAGCAAAAGTTCATATTAGAGGAGCAACACTCAATGTAGATCATAAAATTGCAGGCTATTGGGGAACTGGTAGGCTTGATAAAGATAGAGATGTTTTACTCAATGGAAGTAAAAGTGAATTTTTAGACACGAGAATTAGCCATTACCTAGATAAGACGATAATTGCACTTACTAAAAATAATCAAGCCATTGACGCCTTTAGAGATTCTTTGCCAATACAATCAAAAAATATTCTTACTGCACTTGAAGAAAGTCTTTATAACCCTCATACAACAGCTCAAGAAAGCATTTATGCTTATGGCAATAGGGATTATCTCTCACATCTTAGCGACAATATCAACGATAGTATTGAATCTATGCTTGTTTATGCCTCTCCTTTGCATATTTGGAGTATGTTGCAGCATAACATTGCCTCTTTTCAAGCTTCTCAGGCAATGCCCCCCCCCCGAAAAGTAAATATTGCTCCTTTTGTTTCCTATGGCTCACGCAGTTGGCTTAAATCTCCTCTTTATGGTGCGAATCTTAACGCGCAGATACCTTATGGGGCGCATTATCTTAATGTTTTTACTACCTATGCAGCTGCGAATGCCACTCATTCATTTGGAGATTCTCAAACTCACTTTAATACACGCTCTCTCCTTGTCGGTATAAATGATAAAATCTCCTTAAAACAAATAGAAATCTTGCTCCTTGCGTATTTTGGCACGACTTTTAATAAAAGCAAACGTTATCTCTTAATGAACAATAGCTCATTTCAAGCGCGTTATTCTTATTATGAGCTTGGCTTATGGGCTCACCTTGGAGTGCCTCATATTGTAAATGAAAAATTGCACATAAAGTCATTTATGGGATTTGATTATGCCCTTGGTATGCAAAGCAGCTTGAGAGAATCTAGTATTTCAAATGCTACTTCTGCTAAACTTTCAGCTCCTATGTGGTTTTCTCATTTACCACAGCTCGTATTTGGCACACAGGGGCAATATAATATAAAAAAGCAGCACTCTCTCTTTGGTGGAGTGCAGATTCAATATGTGCTCACAAATCCCTCTTTTTATGCATATTTTGGCTCTTCACACCTTAGCTTTAGCCCAAAAAATTCACTTGGATTCACCTTTCATTTAGGTGGCTCTATGCCATTAACTCAAGAGATTTTTCTTGGTGCTTTTGTGTTTCATTCGCGCTCACACATCGCATTTCAAACCTATTCGGGCACACTTAATCTCTCATATTATTTCTAAGTGATTACCTCAAATATGCTACAATCGCTTCTTTAAATATTATAAGGAACAATATTTATGGTAGAAGTTTTAGCCAAAATCACAACGCAACGCTCACAAGACATTGCCCTTAAAGGCTTTGATTTTGGCTATGAGATACCAAAACAAAGAATCCACCCTTTAATCAAGCCTCGTTTAGATTCTATCTTTTTTATTGCCGAAATCAAACGTTCCTCGCCTTCAGCTGGAGCTATTGGCACGATAGAATCACCTCAAAAGCTTGCTGGAGATTATCTTAATGGCGGTGCTGGAGCAATTTCAGTGCTCTGTGAAGAGCGACATTTTGGGGGTAGTTTGTGTGATTTAATGGCTGTAAAATCTGCCTATCCCAATGCCTGTATTTTACGCAAAGACTTTATTCAATATGTAGAGGAAATTGATATAAGCTATCGTGCAGGTGCAGATATGGTGCTACTCATTGTGGCAATGTTTATTGATGAAAATGAGGGATTCTCGCATTTTAAGGCAATTTATGAGGAGTGTTTAAAAGTTGGGATTACACCGCTTATTGAAGTGCATACTCAAGCCGAAATTGACTTTATTGCTCCACTTCAAGCACCACTTGTAGGGATTAATTCGCGCAGTCTTCACACCTTTGAAATTAATATTCCCGCAGCCTGTGCGCTTAAAAATGCACTTCCCCATAGCAAAGTTATCTTTGAATCTGGTATAGATTCTCCTCACTGCGCTTTTGTGGTAGGTTCTTTAGGTTTTAATGGACTACTTTGTGGCAGCTATCTTGTTGCACATAAAAATCCAACTGCCGCTTTGCAGTCTCTCAAACACGCCTTTACACTTGGTAACACACAAAAGCCTCGCTTTTATCGCCAAGTATTTGAATCCCTAAGTATGCGCACCCTACAATCTCAACCTCTACTTAAAATATGTGGCATTACAAACCTTGATGATGCGCTTATGGTAGCGCAAGAAAAAATAGATATGCTCGGTTTTATCCTTGTTAAGCAAAGCCCACGATATATAGAATCTAAACGGATTAAAGATATTGCTAAAGCCTTGCACAAGCTCTATCCGCATATTTTGCGCATAGCAGTAGTCAATGATGACAAACAATCACTCAATGAAGCAAAAACCCTCTATGAGCAAGGTTATATTGATGCAATTCAACTTCACGGATTAAGTCCTCTCGCTCCTGATATATTTGCTAAAAGCGCACTGAAAGACGCGCTTTTTTGTTTCTATCCTGTGCAAAATATCACTCACAAAGAGGATTTTACACAAGATTATGAGGGAGTTTTTTGCCTTGTAGATTCTAAAAGTGCGCAAGGGGGCGGCTCGGGACAAAGTATCAACAAAGATGTTTTACGCGCACTGCAAGAGCAATATTTATGTGTTGCGGGAGGCATTAATCCGCAAAATATTGCAGATTTCTTGACTCTTAAGCCTACTTTGCTTGATATTAATTCTGGCATAGAGAGGGAGGCAGGAAAAAAAGACATTCACAAACTCCGCACCTTACTTGAAAATCTAAAAAATGCGATAGAATCTACAAAGGAGTAAAAATGAAAAAATTAGGCGCAATATTACTTTTATGCTTGTGGAGTAGCTTGCTCTTGGGGGCTACCAAAGAACTTAGTCTTATTATGGGAGGCGATGCATTGTTACACTCCTCTGTGTATAAAGACGCTAAACAAGAAGATGGAAGCTATGATTTTAGTTCAATGCTTAGCACACTTAAACCTGTAATGGAAAAATATGACTTAAGATTCTATAATCAAGAGACAATACTCGGAGGTGTAAAGCTTGGTTTAAGCACTTATCCAAACTTTAATTCACCCCAAGAATTTGGCGATAATATGCTCTCGTTGGGTTTTAATCTCATCTCTCTTGCCAATAATCACACACTTGATAGAGGAGAGAAAGCTGTGCGTTCTTCTTTGGCTTATTGGGAGGGAAAACCTGCTCTCACTGCAGGAAGTTATAGCTCATTTTTAGAACGTAATAGCCCAAAGATTGAGGAAAAAAATGGCATTAAATATGCACTTTTAGCCTATACCTATGGCACAAATGGTATTCCACTGCCAAAAGGCAAAGAATATCTTGTAAATATCTATACAAAGGCAATGCTTGAAAAAGATATAAAAGCCATTCGCAATAAAGTAGATTTTCTTATAGTATCAATGCACTGGGGGATTGAATATGAGTTTGAACCAAGCATTGAGCAAAGAAAATATGCGAAGCTTTTAGCAGATTTGGGCGTGGATTTGATTATCGGTACGCACCCACACGTAGTGCAGCCTGCGGAATGGATAGGCGATACTTTGGTATATTATTCACTTGGTAATCTCATCTCTGGGCAAAGAGGCACAAATAAACGCATTGGTATGTTAGGAAGTGTGCATATCACAAAGATTCAAGATGGCAAAGTTAAGCTTTCAAATCCACGCGCAGAGCTTATTTACACTTATTACGATACACACTTTAAAAATTTCAAATTGATGTGGTTTGATGAACTCAATAATACCATTTTGCCCAATTATAAAGAAATCTATAAACAATATGCCAATATCATCACACAAGGCAAACGAGATATTCAACTTGGCTTATAAAGGTAAGAGTAATTTATAGAATCTAATGTTGGTCTTTAAACTTAATGGGTTGATGACATTCCTGACAATTTGTAGGGTGAGAGGAATTTTTAATAAAAAGATGCATAGATTCAGTGAGTTTATGCTCTTTGCCCGGACACCCACAAGTGTAATAACAATATTTCACTTCGCAAGTTACATTCTGCTGCTCTTCGCGATATTTTTCATAACACATATCTTCTTGCAAAATATGTGTTAAAAGCCAATCTTTTGCGATTGTAGCAATCATTTCTTTAAGCACATCTACTGAATGCACATTTTTTACCATACCTGCCATATCATTAACGATTTGACGATGTATCTTTTTGTGTTCATCTAATTGAGGAAAACCAATGGCTTGCATATATTGTTCTTCGTCTTTAAAATGCGTTTTCATATAATCAAAAAACTCTAGCAGAATAGATTTTACATCATTTGCCGAACTTTTATTATTGTTTGCAATACTATATGCTCTATGAGCAAGAGTAAAAAGCTTTTGGTGCTGTTCATCAATAATCTGATGATGAACGCTAAAATCATCACTCCATTCTGGCAACATAAATCCCCCTCCCATTTTTTAATTTATTCTACTCCAACATACGCTGAAATACAATCGTGCAATGACACTCCTTGCAATGGATACCTGATTTGCTATTTTTGACAAAAGTATGTATCGCTTCCGTGAGTTTATGCTCTTTGCCCGGACACTCACAAGTGTAAATATAGAATCTTTGAAGTTGAGTAATCGGATTGTTTTGTTGCGCTTTTCTACGATATTTTTCAATCTGCATATCTTCTTGCAAAATATGTGTTAAAAGCCAATCTTTTGCGATTGTAGCAATCATTTCTTTAATCACATCTACTGAATGCACATTTTTTACCATACCTGCCATATCATTAACGATTTGACGATGTATCTTTTTATGCTCCTCTAATTGAGGGAAACCAATGGCTTGCATATATTCCTCTTCGTCTTTAAAATGCGTTTTCATATAATCAAAAAACTCAATAAGAATAGTTTTTACATCATTGACTGCAACGTGGCTATTAGCAACTTTATATGCTCTATGAGCAAGAGTAAAAAGCTTTTGGTGCTGTTCATCAATAATCTGATGATGAACGCTAAAATCATCACTCCAACGTGGTAACATTATACTTCCTAAATATTTGTCTTAATTACAAAATTTTGTATTTTATCTCTTTTAAGTTTAATTAATATTAAAACTCTTATGCTCAAAGCGAAATTTTAAAACTTTTACGATGGTGCGGACAATATCCATATTCCATAATCTGCTTTTTATGTTCTAAAGTTGCATATCCTTTATTTTTGGCAAGAAAATATTGCGGATAAAGACTATCAAGTGTGCGCATTTGGTTATCTTTGCTCACTTTTGCTAGAATAGATGCACACGAAATAATAGGCATTAATTCATCACCTTTGATGAGAGTCCTCAAACGCACATCTTTATAGGCTAAAAATGTAGGCATACTCGCTCCAAAAGTCGTATTGCCATCTATAACAATATCCAATGGCTGATTTTGCATCAATATACCCTGTTCTAATATATATGTGCCAAGATAAGACAAAACTTCCTCTATACCACTTCTCATAGCCCAACTTAAACCATATTTGTCAATATCCCAAGCATCAATTTGTGCGATATAAAATCCTATTTTACCTCTCTTTTGAGCATCTAAAAGTGCGTTATAAACACACTCACGCTGTTTTGATGACATTTTCTTGCTATCTTTTGCTCCAAATTGTGTGATTGATTGCTCATCAGCAATGATTCCAGCGATAAACAAACCTCCACAAACACAACCTCGCCCTGCTTCATCAATCCCTGCTATCCACATATTCTTTCCTTTCAAACCACAAGAGATTGAGCAAGTAGCGCTTTAAGTGGAGCAATGTGAGTATTGCTTACGCTTGAAATAGGGATAATGAAGCAAGGTGCATTTTCTTGTGTCAAATCCGAACTTACCAAAGCTTTAGAATTCTTATCTTTTTTTAAGCTTATAGATTCCATATTCACAAACTGCTGCTTAAGTTTCAGCAGCAAATTATCTATCATATCCGTATTTTGTGTATCACTTTTGCTTAATACTATCCCAAAAGGACGCTTTTTAAGCATTATAGAGAATTTTTCAAGTTCTATACAGAGATTTTTAAATTGCGAAAAAATATCTTGTTCGCGTGAGAGGTCAAGCACAAAAAGAAGCATTTTAGTGCGCTCAATATGTTTTAAAAATTCTAGCCCTAAACCCTTTCCCTCACTTGCTCCATCAATGATTCCGGGAATATCTGCCATTACTATGGATTTATAATTATCCATATCTATTACGCCAAGATGAGGCACAAGTGTGGTAAATTCATAATTAGCAATTTGAGGCTTGGCATTTGAAAGCACAGAAATAAGGGTGGATTTGCCCACATTTGGATAGCCTACAAGCCCTACATCAGCGATAAGTTTAAGCTCAAGAGCAATATGTCGCTCTTGCCCACTTAAACCACTTTGTGCATAAGTAGGAGCTTGATTGGCAGCATTTTTGAAATGCACATTTCCTAAACCACCCTTACCACCTTTAAGCAAACATACACGCATAGGATAAGTATCCATATCAACGATAATATCCCTACTTTCAAAGTCCAGAATCTGTGTGCCAAGAGGCACTTTAATAATGACATCATCACCTCTTTTCCCACTACAACGTCTTGAACTACCGGGTTGTCCATTTTTCGCTTTATAATGTCGCGCGCCACGAAATTTAGAAAGCGTGTCAGTATTATTATCTACTTCTACATATACATCGCCACCATCGCCACCATCGCCACCATCTGGACCTCCTTGAATCACAAATTTTTCTCTCCGAAAGCTCACAGCACCAGCTCCACCCTTACCAGAAGCAATAAAAATATCTACGCTATCAACAAACATTTTAAATCCTTGTATTGAGCTTGGGTGAGCAACTTGAATCCTATTATATTATTGTTTATTTATGGAGACTAGAGATTTAAGATTCTATAAACTTGTAAAATGTATAGAATCTCAATTAAGATGAGTATCTTAAGAGGCTGGAATTACAGAAACTTTTTTACGATTTTTATCTTTTTGTTGGAATCTTACTACGCCATCAATAAGTGCATAAATCGTATGATCTTTGCCCAAGCCTACATTATCGCCCGGATGCACTTTTGTGCCTCTTTGGCGGATAATAATATTACCTGCACGAACAAATTGCGAACCAAATTTCTTTACGCCTAAACGGCGTCCGGCAGAATCGCGATTATTTTGGGTGCTACCCTGACCTTTTTTATGTGCCATATGTGCTCCTTAAAGATTATTTTGCCACAATTTTGAGGATTCTCACACGAGTAAAATCGCGTCTAAAACCACGTTTTGTTTTGCTATCTTTTCTTCTGCGTTTTTTGAATGTAACGACTTTTTTGTCTCTGCCTTCATTAATGACTTCTGCCTCAATCTTTGCACCTTTTATAAAAGGTGTGCCAATATTGGCTTTGTCCCCATTAACAACAGCTAAAACTTCGTTTAATTCAACCTTTGACTTTGGCTCAAGATTCATCTTATCAAGAAGAACAATGCTTCCTTCAACGACCTTGTATTGCTTGCCTCCATTCTTAAATATTGCATACATTAGTGTATCCTTGTGAATCAGAAGTATTCTTTTTGTATTAACAAAAGCGGGATTTTATCCTAAAATTCTTTAATCTAAGCTTTGAATTGCTATAATTCATTTTAGAATCTAGTTTCCTAAATGGAGGAAAGGGAATAGCAACAATCTTAGGAGTCGTCTATGTTTTTATTCACAAGAATCTTTGTATCCATATTTATTGTGGCATTTTGTTGTTTCAACACGCTTTATGCCCTTGAGCCAAATACTGCCTATAATGGCACAGCTTTTATTTATCATAGTGATAAACCCTTATCTTTGAGTTATGATAAAAAAGCGCTACATTTTATCTCTCACCCCACTCAAAAAGATGTATTTATTGCCTTTGTTCCTATTGGATATTATGATAAAAAGGTAAAAATACTAAAAGATGGCAATAAAACTGCACTTTCAATTACAATTTTGCAAAAAGACTACAAAAAAGAACAAATTGTCGTCTCACAAGATAAAATCAGCTATCCTAATAATATCGCAAAAAGAATTGAAAAAGAAAGAAATGATATGCTCAAAGTGTATCGCACCATCACAAAAGGACGCTTATGGGAAAAGCCTTTTATAAAACCTTTAGATTCTGTCATTACGAGCCCTTATGGCACTGCACGCGTTTTTAATGGCACGCTCAAAAGTTATCACGGCGGCACAGACTTTCGTGCAACCATAGGCACAGATGTAAAAGCTAGTAATGATGGCAAAGTTGCCCTTGTCCAAGACCGCTATCTCTCTGGCAAAACAATCGTCATTGACCACGGAGAAGGACTTTATAGTGTATATTTTCATTTAAGTGATTTTGAAGTGAAGCAGGGGGATACTATCAAAAGAGGACAAATAATTGCCAAAAGTGGGGATACAGGACGAGTCAGTGGTGCGCATCTGCATTTTGGCATTATCATAAACGGCACAAATGTAGATGCAATGGACTTCATAGAGCAAGTAAATACATTATTTAATATGTGAAATTTTGGCATCTCCATAGAACTTTATGAAAGCGTCTTTATCTTTGATATAGACATCATTCTGTTCATTTTTAGCAATCAAACCTTGCTGGAACATTTTTTGTAAAATCCTGCTTAAAGTCTCAAGCTTGATATTTAATTCACGTGCTATAACTTGTCTTTGTTTCTGGTTAAAATACTCTATTTGATTATAGAGTATATATGCCACGCGTGAAGTGCTGTCATAAGTTTCCTTAAAGTTAATAAAATTTTTAAATACTATAGCTTTGTCCATAAACTCCGATAAAAGCGCATTGCTTATCTCAATATTAGATGCAACAAGTTGAGCAAGCCTTGTTAAATCAAGTAATACAATTTCGCTTGGCTCTACTCCACGCACATTTGCCGAAGCGATATAAGGCTCAAAAGAACCAAAAGCATTGATAAGCCTTGCTCCCTTAGATTTATTATTTACATAGCACAAAAACATTTCATTATCATTCTTATCCATTCTGTAAAGTTCTACACAGCCGCGTGCAATTAGGCTTGCTGATTGCAATAATTCTCCTTCATAATGCAAAATTGCATTTCTTTCAATATATTGCAGTTTTGTAATACTCTCAAGCTCATTGAGACTTTCTTCACTTAAATTTGAAAAAACTCCGATGGAACGTAATGCTTTCTTTTTCATTTTCTATAACCTTAAAATTTTTAATTAGCCATTATATCTAATTTCCGCTTTATATAAGCGTGATGGTAGCAAAAATAACCAAATAAGAGTAAAATGCCATAAAAATTCTTAAGGACAATTTTATGGAATATGATATTTTGGTTGTTGGAGGAGGACACGCAGGCGTTGAAGCAAGCATTGCAAGCGCAAGAATGGGTGCAAAAACACATCTTATCACACTTCTAATCCAAAATATTGCCTTAGCGAGTTGTAATCCAGCCATAGGAGGACTAGGAAAAGGGCATCTTGTTAAAGAAATTGACGCACTTGGCGGTGTTATGGGTGAAATCACTGATAAATGCGGCATACAATTTAGAATCTTAAATGCTTCCAAAGGACCGGCTGTGCGTGGCACAAGAGCACAGATAGATATGGATAGATATAGCATTTTCGCAAAACAAATACTCCTCAACACGCCTAATCTCACGCTCTCTCAAGAAAGTGTAGAATCTTTACTTTATGAGCAAGATTCTCAAGGACGTTACATCGCAAAAGGTGTAACAACCAATATAGGAAAAACTTATTTCGCAAAAAAAATCATTCTCACCACAGGCACTTTTTTACGCGGACTTGTGCATATCGGAGAGACAAAACTCCAAAATGGGAGATTTGGCGAAATGAGCCCACAGCATCTTAGCGCTTCACTTAAAGATATGGGCTTAGCTCTTGGACGATTAAAAACAGGAACTTGTGCGCGAGTTGATGGGCGAAGTATTGATTTTTCTACCCTTGAGATACATAATGGAGATGAGAATCCGCCTCATTTTAGCTACAAAACAACAGATTTTTCGCCCACACAACTTCCTTGTTTTGTAACTTATACTAATGAAAATACTCATAAAATTATCCGCAATAACTTTCATCGCGCACCGCTTTTTACAGGACAAATTGAGGGTGTTGGACCTCGTTATTGCCCAAGTATTGAGGATAAGGTAAATCGTTTTGCCGATAAGAGTCGTCATCAGCTCTTTTTAGAACCGCAAACCAAAGAGGCAGTAGAATACTATATCAATGGACTTTCTACTTCGTTGCCTATTGATGTGCAAGAAGCACTCATTCATAGTATTAAAGGGCTAGAAAATGCGCATATTACGCGTTATGGCTATGCGATTGAATATGATTATGTTGAACCCACCGAGCTCTATCATACGCTTGAGACAAAAAAATGTGCTAATCTCTTCCTCGCAGGACAAATTAATGGCACTACTGGCTATGAAGAAGCTGCAGCACAGGGTATTATGGCAGGGATTAATGCCACACTTTCTTTGCAAAATAAGTCTTTTACCCTTGCAAGAAATGAGGCTTATATCGGTGTAATGATTGATGATTTGGTTACTAAAGGCACAAAAGAACCTTATCGTGTCTTTACCTCACGCGCCGAATATCGTCTCTTGCTTAGAGAAGACAATGCATATTTGCGTCTTGGAACTTATGCGTATGAATTTGGCTTAATAGATAAGGCGCGTTATGCACAAATAGCATCAGATAAAACACATATTGAACAGACAATACATTATTTGCAAAATCATCATCTCACACCCTCATCAAGCAATCTTGCTATGCTTACCTCATTAGGATTTGCGCCTATTAGCGATAAAACGCTCCTTGTTCATATTATTGGACGTGAAGAATTAGATTCTACTCATATTCGCGCCCTTTTGACACATTTAGGGATAGCAAATACAGAATCTATGAGCGATTCAGCCATTGAACAAATTTTTATAGAATCTAAATATTTTGACTATATCCAAAAACAAAAGCAACAAATAGGACAAATGAAGCAAATGCTACAAGTTGAGATTCCACGAGATTTTGTCTTTGACAACATTCCCGGACTAAGCCTTGAAGTGATTGAAAAGCTTAAAATTTTCACTCCCAAAAGCTTGTTTGAAGCAAATGAAATTAGCGGAATCACGCCTGCAAGCATTGATGTGCTCCATTTATACATTCATTTGCACCATAAAAAAAAGTCTCAAATTTTGGTATAATATCCCAATTTCACAAGGAGTATTAATGAAACATATTCATAGAATTAAAAATTACGCTATGGTTGGAGGTTTGGGCGTTATGGCTGTTTTTGCGCTCAATGCGTGTGAGCAAAATTCAGGACAAAATAATGCGCTCAATAGCACCTTGCAAAATAGCCAAAAAAATGGTGCATTTGTTATCGTTGAAGAACAAAACGATGGAACATATAAGGTGCTTGAAGAATATCCAAGCGAGCAAACGCGCGTTATGCTTAAGGACAAAAATGGGCAAGAGCGACTCCTCTCACAAAGTGAAATTGATGAGTTACTCAAAGCCGAAGAGAGTAAAATCAATAATGGAACAAGCGAACTCACTAATCCAAATGGTGGTGGATTGGGTTTAGGTGGAGCGATTTTGGCAAGTGCAGCAGGGGCAATTTTGGGTAGCTATATTGGCAATAAACTCTTTAATAATCCTAATTATCAAGCTAACTCACAGCGCAACTACAAATCACCTCAAGCCTATGAACGAAGTAAAAATAGCTTTACTAACAAATCCACGCCAAATGCAGCTGGAGCTAAAAGCACAGGTGGCAAAAGTGGGTTTTTTGGTAATAGCTCAAGTAATACAAGCAGCGCAAACAAAGGCTCACAAAGTTTTGGTGGATAATCACAAGAAGAGTTTGCAGTTTATGCAAAAATCGCAAAATTTTTAGATTCTTAAAATCTATGAGAATCTTACATATTTGAAGGAGGCACTATGGATATTACCACTCTCTCACTCCCTGATAAAACAACTTTAGAATCTATGGGCTTAATGTGGCATACTGATGTAGATAATAGCGCATATATAAGCGATGAGCTAATAACAATCAGCGAGAGCGAGGCAGAGGCATTTTATGAGGCAGGAAATGAACTCTATGATATGTTTGTAGAGGCTGGAGAATATGTGATAAACAATGATTTATTTTTTGAGCTTGATATTCCGCCAAGCCTTGTCGGTGCAATTAAACAAAGTTGGGAGGAAGACATACATTGGCATTTATATGGACGCTTTGATTTGGCAGGTGGGCTTGATGGTGTGCCTATTAAACTCCTTGAATTTAATGCAGATACACCAACTATGCTCTATGAAAGCTCACTTTTACAATGGGCAATGCTTAAATACAATAATCTTGATGAGGACAGACAATTTAATAATATTTATGAATCTTTGAGTGAAAATTTTAAACGCTTAATTACTCTTGAAGAAGATACTTCACGCTTTAATGAACTCTATGAGGGTTGGAAAATCCTCTTTTGTAGCCTTGCAGATTCTAGCGAAGATGTTACGACTACGCGCTTTTTAGAATATATCGCCAAAGAATCTGGCTTTGTATGCGATTTTGCGCCTATTGATGTAATTCATTTCTCTGCCACAGAGGGTGTAAATCATAATGGTGTGAATTATGAATTTCTTTTTAAACTCATTCCGTGGGAAAATATTGCCATTGATGAGCCTGAACTCGCGCTTTTACTGAGCGAAATGATGCAAAACCATAATACAATTTTTCTCAATCCCGCCTATACATTACTCTTTCAAAGCAAAAGAATGCTAAAGATTCTATGGGAGCTTTTTCCTAATCACCCATTGCTTCTCCCTGCGGATTTTGCTCCTTTACCAAATACCAAACAAGTGTGCAAGAGGGCATTTGGGCGCGAGGGAGCTAATGTGGAGATTCTCAACGCGCAAGGGCAAAATATAGAATCTAAAAGCGGTATTTATGGTAATCACAAGCCCGTATATCAAGCCTTTTATGAGCTCAATAGCCATAATGGCGCATTCTATCAGCCAAATGTCTTTTTTGCTTATGAATCTTGTGGGCTTGGATTCCGCAAAGGTGGCTTGATTATTGATAATTACTCAAAATTTGTAAGCCACTGCATTAAGTAAATAAGTCTCATAATGAACATACTAAATATCAATCCACTCTAAAATGCGCTCCTATGCTTTGTTTGCGCTTTAGAGCAGATTGGACAATCTTTTTTGCTACAAGCAATCGCAACCGCAACATACGCCCGATATGAGATTCTAACATCACTTCAATCCCACCAAGCGCAGAATCTAACCCACTTTGAGAGCGGATAATCCCCACTTTATCCCACATAATCTCACGCAATATATTTTTAAGCTTACTATCGCCTTGTTTTTCTAGCACCTCATCACATACAGGAAAGTGACGAATAGGCGTTTGTGTGTAATTCTCTACAATATGTTGAGCCACATTTTTACCAAAGACAAGCCCCTCAAGGAGCGAATTTGACGCAAGGCGATTTGCTCCGTGTAGCCCATTACACGCACATTCTCCGATTGCATATAAATTACTCATACCCTGCACCAAAGAATCTGTATTGGTCAAAATACCTCCCATTGAATAATGAAATGCCGGTGAAATAGGTATTTTATCTGTGGGGATATTCAACTTGCAAGTGTTCAAATCACGATAAATATTAGGAAAACGCGCTTTAAACCCCTCATAGGTAAATGCACTTAAATCTAAAAATGCCTCTTGGTTATGTTTTAAGCAATAATCCATAATTCCTCTCGCCACAATATCACGCGGAGCAAGTTCTCCTCGTTCATCATAATCAAATAAAAACCTCTTGCCCTCTCTATCAACGATAATGCCACCCTCACCTCGCACCGCTTCAGAGATGAGATATTTTCGCGCTTGAGGATTATTGATATAGGTTGTAGGGTGAAATTGTAACATTTCCATATCTTGCAAGGCAAGATTATGCTCTAAAATAATGCCGTGTATGTCGCTACTGATTGTATAGGCGTTTGTATGATATTTAAATAATCCTCCAACGCCGCCACTTGCGATAACTATATGATGTGCATAGAGATTATGAAGTCCTGATTTTGTCTGCACACACACACCATAACATTTATCTTCTTCAATGAGTAAATCTACTACTTCGGCATTTTTCCACAATGTCGTGCGAAGTTTATCAATAAGGTGCGTGTGAAGACTGCGCCCTGTGGCATCTCCTCCTGAATGAACAATTCTCGCGTGAGAATGCCCTCCTTCTTTGGCATAGAGCAGTGCGCCGCTTTCATCTCTATCAAATGCTAAACCACTTGCAATAAGCTCATTTAGAATCTCATTGCTTCCTTTTACAAGTTTATTCACACATTCTAAAGTATTGAGCTTTGCACCTGCAAGAAGCGTGTCTTGTATGTGCAATGGAACATCACTTTCGTCTTTAGCGATACTTATGCCACCTTGTGCATAGAATGTATTGCATTCCCAAGGTTGAGATTTACACAAAATAAGCACTTTTAAATCAGGAGGCAAATGTCTCGCACAATATAGCCCCGCCACTCCTGCGCCAATAATAATCACATCATATTGTCCCATTACCAATCCTGCTCTTCACTTGGTGGAGGTGTAGAATCTATGCCATAAAAAAGCACTTTTTTGTTGTGTATTTGGGGATTTTGGGATTGCATTTTTTGCTCCTGCTTTGTTGGCTCTTTGTAAAATGGGTCTGCCTTATATCCGCAACCTATAACAAAAATAAACACTAAATATGCTAGAATCACACAATGAAAATAACAGATAATATGAAAAATATGTGTCATATACGCTCCTATCTTAAGCGAGAATATCCTGTTCTAGCACCTAGACTCAATCAACAAGATGAGATTACACGCTTTAAAAATACTTTTCTCACACCTTTGGAAAGAGAGCAGATTCTATTTATAGTCCCTAAAAATAATCAATTACTTTTTGCTTTTAAACACAAGGCTTTATGTGTAGAATTTAACCATTATAAACATAAACACATAATAAAGACTTTAAAGGAACATAAAGAATCTTTCCCAACACTAAGTTGTGTTGAAAAAGTATATGCGTATGTTCCTAGTCATATTCTTGCCCCACCGCCTTTATCTCTCCCAAGTGTGCAGACTTTTTATGAACATTCTGATGGAAACTTTGAAAATCGTGCAACAGATAGTAAAATTTATGAAAAAATTGAAGCTTTACGCTTAGGTATTAAACGCCAATGGGACGCACAAAATGAGCAATAAAGAATCTCAAAACTATAATCTCCTCGCACATTTAGCAGATTTACCCACACAATCTGGCATTTATCAATTTTTTGATGATGAGGATAATCTACTCTATGTAGGCAAAGCAAAGAATCTCAAAAACCGCATTAAAAGCTATTTTAGCATTGAATCTGGACATATTGCACCCAAAAATAATCTTAGCCCAAGAATCGCTCTTATGGTATCTCAAATCGCGCGGATTCATACATTTTTGACAAATAATGAGCAAGATGCACTTATCCTTGAAAACTCACTTATTAAAAGCCTCAAGCCAAGATACAATATCCTTTTGCGCGATGATAAAACTTATCCTTATATTTATATTGATAAATCCCTCCCCTACCCTCGCTTTGAACTCACGCGCCAAGTGCTCAAATCAAATCAGATTCAATATTTTGGACCTTTTGTAAGCGGGGCAAGAGAGTTACTTGATAGTCTCTATGATAATCTGCCACTTGTGCAGAAAAAATCCTGTGTCAAAGGTAAAAAAGCCTGTATATTTCATCAGATTCGCAAATGTCCTGCGCCCTGCGAAAATAAAATCTCCACACAAACTTATGCACACACCATTGCGCAAGGTATTGCACTCATTGAGGATAAAAAGACATTATTGACAATACTAGAATCTAAAATGCACTCTCTCTCTGCCAATCTGCAATTTGAGGAAGCCGCCATAATGCGTGATAGAATCCAAAAGATTACACAAATGAAAAACCAATCTATCATTGATATGAGGAGTGGGGATTATGATGTATTCGTGCTGCAAAAGCAAGATTGCTTGAGAAACTCACAAGATTCCCATAATGCTCACAAAAAATCTCATACACCGCCACATACGCATATTTTAATGATGCTTTTTATCCGCAATGGGCGCATTATCTCAAGTGATTTTATATTGTTGCACGAAGATATACAATCTCACAATCTTCCCCAACTTTACACTCAAGCTTTGCTCAATCATTACAAAACTCAAATGCCACTTGTGCCCCAAGAGATTCTTATTCCTCCATTTGATTTTCCCGACTTGCCACATTTGCAACAACTCTTAAGAGAACAAACGCGTAGCTTTCTTAAAATTGTCCAACCACAAAGAGGCACAAAAAAAGACTTGCTGCAGCTTGCGCATAAAAATGCCCTTGAAATAGGACGATTACATACCCAACAAAATGATACGCTCTCCACGCTTGTAGGGATTAAAGAGCTGTGCGGATTGCGTGAAATACCTTACTCCATTGAAGTTTTTGATACCTCTCATCATAGCGGCACACATAATGTGGGCGGTATGATAGTATATGAAAATAGTGATTTTATTCGCTCTAAATATCGGCGGTATCAGCTTAGCGCAAGTGATGAATACAACCAAATGCACGAAATGCTTATGCGCCGAGCTCAAAGCTTTGATTCTAATCCCCCGCCTGCTTTATGGTTGCTTGATGGAGGCAGAGCACAAATTAATCTTGCGCTTGATATTTTAAAAAGTGCGGGAGCAAATGTTGAAGTCTTAGCGATTGCCAAAATGAAGCATAATGCCAAAGCATATCGTGCAAAAGGTAATGCTTTTGATATTTTGCGAAGCAAAAATGCAGAGTTTAAACTAAAACCAAATGATAAAAGACTACAATTCTTTCAAAAACTCCGTGATGAAGTGCATCGCTATGCTATCACTTATCACCGCTATAAGAAACAAAAAGATATACAAAGGGCACAAATGATGGGAAAACACTATACTCAAGCACAGATTAAAAAACTTTTAGATTACTTTGGCAGCTTTGAATCTCTTAAAAGTGCTTCACAAGAGCAAATTAATAGTGTGCTTTCGCGCAAAAATCGTGTAAATGCTTAAAAAGAGAAAAGTATGAATAATACTCATCCTTTAAGCGCAGTATATGATGAGGCTCTAGGCATTTTACAAAAGAGCTTTAATGATTGTGAGCGCATTGTAGATTCTAAAGCACAGAGTCAAGAGCAGCTTTTTGCTCTAATACAGGCAAATCCAATGATGGAGAGTGAAATTCGTATGGCAATTTTACATTTTTACAATCAATGTGGTTTGGGCGCTTTTGTGCATTATGACAAAAAACAACTTCAAGTGATAACACATATCAAAAACCGCACACACAATCTTTATGTGCAGCGCATTTGTGAATTTTTAAAAAAGCATAAATTCACACTTTATAAACAAGAACCCTCTAAGGAAGATTTTGAGGAACTCTTAGATTTTGTGGATACAACACTTGATTTAAATGCCCAAAGCACTAAGCGCGAAATGATAAAAATTGCTTTGCGCAATGTATTTGGCATACAGGCGCGTGATGCCTTATTTTTTAAAGATGGCAACATTAAGTTTTTTAAATTTGATTATGAAAGCGTAAAAATCAATAATGAAATCCGCCAAATCAATTGCAATTCCCATATAAATGTCTTAAGCAATGAAGATAGAATCGTGCTTGATAATGCACTCTCTATGACAAATGTCCAATCTCTTATTGTCCAAAATACACTTCTTATTCTCCAAAAAGATATTGACTTAAAACGTATTGACAATTTAGGTTTTAATAAAAACTTTAAGTTTTTTGCTATCCAAAAATTACGCATATATATTGAAAGCTTACACATACATCATATAGATTCTTTAGCAAAGAGTATTTATTGTATGTATATAACTCAAAAATACGCGTGGGTTATGTTTGAAGTTGTAGCAAAGGAACTCTTAGAGCTATGTGCAAAAGATAATGTAAATGCCATTGCCTTTGTTGAGTTTTATAATGGAGGCTCTATTGAATTAAGGGGCAAGATTCTCAAAAAGCCTCTTATCACCGATAATAATGGCAATCCTTGGACTATACCACTGATTAAAGAATGTTTGAAAAATAAAAAAGCCGTAGAATTTGATATAGCCCAAATGCAAAAACGTTCAGATAATTTTGAAGAGCAAATTCATACCCTCAACAACCAAATACAACAAAATGATATTGAAGAAAAAGATACGCTTACAAAAGAATCGTCTTACCAAGAACTTTTAGAATCTAAAAACAAAGAATTGCGTCTGCTTGTAGATAAAAGAGCTTCAAAGGCACGCATAGAAGCTGTTACAAATGAAATTAATACCCTCATACTTCATAAGTCCCATATGCTTGCACATATAGAAAATACCCAAAAAAATCTTGCTGCTTTAGGCAAGGAGCAAATAAAGCTCCTTGAAATGCAAGAGAGGCTAAGAGAACAAATCAACTATGCGCTCAAAAAAAACCAAACATACTTTGTTCAATATGACTTACTCTCACGCGCCCTTGCCGATGCCATAGCAAATGCAAAAGAGCTTATATGAAAAATACCATTACTCACTTTATTGATAAAATTTCTTTTCAAACACAAACAACTATTTTGGTATGGATTATCATCATTGGATTCACACTTATAGCAAGTGTGGGCTTACTTGCTCTTATAGGGATAAAAAATGAGTTTGATATTAACTCATCGCAAAGTCAAAATATGTATACACTTACCTTATTAAATAAAGCATATGAGACACACAAAAACGACCAGATTCTCCCACAACTCCTTGAAATATGGGAACAATACAAAGCTTATAATCTCGCAAAAGACAAAGATTCTGCTATTAGCCATTTGCGTGAGTGGTATGCTAAGACTTTTAAAATGCACTATTATCAGCAGATTCAAAGGCTGCTCTCTGAGGAAAATGCGCTTATAGAATCTATTGATAAAGCCTTTATTGATGATGGAGAGGATATTTCCTCGCTGCTTGAAGCGCAATTTCTTATTTCTTTTGATATTGATTTTTATGGCAAAAAAATCACAGATTCACTTTATACCAATACTTTTGTTATCCTTGCAGTCTTTATGCTTATCATCATTACAACAATCATCATTCTTGCCTTTTCTATCCGACAATCTATTAATACCAATCACTTACTTTTAGAGCAACTTGTGCAATCAAAAACCAAAGAACTCCAATCGCTTAATGCAAATCTCCAAAAATCAATAGAGTATGAAGTTGAGCAAAACCGCAAAAAAGATTTGATTATGTATCAACAAGCTAGGCTTGCCTCTATGGGGGAAATGATACAAAATATCGCCCATCAATGGCGACAACCGCTTAATTCACTAATGATACTTATCCAAAGTTTCAAGAGTAGAGCAATGCAAAAAAAACTTGACAACGAATTTATAACCCAACAAACACAATATGGTATGAAAATCGCCACAGAAATGTCAAATACGATTGAAAATTTCCGTAATTTTTTTCACCCAGAAACAAATAAGGAACTTTTTGAGCTCTCCCAAAGCATTTGGGATTCTATTGAACTCCTTAAGGCTCAACTCAAAGAGAATCTTATTCATATTGAGGTAGATGTAAGCCCTAATGCACAAAATGCAAGTATGCTTGGTTACCAAAATTCCTTTACTCAAATAATTTTAATTCTTGTCAATAATGCCATTGATGCGCTTAAACTCAAAAATCAAAATGATAAATCCTTTGAGAATCCACTCATAGAAATTTCATTAGATAAGCTAGGATATAATATTATTCTTTGTGTGAGAGATAATGCGGGAGGCATTGATTTGGAAGATAAATCAAAAGTTTTTGAACCATATTTTACCACCAAACATAAGTCAGTTGGAACAGGTGTAGGACTTTATATGGCAAAACAAATCATTGAGCGCCAACTCAATGGCACAATAAGCGTATCTAATACACAATGGGGTAAGGGCAACCAATATTTTGGAGCAGAATTTACCATTCACATACCAATACAAAAGGATAATTATGAATCTTGATGCACTAAGCAAACTCACCATTTTGTATGCCGAAGATGATACAGACACAGCCAATCTTACAAATATGGTGCTTGGAGATTATGTAGGACGCTTACTTATAGCCAAAAATGGACAAGAAGCTCTCAATCTTTTTAAACTTCATAAAGTTGATTTGGTTGTAACAGATATTCTTATGCCAAAAATGAATGGTATTGAACTTATTAATGCTATTCGCAACTCATATACACACCCAGATGTGCCCGTAGTGATAACTACTGCGCATACAGAGACAAAATATCTTCTTGATGCTATTCGCTTACGTGTAGATGGATATATTCTTAAACCAATTAATATTGAAGAACTCCTCCACGCGCTTAATAAAGCTATTTTACCATTTTTGCAAGCTGATGAAATTGCTTCTAAAAATCTTCTTATCAATGCCATTTCTACCTTTGTAGGTGGCAAGAAAATCGCCATTATTCAATTTCTTTTAGCAAATTGTGATGAAGATAATATATTCTATGGCTCTTATGAAGATATTATTGCACATTTGCACGTGAGCAAACCAACCATTGTAAAGACTTTTAAACAACTTATTGATACAGGAATTCTCATCAAGATTAAAAACAAAGTTTATAAAATTCACCCTGATTTAGACCAAAATATTAAAAATAGTATGAACTAAAATGAGGGCTAACTCTTGACTTCCAAGGAAGTTTTGATTAGAATCTGCATTTCAATCTTTTACAACAAGAACTTCTTTAGAGTAAGCTTTAGAATCAAGTTAAGCTATTTTAGATTCTAAGACTTCTTGAACTTCTTAACATCTTCTCTTTGGCTAAGGAATTTTATGGCAGACAATAAACGAACTCATACACCTGTGGAAGGCTATCAGCTTGAAGATTTGCGTATAAAAAGCATTAAGCAGCTTATCAATATTGCTGAAGAAGTTGGAGTAGAAAATCCAAGCGACTATCGCCGACAAGATTTGATTTTTGAGATTCTCAAAGCTCAAGTGAATCAAGGTGGATATATTCTTTTTTCAGGTATTTTAGATATTACAAATGAAGGCTATGGCTTTTTGCGCGCATTAACCGAAAGCCTTGCGGATTCTCAAAATGATACTTATGTATCACAATCACAAATCCGCCGTTTTGCTTTGCGTAATGGTGATATTGTAACAGGACAAGTGCGCGCACCAAAAGACCAAGAGCGATATTACGCGCTCCTTAAAATTGAAGCGATTAACTATATGTCGCTTGAAGAAAACAAAAATCGCCCACTTTTTGATAATCTTACTCCTTTGTTTCCACAAGAACAACTCAAGCTTGAATATGAATCAAGCAAGGTTACAGGGCGTATGCTTGACCTTTTTAGCCCCATTGGCAAAGGGCAACGCGCACTCATAGTCGCTCCTCCACGCACAGGAAAAACAGAGCTGATGAAAGAACTAGCTCACGGCATTGCAAAAAATCACCCCGATGTTGAACTAATGGTTTTACTTGTAGATGAGCGCCCAGAAGAAGTTACTGATATGGAACGAAGTGTGAAGGGACAAGTTTTTAGTTCTACTTTTGATATGCCAGCGACAAATCATATTCGCGTGGCAGATTTGGTTATTGAAAGTGCTAAACGAAAAGTTGAAATGGGCAAAGATGTGGTAATCCTGCTTGATTCTATCACGCGTCTTGCCCGAGCATACAATGCTGCTACTCCCTCAAGCGGTAAAGTCTTAAGTGGTGGTGTTGATGCAAATGCCCTGCATAAACCTAAACGATTTTTTGGTGCAGCACGCAATATTGAACAAGGCGGTAGTCTTACTATCATTGCTACTGCACTTATTGAAACAGGCTCAAGAATGGACGAAGTTATCTTTGAAGAATTTAAGGGCACAGGCAATAGTGAAATTGTCCTTGCGCGTTCTATTGCTGATCGCAGAATCTACCCAGCCTTTGATGTGCTCAAAAGTGGGACGCGTAAAGATGATTTACTGCTTGGCAAAGATAATCTTACAAAAGTATGGATGCTACGCAATGTAATGCACACAATGGACGATATTGAAGCACTCACTTTCATTTACTCAAAAATGAAACAAACACAGAATAATGAAGAGTTTTTAAATATGATGAATAGCCAAGAATAAGGAGATATATGCGAGCAGGCGTGTTTGATAGTGGTGTGGGTGGTTTAAGTGTGCTTAAAAGCCTTATTAATGCAAAACTCTTTGAGGACATCATTTATTATGGCGATACTGCGCGTGTGCCTTATGGTGTCAAAGACAAACAAACAATTATCAAATTCTCACTTCAAGCACTTGAGTTTTTTGCGCCTCATAATATTGATATTCTCATCGTTGCTTGTAACACCGTGAGTGCCTACGCTCTACAAGAGATGCAAAAACAGAGTAAGATTCCTATCGTAGGTGTGATTGAGCCGGGTGTATTGGCAGTGCAAAATAATCTTAAAGATACAGATTCTGAAATTCTCATCATTGCCACACGCGCAACAATTAATTCCGGCGAATATGAAACAAAGCTACGCAATATAGGTTTTTGGAATCTTAAAAGTCTTGCCACAGGGCTTTTTGTGCCCATCGTTGAAGAAGGATTGCTTGAAGGGGCAGTGCTTGAGAGCATATTTCATCATTATTTTGCCTCAATCACAACTCCTCCTCAAGCCATAATATTAGGCTGCACACATTTTCCACTTATTGCACCAGCACTTGATTGTTATTTTAATCATCAAAGTATGCTTATCCATTCGGGTGAAGCCATTGTAGAATATTTAAAAACGCACTTGCACCTTACCTCACATTATGCATTGAAATCACTACAATTTTTTGCAAGCGATAACACTGCTGCACTAACAAAAATTGCTCATAAATGGTTAAGCTGATTTATTCTAGTCTCTATCGCACAACTCCACAAACTCACAATATCGGCAGTTTGAGCGCTGCTCACTCTTAGCAAATACAACCTTATCTTTCATACAAGATAGCTTTTGAAGAAGAATATCACTCTTTTGATTATTTTCCTCCTTTTTCTCACCTCTTCTAATATCCCAATACCACGCACTTATTGGCAAATGAGCATATTGAGGATAATGAGCTTTAAATGCCTGCATATACACAATAAGTGCAAAATCTGTGCTCTTTTGCACACTTTGCACCTTAAAGGATTGACGATATTTATAATCTATGATTTCTATATACTCGCCAACTTTTTGGATTCTATCAGGTCGTCCATAAAAGATAAAATCACCATATAAAGCCTTCATATTTTCTCCCTCAAGCTGCAAGATTTCTACTTCGCGCCCATTCTCAAAAGTAAAAAATCGTTTTAATTCACATTTGAGCCACTCAATATGTGCGCTTTGCAATGCACTTTTTGGATTTTTTGCATTTTCATTCTCTAACCATTGTTCTAGCCATACTTGCGCACTCTGATAAAGTGCTTTTTCATCTAAGATTACCTTTTTTCCTATATATGGCTTATAGATAGATTCTAAACATTGGTGGATAAGATTTCCCATAAAAGCACTCTCTTGCAAAGAAGGAAGTTCGCTAAGACGCTCTTCATAAAGATAATAATACCTCCTTGGACATTCTAAAAACACTTTTAATTTGCTGGGTGTTAGAGTGCGTGGCAGATACCCGCTTATTTCATCTTCATAATATTCTAGTTTTCTTCCTTGCGGAAGCAATGTAAAGAAATGATCTCCATTTTTATATTCCACTACACTCTTTTGTGCTAATTCCTCAAGCATAAAGCTTGGGTGATTATTTTCATTTGACACATACGCTACTGCTATCTCATCAGCAGTGCCAAAAATGCCATAATAATAATGTTTTTGGAGGCACTCTTTATCCCTCATAGTTGGCATTTTAAGCCTCTGGCGTAAAGCAGAATTTAAAAATAAATCACTCTCTTGTTTGCTGGGTATTACACCTTCATTAAAATCTACAATCACAGCCTTTTTAAATGCAAAACCTCTTGATTCTAAAACACCCATTACTCGGACTTTCCCGCCCATTACATCATCAATGCTATATCGCTTCAGCTCTTCTAACAATAACTCAATAATCTCTGTATGTGTGCATTCTTTTAGTCCTAGATTCTCCCACATAAAGAGTATCTCACTTACATACTCGCGCACTCTTTTGCTTTGCCTATCTTCTAAGTGTGTGAGCAAAGATACTATATCCTCACATACTTGGGCATAAGGGCACGGAATATGTGCTGTATTTTTTGATTGAGCAATATAATCTTGGAGATACTTGTAAGCTTTAGTGCGTGATATATCCTCACCCATTGCGAAATTTAAATTATGCGCCCTATCAAGCAAAAAAAGATATTGAGCAAAATTCTCATTTGGCACAATAATCACAATATCCTGCTCTTGCACACCATTTTTTATCCATTCATCAATCTTGGCAAACACTAATGCCACTTGCGATATGCCCAAAGCAAAACTAAAAGCTTCAATCTTCCCCAAAGGTGGAATAGGCGTAAATTGCAGAATCTTTCCTGTGTCTAATTCTGCGCTATATCTAAAAAACGGCTTACATTGCATTAAAATATATGAGGGCAAAAAAGGCAAAGAAATATTATATTCATCAACCCAAAAATGCACTTTTATAGGCGTTATTTTTGCCGCATTTACAAGCATTGCCTGATGAACAGGGCTTATAATCCCCTCTACAAAAATTTCAATACATTCAAAATGTCGCACAAATGCTTCATTAAAGCGGGGCTGGGCTTGCGGTGGGAGAATATGTCCATCATAACACTTCAATTCAAAAAGTCGTTCTTTATAGCGATTTTCCAACCATTCCAACACATACAAATGGTCTGCATAATCGCTATAAATATCACACGATGGAATATCTTTAATCTGTATTTGTGATTGAGCGATTTCATCAAAAAAATCAAATAAAAAGTTAGAGGTTTCCAAAAATCCTAAAAAACTCTTTTCAAAAATAAATTTTGCTCTCTCAAGCTCAAAGGCACATTCTTTTAATACACTCATAACAAGAGGTAAGCGCATACTGCGTGGCAATGCTCTATACCCATCAATAATACTAAGCTGTGTAAAAAAATCTCCCATCATCATACTCGGGACTAAAATTTCTCCTTCGTTGCTATCTTGCATTAAAGAACGATGAGAACTATATACATAAAGGGTAGATTCTCTGCCCATATTGTGCCTTTTGTAATCTTTAAGATTGAATCAGCTTTTGTGCTGTTGCTATAATATGTTCTTTATTAAAATTGAAATGATGAAAGAGGGCTTCGCCTTTCCCTGAAGCTCCAAAACTCTGCATACCAATCACTTCATCAGCCACCGCATACCACTCCAAGCCCCTTGCAGCCTCAATAGCAAGAATCTTACTCTTACCACACATCTCCAAAATATAACTTTTACCTTGTTGTAAAAGCAAATCAAGACAAGGCACACTTACCACCTGTGCTTTGATTCCCAAATCTTCTAGTGTTTCACACGCTTTAAGTGCGAGACTTACTTCACTTCCACTCGCCATAAGAGTAATAGCTGCATTCTCACGCGAACGCAATACATAGCCGCCTTTTTGCACCTGATTTTTTAACGCAGGGGTAGATTCCATAATAACAGTGAGATTCTGACGACTAAGCACAAAAGCACAAGGTAGCCTAGAATCCAAACCAACCTGCCAACAAGCAACATTCTCATTTGCATCAGCAGGACGAAAAACAAGGAGATTTGGCATTGCCCTAAAATGACTTAATTGTTCAATGGGCTGATGTGTCGCACCATCTTCACCCACACCGATACTATCGTGTGTCCAAATATAATACACTTTTGCTTTCATAAGGCTTGCTATGCGCACACTTGGGCTCATATAATCACTAAAAACAAAAAATGTCGCGCAAAAAGGCAAAAATAAACCATAATTTGCGACACCATTGCAAATTGCACCCATTGCGTGTTCTCGGATACCAAAATGCCAATTTTTACCTTGTGGGAAATCACCCTCATCTTGAAGTTGTGTATTATTTGATGGAGCTAAATCTGCACTTCCACCAATAAATCCCTCTAGTGCTTGAGAAATGCTATTTAAAATCTTTCCATTGCTCACGCGTGTAGCCATACTTTCACCAAGCGTAAATTGTGGATAAACAATCTGTGAAACATCGGGCTCTCTCATTTTATCAAGCCGCTCTTTTGCAATTTGAGGGAGATTCTCATAATTTTTCTGCCATTGTGCAAAGTTTAGCTCACCGCGTTCTTTCATCGTGCCAAAAGCAAGTGCCACATCATCAGGAATATAAAAAGATTGTGTAGGAAATGAGAGCTTTTGCTTTGCTGCGGTGATAATTTCCTCGCCTAAAGGTGCGCCGTGTGCTTTATGGCTACCCTCAAGGCTAAGGGCATTCTTGGCAATAATAGTACGAGCAACAATAAGCGTTGGCTTTGAAGAAGTTTTAGCAGTACTAAGCACATTATGAATCTCCATATAATCGTGTCCATCACAGCTTAAAACTTCCCAACCCTGCGCTTCAAAACGTTTAGCAATATCCTCGCTCATCGCAAGTTTCGTATCACCTTCTATTGTGATATGATTGCTATCATAAATAAGAATCAAATTTGAAAGAGCGTGATGTCCAGCCAAAGAAGCTGCTTCATAACTAATCCCCTCTTGCAAATCTCCATCACCGCACAAACAATATATATTATGCGAAATGATTTCTCGTCCAAAGAGATTTTGTGCATATTTACTTGCCATTGCCATACCCACTGCATTTGCTATACCTTGTCCAAGGGGACCTGTGGTAATCTCAATACCTTGAGTATGACCAAATTCAGGGTGTCCGGGCGTTTTAGAATCTAACTGCCTAAAAGAGCGTAAATCCGCCATACTTACCTCAAACCCCCATAAATGAAGGAGCGAATACACAAGCGCACTTGCGTGTCCTCCACTAAAGATGATTCTATCTCTATTTAACCATTGAGCTTGTGTGGGCGCAAGATTAATATGAAAATGTAGCACACTTGCAATATCTGCAAGTCCCATAGGTGCTCCGGGGTGTCCGCTATTTGCCTTTTGCACCATATCTGCGCACAAAAACCCTAGTGTGTGCGACATTTTTTGCAATAAAGGTATATCTTCAGTTGTAATATGAGGTAATTTTTTTTGCATTGACTATCCTTTGTTTAAATTATCATAAATACAGCTAAGTGCGTAATGACGCGTCAAATTCGCGCACCAAAATACCAAGCACAGATTCTACTGCTTGCACTAATTGCATTTCTTGCAATGTGCCCTCATCAGATTGAATCACCACGCGTATGCTTAATGCCATTTTTTCTCCCAAACTCTTATCATAATACACATCAATAGGATAAATATTTTTCACATAAGTGATTTGAGCTTCCATAAGAATCTCACGCACACGATAAAAAGGAATATCTTTATCAATCAAAATTGTCAAATCACGCGTAGATTTTTGATATTTTGAAAATTCATAGGCTTGAGACAAAGAAAAATCACTCATATCAAGCTCAATTTCACATATAAATGTTTCACCTAAATCCATATTAATAGCAACTTGTGGGTGCAATTTGGCAATCACGCCTATGGGCTTGTCTTTTTGATAAACAAATGCGCTTTGATAGGGGTGAAGCAATCTCTCATCGGCAAAACAAAAACGATTTAAAAGTTCCTTTGCATTCACTTCATCACGGATATTTCTAAAGCTCAAATCTCCTACACAACTCTGACATATAGCTCCAAAAGCAAAAAGATTCCATTTAGCAGCTTTGGTATGGGGATAACACTCATCTTGCATACAGCCACTCGCGACAAGTGCAAGCTTACTTTTTTCCTCTCGTTTTGCATTATACACACTTCCAATCTCAAAAAGTGTAATATTTTTAAAGCCAAGATTTTCATTGCGTTTTAACGAATCAAGCATAGCTGGAAGCAAGCTTGTCCGAAGTGTATCAAGCTCGTTTGTGATAGGATTGAGCAATTCCAAATCCTCATCAAGTCGCATAAAACCTAATTTCTCCAAATTTTGCGAAGAAGCAAACACATAATGAATACACTCTACAAATCCGTAGGCAATCAATCCGTAGGCAAGTTTGCGCGTGTTTTTGTAAGTAAAATATGTGTTATTGATATTATGAGATTGGGAGCAAAGCAGAGGCACAGAAGAAACATTATCAATGCCATAGATTCTAAGCACCTCTTCAGCCACATCTTGAATGCTTTGAATATCGTGCCGATAATTTGGCACAGTAACCATAAAAAAATTCTCATCACAAGTCGCATCAAGCTTAAAATTCAATCGTTTTAAAATAGTAGCTATCTCTTCCTTATCAAGTTCTATACCTATAATTTGATTAATAGCTTTAAATGTCGTCTTAATCGTAATTTCATCAATATTTTGAATAACATTGTGTGAGCCAGAATACACAAGCGCATCAGAAACGAGCACCATTTTTCTACATAAAAAGTCAATGCCTTGCTCTAAATTTGGATTACTCCCCCTTGTGCTACGATAAGTCAGCTGTGCATCGCCTTTTATTCCGTGTTCATAAAGACCTTTGGCAATCAGAGTAGGATTCACATAACTTGCTTCAATAATATAAATTTCAGAACGTGTCCCAAAATGTCGCTCACCATAAGATACGCCAATTACAGAAAGTTTTTGGCGAGCAAAGACTGCTCCTAAGCCATTCTCATCTTTTTTGATTCTAAGTTGTGCGACTAAACCATTATCAAGAATAATATCTTTATTCTCGCAATCATAGAGTTTATAGGCATTGAGGATAACGCCTGTCATATAAGTGCCATATTCTAAAAAATTACACATAATATCATCAACTAAACTCCCATTGCGCGCAAGACAAAGTGCAATATCAAGAGGAAGATAAGCCTGTTTGACTTCAATCACACGATAGAGTAAATGGGCTTCAATTTTTTCATCAGAAAGAATCTGCAATACCCTGCCCAAACCAAGCGTAATCACATTATCCATATCTACTTCGTGTTTCAGACGCAAATCATAGCTTGTAGCAAGTTCGCGCGCGATACCTAGCACACTCAAACAATCACCGCGATTAGGAGTAATTCCTACTTCAATCACATAATCATTAAAAAGAGAGAGATTGCTTAATTCAGTGCCAAGTTCTAATTTTCCAGCTGTGCTATCAAGCACCATAATTCCATCATTGATTTTTGGCAAACCTAACTCTGTGCTAGAACACAACATTCCACAACTCTCTACGCCGCGCAGATTTGTTTGTTTAATCACCATCTCACCATTTTTAGTATGAGGTATTACTGCCCCCTCAAGTGCCACAGCAACATATTGATGAGCTTTTACATTGCTTGCTCCACATACAATTTGTAACTCTTGTGAGCCAATACTCACTTTGCATACATTGAGTTTGTCTGCATCGGGGTGAGGCGTGAGTGAAAGCACCTTGCCTACAACAACCTTTTGGGGTATCTCCACTGGATATGCAGATTCTACCTCAAGTCCCATACTGCTTAATCTTATACACATCTGCTCAATATCAAGATGTGAAATATCAACAAAATGCGATAATAAATGTTTTGAAAAAATCATTAGAACTGCTCCAATACACGTAAATCTGTCTCAAAAAAGCTACGCAAATCATTTACACGATGGATAAGCATAGCAAATCGCTCTACGCCAAGCCCAAAAGCATATCCACTCACATCTTTATAACCCACAGCATCAAATACTTTTTGATTCACAATACCACAACCTAATACTTCCAGCCACCCTGTGTGAGAGCATATTCTACAACCACTACCACCACAAAAGACACAGCTAATATCCACCTCTGCACTTGGCTCTGTAAAGGGAAAAAAGCTTGAGCGAAAGCGGATTTTCACATCGCCAAACATATAATGCAAAAAATCCTCTAAAATGTATTTAAGATGCACAAAACTAATTTTATCTTTCTGCTCAACCACTAAGCCTTCAACCTGATGAAACATCGGTGAATGCGTCAAATCATAGTCTCTCCTAAAAACGCTACCCGGAGCTATCATACGAATAGGAATATCTTGTGATTGCATAGTGCGGATTTGCACAGGAGAGGTGTGAGTGCGCAAGAGCATTGAATCTTTAAAATAAAAAGTATCCTGCATATCCCTTGCTGGGTGAAATACAGGGAGATTGAGCGCTTCAAAATTATGAAAATCATCTTCTACCAAAGGTCCGGTTTGAATCGAAAAGTTCATATTCACAAAAAAATCAATGATTCTATCCATTGTCTGATAAATGGGGTGTCCATTGCTCTTTGGGTGCAAGGCTGTAAATAAACTTGCATCAACCACTTCTTTGGCGAGATTCTCGTTCATCTGTGCTTTTAGTAGGCTCTCTCTCTTGCTTTCAAGCATTTTTTCAAAATCTTCTTTATTTGTATTAAGCCCTTTAGCAAAGGTTTTTTTTGTCTCGCCCTCAAGATTCTTAAGGAGTGCGAATTGCTGGGTTAAAATGCCCTTTTTCCCCAAAACTTCCACACGCAAACGCTCTAAATCATTAAGATTATCTACTTGCTCTAATCGTGTCATTATCTCTTGCATTTGTGTTTTCAATATCTTTCCTTCCTTGCAGCATAAGCGATATAAAATAAGTCGGCATTGTAGCATATTATAGATTCTATTCAGGTTTAAAAGTTATAATATCAGTTCTTTTTTATCAAATTATCATAAAATAGAGGCTTTAAGGAGCAAATATGGCAGAGAAAACAATTTTTGAAAAAATTGTAGCAGGTGAGATTCCTTGCAAAAAAGTGCTTGAAAATGAGCGATTCCTTGCTTTTTACGATATTAATCCCAAAGCTCCTGTGCATATCCTTGCTATTCCCAAAGTGTGCGTAAAAGATTTTGATTGTGCGGATTCTAAACTTTTAGGAGAGTTATGTGGCTTTGCACAAGAAGTCGCCAAATCAGTAGGAATTGATAAAAGCGGATATAGAATCATTACCAATATCGGCGCTGATGGTGGGCAAGAAGTGCCACATTTGCATTTGCATATTCTCGGCGGTGGTAAATTAAAATTCCCTTCACTTGTATAATACTTGCTATAAAGATATTGAATGCAAGAAGATGCGCTCAAATGGAATGCTCGGTATCAAGAAAATTTTATGCCCAATGAGCCAAGTCCATTTATATTGCAAGCGTGTGAGGAAATTGAGCGCAATTTTTCTTTTGCCCATTCTCAACCTTTAAAAGCTCTTGATATTGCTTGCGGCAATGGACGACATTCTAAGATTCTAGCCCAAATGGGCTTTGAAGTTGATGCACTTGATATATCCTCTGTCGCATTAAAAAACCTTACAAATATCCCCCATATCACGCCTATTTTGGCAGATTTGGATACTTTTAAGCTACCGCAGGCACATTATGATGTGATACTTGATAGCTTTTTCCTTGATAGAAATCTTTTTGATTCTATAATCAATGCACTTAAACCCAATGCTATGCTCATTTTTGAAACTTTTATTGACACAACCTCTCATCAACCCCTCAATGATAAGGCATTGTATGCAGGGGAGCTTGAGGCAATCTTCACCCCCCAAAGAGGCTTTGAAATCTTACATCAAAGCATTTACAAATCAAACAAACAAGATTCCCATAAAACAAATCCTGCATACCAACACATTATGCGTTTTATTGCCAAATATACGCCTTGCTGCCAATGCGCACCAAAGCTATAAAGAATCTATATGATATATAACTTCAAACAACGTCTCCACAAGATTCTAAGTATTGCTTTGCCCTCTGGAGGAAACTCTTTACTTGATATTGCTAATATCGCCATAGGAATGTATTTTATTGCCCATATTTCGCCAGATTCTGAAGTTACAAAGCATAATATCGTGGCACTCGGGCTTGGTATGAGCTGCTGGATGTTTCTTTTTGCGCTCACAACTATTTTTTATGTGGGTACAAATGCGCAAGTCTCACGCGCATTTGGGGAGCGAAATAACCTTAAAACAGGGCAGATTCTAAGCACAATGAGTATCGGGGCTGGGCTCTGCTCTATTCCTATTTATGCTCTTGCATATATGAGTAATGAGTTTTATTTTAACTGGATGGGCGTAGGTGGAGAAACTAAAGAGCTAGGTATGTTGTATTTGAATTGGATTTTTTATGGCATTCCCGCACTTTTTCTTAAGACAATATTTATCTCTGCTCTTTCAGCCATTGGGGATACAAAAAGCGTTTTTTTTGTAAAAATCATCGCCACAAGCTTAAATATTATCCTTAATTTTATGCTTATTTTTGGGGTGCAAGGGCTTGGTATCCCACCATTTGGGATTATGGGGGCTGGCATAGCAAATGTCATCATCACTTATTTTGAATGTTTGATTTTACTTGGAATTCTCTGTGGGCTACACCATCATTTGACATTTTTACCCACCTTTAAATGGCAGATTCTTTACAATGGGTTGTGCATTGGTATTCCCTCTGGTATTGAGCGAGGTTTGACAATTTTCTCCCTTGTGCTGATTACAAAATTTATGACTGATTATGGTTTGGAAGTCATTGCAGGATTTCAAATTGGCTCAAGGGTGGAGAGCTTCATTTTTATGCCCGGCTTTGGATTCCAAGTGGCAGCAATGGCATTAGTTGGACAAATGCTCGGTGCAAGGCGATTAGACTTAGCAGAATCTTTTATCAAAACAATTTTGCTTATCTCATCAGTGGTTATGGGCATATTAGGCATAGGGCTATGCGTGCTAGGCAAAGAACTCTCCGCAATTTTTAGCACAGAAGTGGCAGTAATTGAGTATTCTTTTGATTATCTCCTTGCAGTAGGGCTTTCTCAAGTGCCTCTTATTTGTATTTTCGTGCTTGATGGGGCATTGCGAGGAAGTGGTGCGACAAAGCTTTCATTATGGATTAACACAGGGAGCATTTGGATTCTAAGAATCCTCCCGATGTGGCTGTGTGTGCATTATGACATTGCTGTGGGATATATTTTTGCTATCATTTGCTGCGAAACATATTTACGCGCAGGAATCTTTGGCTTTGTTTTTTATAAAGGTTTATGGAAAAAATACATCGCACAATTGTAAAATAATAAAGATTATATCTCTTCACACTTTCATTACAATCAATTAAGGGCTTTTTAAATTTCTCAATGTTATGATAGCATCCGCTATAATGTATAGATTTGGCGATATTTTATAAGGATGGTGTAGCAATGATTTTCACAATATACTGTTCTCTTATAGCTTCTAACTATAGAATGGGGGGGGGGGCATAAACTAAAATTTTGGACGTTTGATTTTGTCCTTTTCTTAAAAAGATAGGACAAAATGCTCAAATATCTTCTTAAGAAAATTCTACCACATAAAGCTCAGTATTTACTTCTCTACTATAAAAATCTTTATATTACTCGTTTTCAAAATAAATCTTACGCTCAACAAGGTGAAGATTTAATCCTCCAAGAAATGCTAAATAATATACAATATGGCTTCTATGTTGATGTGGGAGCACATCATCCTTTCAGATTTTCAAATACTTATCTTTTCTACCAAAAAGGTTGGAAAGGCATCAATATTGATGCTATGCCAAATTCTATGAAACTTTTTAGTCGCTTTCGCCCGCGGGACATAAATATTGAATGTGGTATAGCTTTGAATGGGGGGGGGGGATATGATATATTATAGTTTTAATGAGCCAGCACTCAATGGCTTTACCCCTATTTTAGAAAACAAATATAAAAATCATCCACACTTCTATTTGGTAGAAAAAATTCCTATGCCCGTAAAAAAACTTGAACAAATTCTTGATGAATATCTCCTCCCTAACCAACATAGAATTGATTTTTTAAATATTGATGTTGAAGGACTTGATTTAGAAGTTTTACAGTCAAACAATTGGCTCAAATATCGCCCCGGAATTATACTTGTTGAATCCTGGGAGAGTGATTTTGAAAATATCTATAATAATAAAATATATACCTTTCTTGCTACACAAGGCTATAAACTTTGTGCCAAAACATTAAATACCCTAATTTTCAAGAATCAACAATGCTAGCGCCTATTGTTCTTTTTGCCTACAATCGCCCAATTCATCTTCAACAAACAATTAAAAGCTTAATTGCAAATCCTTTAAGCAAAAAAAGCCATCTCTTTATTTATGCTGATGGCATCAAAGAAAATGCTACAATAGAATCAAAACAAGCCGTATCAAAAGTGCAAGATTATATTCAGTCACTCAAATCTCTTAATACAACACAAAAATTCTTTAACTCCATTACGATAAAACACGCTAAACACAATCTTGGATTGGCAGACTCTATCATTAATGGAACAAGCGAAATTATGCATCAGTTCGGTAGAGCAATCATTCTTGAAGATGATATTGTTACCTCGCCTGTATTTTTGGACTATATGAACGCAAGCTTGGAACAATACAAAAATAAACACAAAGTGTGGAGCATATCTGGGTGGAGCTATCCAATAGAAGTGAGTGGCTTGGGAGATTGTTATTTTTGGCGAATTCCTCATTGTTGGGGTTGGGCAAGCTGGAATGATAGGTGGATACACTTTAAACGCGATACATCTTGGGCATTAAAGAACTTTGATAAAAAAGATATTGACTATATTAATCTTGATGGTGTGGCTCGTTACTTTGAGCATCTCATTGCCAATCATCAGGGAAAAATCAAAACTTGGGCAATTTTTAACTACCTTATCAGCTACAAACATTCTGCCCTTACGCTTTGTCCAAACATATCATACATCAAACAAATTGGCTTTGATGGGAGCGGGATACATTGTGGAAAAGAAGGAAATATATATAATCCTACCCATATTAATATAAAATTCCCAATTACTTATCCCCATAAAATTATAGAATCTCATCTTGCACTAGAGCGCATCAAAGCCTTTGAGCAATCTATTCGTAAACCATTACACACAAGAGCGTACTCAAAAATGCTTAATCTTTCCTCTATTTTTACACAAAAAGCAAAAAAATTAATGGGGGGGGGGGCAGAACTAAAATATTTCTATACTCAGTATCATAATCTGCGAAAGGCGGCATAATGTATCAAATTATGTCAGAACCTTATATTTGCAAAAATCCAGTTTTGCTCCTTTTTTTTAATCGTCTTGATACTCTCACTCAAACACTCTCCCAACTTGCTAAAGTTAAACCCCCTAGAATGTATCTTGCAGGTGATGGAGCAAGAAATGAAGAAGAACATAATAGAATAAAAGCTATACGCGAATTTTTACTTCAAAATATAACGTGGGAATGTGAAATCCATACCCGTTTTTTAGATTATAACTTAGGGTGTAAAATGGCTGTTTCTTCCTCTATTACATGGTTTTTTTCTTGTGAATCTCAAGGAATCATTTTAGAAGATGATTGTTTGCCAAATATAAGTTTCTTCCGCTTCTGTGATGAATTATTAGAAAAATATAAAATGCAACAAAAAGTCTTTATGATAAGTGGCTGGAGTGCGTTAGACTTTGCCCAAAATCCTTCAGTAGAAACACTCTCCCCAAAAGCACAATTACAAGAAGATTACTATTTTTCAAAATACAATCATATTTGGGGATGGGCTTCTTGGTCAAGAGCATGGCAAAACTATCAGCTTGAACTTGATACCAATGAGTTTAAAATACTAAATAATTTTTGCTCAAAAAATGAGAAAAATAAATGGTATAAAATTATTAAGAATTATGCTCAAGGAAAAATAGATACTTGGGATTATCCATGGACATACAGCATTTGGAAAGCAAATGGTTTATGTATTTATCCAAAAGCCAATATGATTTTAAATATTGGTTTGAACAGGGCTGATGCTACACATACTACTGGAGATTCTAAATTTGCTTCTATGCCTACTTATGAACTAAGTTTCCCATTAAAACATCCTACAATAATCAATCAAAACAAGGATATTGATAAAGTAAATTTTAAGATTATTTTTGATGTAACACCAATTTATAAGCGGCTCTACTCGAAATGCAAAAAATTTCTAATAAAACTCACCTGTAAAACAAAAAGGAAAGAACAATTATGAGAACAACAACATATAAACAAGCCAAACATAGCGGTGAAATATCTCAAGAAATCCTTGTTTATCCTTCAGAACCTATTCTTGTTTGCGCAGAAGGTATAAAACACCTTGATAAATCTACACAGCAAGATATGGGGGGGGGGGGATAATGAAAAACCTCATTATAATCTCGGTAATAATCCAAGCTTTTGTGATATCTCTGGTTATTTGCATCGTTTTTTTCGTCCTTATATCCACCTTACGCTTGAATGTTATGTAAGAATTTTACCTTTCGGATATTGTTATAGTAATGACGAGATTATTTTTACTAAAAATAAAAAGGTTGTTATCTCACATACACCACTTCGCATCCATCCATTTGTAATGATATATGATGGCAATAAATTTAAATATATTAAAGAATCTCTGCGCTTATTAAAAAAGCAAATTAAATTCTATATTAAAACTATTTTTACTCAAACCTCTCAAAATTCTATTGCATTACTTTCGCGTCAAGTAAGCAACAACTACGGACACTTCATTACAGAGACTATTGCTGGACTTTATCAGCTTAAACTTGCAAATATTGAGCCTGATTACTATATTTTACCACTTGATACACCTTTTCAGACACAAATGTATGAAATTTTGGGTATCAATAAAGAACGTATTATCCCATCTTACCCGTCCCGCCTTATCCATGCAAAAAAGTTAATTGTCCCTACACCAATTGCAGATTATGAAATTGTTGAATATCGTCCTGGCTACACTCATTTTCGCTCATTTGTCTTGCCTTATTTTGTATATACAATGTATGACAAATTATGTCCTCACTTATTGAACACTACATCAACTAAACCTAAGCGCAAGCTATTTCTTACGCGTCCAATCAATTCTAACCGCAACATACTCAATTTGCAAGAAATAGAATCTATTTTGACAGAATATGGCTTTGAAATTATTTTGCCCGATAATTTAAGCGTAAGTGAACAAATAGCCACCATTTCTTCTGCAACACACATAATAGGTATGCATGGAGCAGGATTAGATAATCTTATCTTTGCAGAAAAAGATACAAAAATGCTTGAAATATTTTCACAATACTATCACGATGCATCTCCACAAATGAAGGCGTTAGCGCGAGGTCTCAAGTATTATTATATTGTAGGCAGCACACCTAACATATCAATACACCCGCAACAAGAATGTGTTTATTTGTGCCCAAAAAAATTAAGAATGGCTCTTAAGAAGTTTTTGTAATCTTCTTATATCGTAGTGATTTGTATCCTTGTGTCATTCTTGACAAAAAGGTAGCGTTATACTATAATAGCGGCTTTTGTGTCGGGGCGTAGCGCAGTCTGGTTAGCGCACTTGGTTTGGGACCAAGGGGTCGAAGGTTCGAATCCTTTCGCCCCGACCATTTTTAAGTTTTCCTTATGGTGGGTGTAGCTCAGTTGGTTAGAGCATCAGGTTGTGGCTCTGAGGGTCGTGGGTTCGAGCCCCATCTCCCACCCCATTTTTTCAAACTTATGCGTTCGTAGCTCAATTGGATAGAGCACCAGACTTCGGATCTGGGGGTTAGGGGTTCGACTCCCTTCGGGCGTGCCACACTTATAATTCTAGTTATACAAGCAAAAATTGCAGTCAAATAATTAGGGGAGCTATGACAATAAAAATTTTGCAAATGATACTTACAGGAATGTTTTTTCTCGCTTGTGAAGGCAACAAAGAGGGCGAGAAAACACCCTTTGAGGGCTCTAAAGTGCAAGGAGCACAAGAAGTTTTATCAAAATCTGCAAAAATACTAGAGAATGAAAAACGAATTTTAAGCTTAGATGAAGTGCTTAAAAATCTCCTCAAAGAAGAAAAACTTGATAACATTAATTCCCTCACTCAAGAGCAGTGTGAGAACATTAAAAGCATTAATGAAAATTATAAAATTCAAACAAATGAGGAATTTATAGAAGAGCAAAGCTGCACCTATGCACAAATCCAAGTGTATAAAGCTGATATAGTAAGACAAATACACAATCACCAAATAAGCACCGATACACATTCATTAGATTCTCTTTTACATTATAAAATAATCGCTTATTTGAGCATAGACAAAGAAGAATCTGTGGCAGTGCGCGATGAACTAGAGTTTGAAATAAATAACGATTCGTTGTGGGGTAGAAATGTCTGTAACCGCTTTGATGGGCTAGAATTTGAGGCAAGTTGCACATTATATATGTCAATTTTTGATGATTTAGCACAATATATAAAAAAGAAGCAAAATTTAAGTGAGACACAAATGCAAACTTATAATGATAGCTTTGAAAACATCACAAGAGACGCTCTTATACACCTTGATGAGGAAGCAGCAGATATGCCTTAGCACTTCATTATGTTATATCAAGTTTAAATAAAGACTAAACGCCGCACTTTTGGGCAATATAATGCACAGCCGCAAGCGTATTTTCGCACAAAGGCACATTGAAAGATTCCATATCGTCCCTCTTGCCAAAGCCACATAGCACTCCCACAGCGTTAATATGCGCATTTTTAGCAGCACTCAAATCAAGCGAGGTATCGCCTATCATAAAGATTTTGTGATTATTAATGCCTTTTTGCGCTGCACCCAAATGCTCTAATGCCTTTAAAATTGGCTCTGTATGAGGTTTGGGGAATCTCACAGATTCTATGCCGATTATATCATCAAAATACTCCCACACGCCAAGCTTTTGCAAGAGAATCTGCGAAAAATCCCCGCGCTTAGTCGTTACAATGCCAAGATTTGCAAACTCATACGCTTTGATAATCGCCTCTTTGGCAAAAGGAAGCAAATGTGTGCCCTCCTCCATAAGTACGCGATAGTGGATTCTATAAGCTTTGACATATTCTTGCACTTCAGAGCGTGCCACGCCATTTTGCACAAACATATCCTCCAAAGTATGCCCGATAGAGTTTTTGACACATTCAAATGCAGGAAGCTCTGCACACATTGTTTTATAAGCCTCACAAAAGCTCATATAAATAGCCTGTGTGGAATCTATAAGTGTGCCGTCCAAATCAAAAAGGATAATGGCAGTTTTTTGCTGCAAACTTATCATCTCTTATGCTCCTCCCCGCCTTTTCATCTCTACTCTACTTTTTAGAATCTAAAATCTAGGAATCTTTAAAAAAATACACGCGTTAGGGCATATCCAAGAAGTGCAAATATATATGACACCACGCTTGTGAAAATAAACAAATAGGCGATATATCGCTTTCCACCCGCTTCCTTGCCAAAAACAATGCTTGCTGCAAAACAAGGATTATAAAACATAATAAACAAAATAAATGCAATCGCGCTAGGTAAGCTGATATGCTCTTGGAGTACATCACGCAATGGCGTAGTATTGTTTTCATCTATATCATCGCCAAGTGCATACAACACACCCATACTTGATATAATTGTCTCCTTTGCCAAAAGCCCATTAAGAAGTGAAACAGAAAGTTTCCAATCAAAATCCATAGGCGCAAATACAGGCTGTATAAACTGCCCTATGCGTCCTAGATAACTTTGTTCCACAAGTGTAGCTTGATAATGATGCTCTACATCATCTAATTGCGCTTGCAAGGCAAGAAGGGCTTTTTTCTTATTTTGCTCACAGGGCAAATCTTGTATTTGGGATTGGCTCAATTTTATAGAATCCACAGCAGCACTGGATTGCTCATAGCATTCCATATTGATTTTTTCAATTTGTGCCTTTATGAGATGTGTAGATTCTATCATTTGCTGCTTTAATGCCTCATTTTTGGGGAATTGTGTGCCAACCCAAATCACCACTGAAGCAAGCAGTATAAAAGTCCCTGCTTTTTTGACATAGCTCACTGCCTTATGCCACACACTAAAAGTTATAAGTCGCAGGGTGGGCAGACGATATTTAGGCATTTCCATTACAAAAGGTTCATCATCACCCTTAAATGCAGTAAGCTTTAGAATCTTTGCCATACATAGCCCCACAAGTGCACCAAAAATATAGATTCCATACAGCACATTTCCAGCCATTTGCGGTGCGAAAAAAGCGCCAATGAAAAGCGTATAAACAGGCAAACGCGCGCCACAACTCATAAAATTAATAATAAAAAGTGTGAGCATTCTATCATTATGATTTTTAAGCATTCGTGTGCTCATATACGCAGGGACAGAGCAACCAAAGCCTGTTACAAGCGGTATAAAACTCTTGCCGTGCAAACCAAATTTATGAAAAAATCCATCAAGCAAAAATGCAATTCGCGCCATATATCCTGTGCTTTCTAAAAACACAATGCCACAAAAAAGTATCAAAATATGAGGCAAAAAGCTCAACACTGCTCCAACACCTGCAATAATCCCACCAGAGAGCAAAGAAGCAAGAAATGAGAAAGGTAAGTGCTCCTCTATCCACGCACCAATATCTGCTGCACTCTCCTCAATCCATACTTTAGGAAACTCCCCGACATAAAAAGTAACTTGAAACAAAAGCCACATCAAAAACAAAAATATGGGAATCCCAAGATATGTATTCAGCAAAAGTGCATCAATTTTTTGTGTGAGAGAGCGCTCAAGCGGAGCAGAAATACGACTAGATTCCATACTTGCGCCTTTTGCAAAGCTAAGCGCATCATTATTTAAAATATCACGCACATTATTTTCACCACTTTGAGTATAAAGTCTTTGGATACACTTTTGCGTATATTCACTTAATTCTACCCAACAACCCTTATCGTGCAAAGCTCCGCTCACAAAACTATCTTGTTTAAGAAGCTTAATCGCTATATCACGCAAACTTTGCAAACCTCTGTGCTTTTGAGCCAATAACATCTGCACATCAGCATAATGTTTTTGGGCTAAAAATGTGTGCATATTTGAAATTTCTTCTTCTAAGAAATCAGTATAGACACGCTTACTTGCTTTAGGAGCGAGAGTGGCGACATTGATAAGTGTATCAAGGAGAAGCTGCATATTCTCCCCACGCAAAGCCGATACACTCACGCACTCTACGCCTAATATCTCTCCCAAAAGCGCATTATCAATGTCAATACCCTCTTTTTTTGCCTCATCACTCATATTTAATGCTAAACACATACGCGAATTAAGCTCCAAAAGCTGCGTTGTGAGGAATAAACAACGTTCCAAATTTGTAGAATCAAGCACATTTAAAATCACATCATACTCTTCGTTTTCTAAAAACTGCTTTGTTAAACGTTCCTCAAGTGAGTAATCATTGAGTGAATAAATGCCGGGCAAATCAATGATGCGCAGATTATAGCCCTTATAGGCAAGCTGTGCTTCAGATTTTTCAATCGTTACGCCTGTGAAATTTCCTACTTTTAAATGCACACCACAAATTTTATTGATTAATGAACTTTTCCCAACATTTGGTTGCCCTACACACACAATCGTAATTGGTTTCATTCTCTATCCTACTCTTTAAATCATATCATTTTAGCTGAGTTTGTATCTGAAGTCAATAAAATTAATATTTATTCTTAATTGCTTTAAAATGCTAATTTCATACCAAGATTAACATTTGTCGTATGTGGATAATATCTTTGTGCTCCTCCGTGCGTGTTAAGCACATTTAAAAGTGCGCTTAAGTGCTCTGTGAAGCCAAAATCAAGCAAAAGATTCACTTCATTTACTCTATCATAGGGATTGCTTATGTTATCAATTCTTGGAGCACGAAACTTTGTGCTGCCATACACTACTGCAAAGCTTACTCTATCAATGGCAAACATTACTTTGCCATACCATAAACTTGCATCTACCCCTTCAAGTAAAGCTCTTCCACCCCACATAAAAAATGGACTTATGCTATTGCCAAGTGTATTGAGCGAACCCCAACCGACATTTGCCCCACTCCCTACAAAGCCACCACTTGCTTCAGCCATATCTTTTACGCCCACATACACTTTAATATCAGTATTGTATCCATTACCATTTTCACCATTGAATCTGCCATAGTTTTGCTCAAAACTTGTGCTAAAATGTCCGCTCAAACCAATATAAGATTGTGAGCTCTCATAACGCGCCATAGCCTTTATACCTGTTGCATAAAAAACTTCCGGATTGGCAATGCCATAAACTTTAAAACTCACTACATCGCCAAGATGATATTTTAAGCTCATTTGCGTAAGTCCTAATGCACTATGAGGATTTACATCATAGAATCCTGTCATTTTATTATATTGCACATACCCATTATTTTTTGCCCATAACGCTTCAATAAGCGTATTTGGCAAGGAGCGATTACGCACCCACAACCCATCAATAAGTCTATCTGCCCATTCAGAATCCACAAACACACGCCCTACTTTCACACTTGTATCGCCATCAAAATATTCCACATAAGATTGCCCAAGCATTGTGCGATGATTCGTATAAAAATCCCTAGAAGCATCGCCCTGCCCATAACGATTAGGATTATTTAAAAGTGGCTCATTATTCCACTGCGAATGCTCATTATGCTCATACATAACGCCTAATGCACGAAAACTCACTGCCACGCGTAAATATTTCCAAAATGCAGAATGATAAGCCAAACCTACGCTACCCACCATATATCCGACATCTTCAATATCAGATTTTCCATTATTTTTGCTATTAGTATAGTTACCATAAAAGGTAATATCGCCACTTGAAATACCATTTTCTAGTGCCTCATCAATGCTATCATAAGCCCATATATTGCTATAAAAGAGTGCGAGCAAAAACAGATTCTTAACTTTCATTTCCTCCCCTTAAATCCATAAATTATCAAGCAAACGCGTTTGCCCCACCTTTGCAGCAATCAAAAATATGCTTTCATTCTCCACAATATGTGTGATGGGCTCAAGCTTATGATTGCAAAATTGTGCATAAAAAAGCGTAATATCCTCACTCTGCAAAGATTGTAAAGCCATTGCTCTAAGTGTGGCAACTTCTCTCTCTCCTTGAAGAATGCTCTTTTTTATAAGCATAATCGTGCGCGGGATACACAAAGCCTTTTGCCTCTCACTCACGCTTAAATAGACATTACGCGAACTCAAAGCCAAACCATCACTATCTCTTTGTATTGGACAAGGCACAATCTCAATATCCAAAAACAAATCACACACCATTTTTTGCAAAATAAGCACTTGTTGTGCGTCCTTTTGTCCAAAATACGCACAATGAGGCTTAATCAAACAAAAAAGTTTAAGTACCACTTGAAGCACACCTGCAAAATGTGTCGGTCTATCAAAGCCCTCCAAAATATATCCCATTTTCTTTGGTGCAAACAATCCTACCTCATCATCATCATACATATCATCTACATTTGGGGCAAAAATTGTGCTCACTCCCGCCCTCTCACAAAGTGCTATATCTGCTTCCAATGTGCGTGGATAAGCACCAAAATCCTCATTTGCTCCAAATTGCGTAGGATTGACAAAAATAGAAACTATTGTGTAATCATTCGCCGCTATTGAGGCTTGTATAAGACTTAAATGTCCTTGATGAAGTGCACCCATTGTAGCTACAAAACCCACCCTTTTATCATTTGTGATTCCTGCGCGATAATCTTTCATCTCACAAATGCTCTGTATAATTTTCACTTTTGCTCCATTATATTTTTATCTGCATTGATAACACTATTTATCTTTACAAGCCAAGATTCTCTCTACAACGCCAAGAGGATTACTATCTTTATAAATCGGACGCCCAATAACAACAAAATCACTTTGTGAATCTAGTGCATCTTGCAATCTTGCCACGCGCTTTTGGTCATTGGCATTCTCACCAAAAGGGCGAATGCCCGGCGTAATGGTTAAAAATGTGCTGTGAGTTGCTTTTTTGATTGCCAAACTCTCTTGCGTTGAGCACACCACCCCATCAATACCTGCTTGAAAAGCTAAAGAAGCAAGTTTGAGCGTATGGGAAAAAAGTGAAGCATTATAAATCTCCATAAAGCCCTCATTATCAAAACTTGTAAGCGCACTCACCCCCACGATTAAGGGCATATTATGCTGATTTTCTTTCAGTTTTGCAATCGCCCTCATCGCCTCAAAACCACAGCTTGTATGAATGGTAAGCATATCAATACCTAGCTTTTGAGCCTCCATAATCGCATCAAGCATAGTATTTGGAATATCATAAAGCTTCAAATCAAGGAAGATTCTATAATCACCATACCTTTTAAGCGATTCTATACCTTGTATGCCATCGCGAATAAAGCTTCGCAATCCTACTTTAAGCCATATGTCCTGCTTTTGAGATTGAGAGAGAGAATCTAACTCTTGAAGCAACATAAGATTATCCTGCAAATGTGGATTATCAAGGGCGATACATAATTTCATTTATGATTCCCTGCCTAAAACATTATTTGGAATATCTTGTGTTGTAATTTCACGCTTTGACTTTCTTGTATGTGCCTTACTAAGTGCATCAAGCACACCATTTATAAAGCGCGGTGCATTGTCTTCGCCACCATAGATTTTCCCAAGCTCCACTGCTTCATTAATCACCACGGGCGTATCTGTATCGGTATAGAGAATCTCAAAAGCTCCAAGTCTTAACATTGCGCGTTCCATTCCACCAAGTCGTGAAAACTCCCATTCCTTTAAATAAGGAGCAATGCACAAATCAATGTCAGAAAGATGTGTTATCACGCCCTCCAAAAGGCAAAAGGCAAAATCTTGCTGCTTATTTTTAATCTTTTTTTCCTCAAGCATACTCCGCGCCACTTCAAGAATACTCTCATTCCCTACATCATAGGCATAAAGCATACCAATAACTGCCTCTCTCGCCTGTGTACGTGTCGCCATAGATTACTCTTTAAGCTCCAATTTTACGATAGAGATTAATAAGCTCAATAAGCCCAGCCATTGCTTCAAATCCCTTATTGCCAACCTTTGTCCCAGCGCGCTCAATAGCTTGCTCAATACTATCAGTAGTGAGAACGCCAAAAGTTACAGGTGCGCCATATTTAAGCGTAACATTCGCTATGCCTTTAGTCGCTTCGGCAGAAACATAATCAAAATGCGGCGTAGAGCCTCGTATCACTGCGCCAAGACAGCAGATTCCATCATATTCGCCCTGTGAGAGAATCTTTTGCAGCGCAAAGGGAATCTCATACGCTCCGGGCACAAGCACCAAATCAAGCAAATCTTCAAGTCCGCCGTGTCGCACAAAACAATCTTTCGCACCCTCTACTAATCTATCTGTAATCAAATGATTAAAACGAGAACTAATAATCGCAATCCTCTCATCGCCTGTAAGCTGTAATTTACCCTCAATAATGTTCATTATTCACTCCTTGATTGATTTGAGAATCTATTTGCCATTTTGATGTTGTGTGAGATTCTCAATATCACACAACTGCTCTATAAGCGGGATAAGCGCATTTGTTTGCACCATATTTGGTCCATCACTCAGTGCTTCTTTTGGGTTTAAATGTGTTTCCATAAAGAATCCATCTACTCCCACGGCAGCAGCAGCACGAGCAAGATAGGGCACAAATGAGCTATCACCTCCGCTTTTGCCTCCCGCTGCACCGGGCATTTGCACACTATGCGTGGCATCAAAAATCACAGGTGCAAAAGAGCGCATTATCACAAGGGAGCGCATATCAACGACAAGATTCCCGTAACCAAAAGTACTTCCACGTTCTGTAAGCCATACAGCATATTTTTGCGACTGCTCATAAGTAGCTTGTGTGCCTCCACGCGTTTTAATCGCCTTTAAGACACTATGCTGCATATCTGCGGGATTCATAAATTGCCCTTTTTTGATATTTACAATGCACTCTGTTTTTGCTACCTCAACGATTAAATCTGTTTGGCGACACAAAAATGCAGGAATCTGTATCACATCCGCTACTTTTGCAATATGCTTTGCTTGGTGGCTTTCGTGAATATCGGTGATAATCTTATAGCCAAATTGTTTTTTAATTTCAGATAATAATTCAAGTCCTCTCTCTAGCCCTGGTCCGCGATAACTCTCCAAACTCGTACGATTTGCCTTATCAAAACTCGCTTTAAAATAAAAATCAATATCTGCCTTTTCACTCAAAGGCTTTAATGCTTGTGCGACTGCACTTAGCGCCTCATAACTTTCAATCACACAAGGTCCGCTCATTAAAATCATCTTTTCTCCTTATGATTTAATTTTATTAATCGGCTTAAATTCGCGTTGTATCATATTATAATTAAGAATCTCGCCTGTTTCAATAATATAATACCACCCATAAACATTAAGCTCTCCTCTATCAAAACGCTCTTCTACAAAAGGATAAGTCATTAGATTCTCAAGCTGATGTTCAATATTAATCTGCTCCATAAGCCACCTACGCTTAGCTTTTGAGCTAGGTTTGAGTGCATCAACTTTTTGCTTAACCGGCTCTAAAAGCTCAATCCATTTTTTGACATATGGAGCTTTTTCTAGCTCCTCTGGTGGTTCATAAATTGCAGAGCACGCTCCACAATCACTATGCCCACAAATAATGACATTCTTAATACCCAAAATACTAAGCGCATATTCAATGCCTGAAGTCGTTGCCAAATATCCTCCACGCATATTCTTATCGCTTCCAAGATAGGGTGGGACAATATTGCCCATATTGCGTATGACAAACAAATCACCGGGCAAGGAATTTGTGATAAGATTTGGCACGACTCGCGAATCTGTGCAGGTAATAAGCAATGTATGAGGCTCTTGCCCTTTTTTAAGGCTTTCATAGAGCTCCTTATGCTCATTAAAGTCTTCCTCGCGAAATTTGATTGCCCCTTCAAATAACTCTTTCATACCTCTTTTTCCCCTTGTGGTTAATCTATCACTCGTAATCTTTAACAAAGTATGGCATTATATCAAACTAAAATAATGACAGGATACGAAAAACAAATTTATTCATTATAAGGAGCAAAAGTGTGAGAGAGCTACTTGGAAACATTATCAATACTATTGTAGAAATTGTAGGCACTTTGGGTTATGGAGGGATTTTTATAATGATGTTTTTAGAATCAAGTTTTTTTCCCTTCCCCTCTGAAGTAGTAATGATACCTGCTGGATATTTGGTTTTTAAAGGCGAAATGAATGCTTTTATCGCAGTGGCTTGTGGCATTGCTGGTTCTCTTGCTGGGGCGTTATTTAATTATTACATTGCGCTCAAATTTGGGCGAGATTTTCTTATCCGCTATGGCAAATATGTCTTTTTTACAGAATCTACAATGCAAAAAATGGAATCTTTCTTTCTCAAACACGGACCAATAAGCACTTTTGTAGGCAGACTGATTACGATTATAAGACAATACATTTCTCTTCCTGCTGGACTTGCAAGAATGAATCTTATAAAGTTTTGTCTTTATACATCTTTGGGTGCGGGGATTTGGGTGATTATCCTCACACTCATTGGATATTATGCAGGTGTGTGGTTTGGCACAGATATGAATATAGATTCTATAATCCACGCCTTTACTTCCACAACGCCAAGTGCGCAAGAAATAGAGCTTAAAAATATAGTCAAACAAGCAGGATTTTATACACTTGGCTTTGTGATAGTGTGCATAGTAGGCTATGTATGCTATTGGCGCATTCAAAAACGCAATAGATAGGGTTAATCTTTTGTAAATCAATGTAGTGCGTTTATGCTCTCAATCCTTAATGCGTAAGAAAAAAAGGCTCACTCTTTGCATAAAAGTAAGTTTGCGTTGGGAATACTTAAGAAGCATACGAAGAATACCTTTGCGTCTAAAAAAACACGCACAATTAAGAGGCGTTAGCCCCATACCATTATCTTCATTGGGATTTGCACCAAAGGTAAGAAGCAGCTGCACCATTTGTTCATAACCCTTAAAACACACTCCTGCAAGAGGCGTTTGATTCTTATCATTTTTCTTATCAACCAAAGCACCTCTTTCAAGGAGCATTCTTGCCACTTCAAGATTATTATGATAAGCTGCTAACATAAGGAGCGTGTTGCCCTGATGATTTGCAAGATTCACATTCAATCCTGCATTAAGCATTATCTCCAAAGAATCTACATCATTATTTCTTGCGCATTCAAAGGCATATTGACATAATTCCTCTAGCTTTTCTTGCTCTGCTTGTGTGAGAATTTCTTTCATTTTGCACTCATCATAAGGCTTAAAACAAATGTTTTAAGCCAATTTATTTACAATCCCAAAAGCTCTGCTACTCTTTTACCATAAGATTTATCAGCCTTTTTAAAATGCTCAAGTTGTCGCTTTTTAATCTCCACAGGCACACCCTCCATAGATTCTTTGATATTTTGACACAATGCTTCTTTTTGCTCACTACTCATCAAGCGATACAAATCCCCCGCTTGTACATAATAATCATCTTCATATTCACGATGGTCATATTTATACATTACATCACCCTCTTGGACAAAAAGCGGTGGCTCAAGCGCATTTTTATCTTCGGTATAGTCATTTGTAGAACTTGGCTCATAATTACATCTATCACCATATTGACCTTGCTGCATAAAACCATCACGATGTGTGTTGCTTGCAGGCACAATAGGTGCATTTACAGGAAGTTGAATGTGATTAATGCCCAAGCGGTATCTTTGTGTATCACCATAACTAAAAAGTCGTCCTTGCAACACTTTATCGGGACTATATCCTACGCCGGGCACGATATTTGCAGGATTAAAAGCTGCTTGTTCTACTTCGGCAAAATAATTTTGCGGATTCTTATTGAGCTCCAAAATCCCCACTTCAATGAGCGGATAGTCTTTATGACTCCATACCTTTGTCAAATCAAAAGGATTAAAGCGATAGTTTTGCGCCTCTTTTTCAGTCATTACTTGGATACAGAATCGCCATTTAGGATAATTGCCTTTTTCAATGTTTTCAAATAAATCTTTTTGATGAGATTCTCTATCTTTAGCAATAATTGCCTCTGATTCTTTATTAGTAAGATTAGCAATACCTTGTAAGCAAACAAAATGAAACTTCACCCAAAAGCGTTCATTTTTTGCATTGATAAAACTATATGTATGGCTACCAAATCCGTGCATTTCTCGGTAACTACGTGGAATCCCCCTATCACTCATTAAAATTGTTACTTGATGTAAAGATTCTGGATGCAAACTCAAAAAATCCCACATTGCTGCAGGGTTTTTCATATTTGTCTTAGGGTCTCGCTTTTGTGTATGGATAAAATCAGGAAATTTAATCGCATCTTTAATAAAAAACACAGGTGTGTTATTACCCACAATATCCCAATTTCCCTCATTTGTGTAAAGTTTAAGTGCAAATCCGCGCACATCACGCTCTGCATCTGCTGCTCCTCGCTCACCTGCTACCACTGAAAAGCGCAAAAATGCTTTTGTTTTTTTACCCACCTTGCTAAAAAGGTCTGCTTTTGTGTATTGTGTAATATCATTTGTAATAGTAAGTTCTCCATAAGCTGCGCTTCCTTTGGCATGCACTACACGTTCTGGGATTCTCTCTCTATCAAAATGTGCAAGTTTTTCTAAAAGCCAAGTATCTTGGAGGAGGCTTGGTCCCCTTTGTCCTGCTGTTATTGAATTTTGATTATCGCCCAATGGTTTGCCTGTGGCTGTTGTTAGCTTTTTGTTCATAAAATCTCCTTTAGTTAATAAAATATTCTTGCATCAATGCAACTTCACTATAAAACCAAATATTAATGATTCAGTAAATTTGTCTTTATTTTTAACTACAAGATTTAATAAATTATTTTAGAATCTACAACTTTAAAATCCACGCACAAAGTTAAGGAAGCATAATGGATAATGCAATGCACAATACTATCAATGCTATACGATATGAGATTTCTCATCAAGCTAATCTCCCTACGCGTTTTGGTAACTTTCTTACCAAAAGCTTTCGTGAATATGCGGCGAATGATACCTTGCTTGAACATCTTGTAGTTTTTACACACACGCTTGGAGAGACTCCGCTTGTGAGGATTCATTCCGAATGTCTCACTGGCGATGTATTTGGCTCAAAAAAATGTGATTGTGGCAATGAACTTGCTCTTGCAATGGAACAAATCGCGCACAATGCTCAAGGAGGAATGCTTATTTATTTGCGTCAAGAAGGACGCGGTATTGGATTATTTAATAAGATTAATGCGTATGCCTTGCAAGATAAGGGCTATGATACGGTGGAAGCAAATGAAAAGCTAGGATTCCAAAGCGATGCAAGAAGCTATGAAATTGTAGGAGAAATTTTTAAACATTTTCATATCACGCATATTCATCTCCTTACGAATAATCCGCGCAAAATTGACGCGCTAAAGCCCTATGCAAAAATCTTGCGCCAAAGCATCATCACACCAAGCAATCCTCACAATCAAGCATATTTAGAAGTCAAAAAACAAAAACTTGGGCATTTGCTTTAAAGAATAGGGCACTTTACAAAGGAGTAATTATGGCAGAATATCCAACAATGGTAAGTTATGCACAAGCATTAAAAATTATACAAGATTTACCCATTCAACCACTTGGCACACAACAGGTGCATTTTAAAAATGCACTTCATAGAATCTGCGCACAAGATATATGCGCACCACAGGATTATCCTGCCTATCCTACTGCGGCAATGGACGGCTATGCTATCACTTTTGAAGATTTGCCTCTACTTCTTTCCAAAGGTTTAAAAACACTCCCACCAAATAAAGCAGGGAATCCCACTCGCCCTACATTGCAAAAAGGCTATGCAATCAAAACTTTTACCGGCTCTTTAATGCCCATAAATGCTGATACACTTATCATTGTAGAGCATATTACACTTGAAAATGATAGAATCTTCCTCAATGTGCCTAAAGATGAAGTGCGTCAAGCTCAATGGATTCGGCAAGTGGGGGATAATTACAAAAAAGGTGAGATTTTACTGCGTAAGGGCGATAGAATCGGTGCTTTTGAAATTGGTTTGCTCGCTGAACTCAATATAAATTTTGTCCAAGTCTATCAAAAAGTGCGTGTAGGTGTAATATGCGTAGGTGATGAGATTGTTGAAGTGGGTGCAATGAGTGAGCATACAAATATGGTGCGGAGTGTGAATGCTCATCTTTTGGAATCTTTACTTTTACAAATGGGACAAGAACCTATTATTTATCCTCTTATCAAAGACGATAAGGCACTGCTTAAAGCTACCTATGAACAAGCACTTAAAGAATGCGATGTGCTTCTTAGCGCAGGAGGTATGAGTATGGGAGATTATGATTATACCCAAGAAGTCATCAAAGAGCTTACACACATACATTTTAAAGGTGTGCGATTAAAGCCGGGCAAACCTGTTACTTGTGGCACATATTGCAATGCCCATAAGAAAACTTTTGTGCTTGGATTGCCCGGATTCCCAAATTCGTGTGCAATTACTTTTTTGCTTTTTGGCTTCATTCTACTTGCGCGCTTACAAAATAGAATCTATGCCCCTTTAACACTTCAAGCAAAGCTCCTTGAAGATGTGATTCGCACAGATTCTCGTATGGAGTTTCGCGCTTGTGAGGTTATGAACGATAATGGCGTACTTGGAGTGAGATTTAGCACCAAAAAATCTCTGCAAAGCTCAATGATTAATAATCTCACACACAATACTGCTCTCGCGCTCCTTGCGGAAAATGGTAGTAACCTGCAAGCAGGAGAATCTATCCAAATAATGCTCTTAAATCAGTTTTAACTTTAGCTTTGCTATGATTTTTAGAATCCAAACAAGGAGGCAAAGATGATTAAAGTTGATTTTTTAGGTCCAATGAGTGATATTCCCTCACGCGAATTAGAGGCTCACTCGCTCAAAGAACTCAAAGAGATTCTAAGCCAAGATGAATCATTGCGTTCGTGGCTTAATATAAGTGCTGTGGCAGTCAATGATGAAATTATTGAAGACCTCTCCTATCCTCTTTCCTATGGCGATAAAGTGGTGCTTCTACCTCCTGTATGCGGTGGGTAATGTTAGAACTTTATCAAGGAGCTTTGCCTACACATACCATTTATGAAAGTTGGGAGAGCTTTGCAAGAGAGCGTAATGCAGGGGCGTTGAGTATTTTTACAGGTATCGTGCGGGCAGAAAATAATATCAGCGCGTTGAGTTTTGATATTTATGAGCCGCTCTTGCAAAAATGGTTTATGCAGTGGCAAGAGAGGGCGCACAATCATTATGATACTTATATATGTATGGCACATAGTGTAGGTGATGTGCTATGCGGACAAAGCTCTTATATGTGCGGTATTATCTCCTCACAACGCAAAGGTGTGCTTGGCATATATGAGAATTTTATAGAGGATTTCAAGGCAAATGCGCCTATTTGGAAATATGATATAATCAATAATCAGAGAATCTATGCTAGAGAGCGAAGCAAACCCTTGCAGGGGAGCGGTATTTTAAGCGATACCTAGATTCTCTCAATGCTTTAAGGAGCGCACAAAATGCACACGCCTATTATTTTTGCCTTTAGCGGAGAAAGCAATAGTGGCAAAACAACCCTTATTTGCAAACTCTGCGAGTATTTTAAGCCAAAAGCAAAAGTTGCTGTGATTAAGCACGACCCAAAGGATAAGGCATATTTTGATACGCAAGGCAAAGATTCCTATGAGTTTTTTCAACGCTCTAATGCAGTGGCTCTTATCTCCCCTACCCGCACCATTTTACAGACAAAACACAACATAGATTCTCAAAATCCCCAAGACACGCAAAAGATAGAATCCAATGCCTTTTATGCTGTTCTAGAGCAATTTAAAGACTATGATTATATATTTATTGAGGGGCTTAAGACGCTGCCTTTTCCGCGCATTGTAATAGCTAGAGGGCAAATAGAATCTGCGTATATTCCTTATGCTCACGCATTTGCTATTGATGAGAGTGTGAAAAATACGCATATTCTCCCCTCTGCTTTGCCTATTCTTAACCTCAATGACACAGGGCAAATCGCAGAGTTTATCAGCACCTACCCCCAATCTCATTCATTTAAAGGAGCATAATGCACACTATGCAAACAATCAAAATAGGCATTGTAGTTTCTAGTGATAGAGCCTTTCAAGGCGTATATGAGGATATTTCAGGCAAAGCGATACAAGAGGTTTTAAGTGATTTTATCCTCAATCCTTGCGAATATCACTATCATATCATAAGCGATGAGCAAGATTTGATAGAATCTTACCTTGTGCAGTTAAGTGATGAAGTGGGGTGTGATTTAATCGTTACGACAGGTGGCACAGGACCAGCTAAAAGAGATGTAACACCAGAAGCAACAGAATCTGTATGTCAAAAAATGTTGCCGGGCTTTGGAGAGCTTATGCGAAGTGTGAGTCTCAAATATGTGCCAACTGCGATTCTCTCGCGTCAAAGTGCGGGGATTAGAGGCAAATCGCTGATTATCAATCTGCCGGGCAAACCAAAAAGCATTAGAGAATGCTTAGAAGCAGTATTTCCAGCTGTGCCATATTGCATTGATTTGATTGAGGGGAGCTATATCCACGCTAATACCGCCAACATTCAAGTTTTCCGCCCTAAAGCGTAAGAAAATGTTTAAATTATCATTAACAATGCTACATTGATACCTCATACACAAGAATAAACTCTATACTCTATGATGTATTTTGGATAAAATCACAAGCAAATTCAAAAGAAATAAGCTAAAATTGATATAATGCTCCTTTTAAAAAAGCAATTAAGGAGCAATATGCAGCTTACGCATCTCAATGAACATAATAACCCTACAATGGTTGATGTGAGTGATAAAGATATTACTACGCGTGAGGCATACGCAAGTGGCGTTATCTCAATGAGCGAACAAGCCTTTGAAGCAGCGATAAATCACACAGGAAAAAAGGGGAGCATTACGCAAACTGCGATTGTTGCTGCGATTATGGGAAGCAAAAAGACAAGTAATCTTATCCCTATGTGCCACCCGCTTATGATAAATAAAATTAATGTAGATATAACCCCAAATCCCGCTAAGCACTCTATCACACTTGGTGTTTTAGTAAAATGTGAGGGCAAAACAGGCGTAGAAATGGAAGCGCTTACAGGCGTGAGTATAGGGCTTTTAACCATTTATGATATGCTTAAAGCCATTGATAAATCTATGATAATAAGTGATATTTGCCTGCAATCAAAAAGTGGTGGCAAAAGCGGTGATTTTGTGCGCAAGGATTCGTAAATGCCACTTCATATCCCTAGCCTTATTCTACTTATATGTGCAAGTCTTATCCTAAGCGGTGGAAGCGTATGGCTATGGCTCAATCATCGCTTTAAGAAAAAACAATCTCAACTTATTACAGCCCATAATGCTACGATAGAATCTTTGCAGCAAAAAATCCAAAGCCTTGAAAAACAATATACCCAAGCTCAAACAATGCTCCAAATGATAGAATCTACCCACACTCAACGACTTAAAGACATACAAGAAGTGTGTGAAACGCGATTGAGCGAGGAAAAAATACGCTCTGCAAATATGCTTAATACGCTCCAAGAGCAATTTTATCGCTCACAAGAGGAGCAAGATAAAAATAAAGAAGAATTAAAAAATGCCTTTAAAGCTCTAAGTTCAGATATTTTGCGTCAAAATACACAAAGTTTCAATCAAATGCAGCTCCTCTCACTTCAACCGCTTAAAGAGGAAATTGCAAGATTCACAAAGCAACTCAATGATAATCATACTACTACACTTACTCAACACACCGCCTTACAAACCCAAATTGAACAATTAAGCAAGCTCAATGTGCAGCTTTCAAATGACGCACATAATCTTACAAACGCGCTTAAAGGTGGAAATAAAACGCAGGGAAATTGGGGTGAAATTATTTTACAACGCGTATTTGAAAATAGCGGCTTACAAGAGGGACGAGAATATGAATTGCAAACAAGTATGCGCGATGAGCAATCACAATTATTGCGCCCCGATGCAATCGTAAAATTGCCCAAAAGTGGCAATGAACAGCGATGTGTAGTGGTGGATTCTAAAACTTCGCTTGTAGCATATGAAAAATTATGCAACGCGCAAAATGAAATGCAAAAATTAAATGCACAAAAAGAATTAGCACACTCCATACAAACGCATTTTAATAATTTAAGTGCTAAAAACTATCAACACCACTTGCAAGGGCAAAAGCTTGACTTTGTGTTGATGTTTATCCCCATTGAGGGAGCGTTTTTAGAAGCAATGCAGTATGACTACACACTCTATGATAAAGCATATCAAAAAGGAGTGGTGCTTGTCTCGCCTACTACGATTATGGCGGTGCTTCGTATTATCCATAATTTATGGCTAATTGAATACCGCGACAAAAATATTAATAGAATCTTTAATGAGATTAAAAAACTTTTTGAACGCATTGAAAAATTTGAGGGTGTGCTAGAGCAACTAGGGCGCAATATTGATACAATGAAAAAAACTTATGATGATGTAATGACCAAATACAATGGCAAACAAGGCATTGCACCTAAAAGCAAAGACATTCATAAATTGCTTCAGGGCACAGAAATTGAAACATTGCAAATACAAGAGGATATTTAAGGCATTATATCAAGTGTGCTTTGATAATCTTTTGTCTGTATTCCAAGTATATGCAGCAAAGTATGAAATACATAATCGTGGCTTAAATGATCATTTACGCGCGTCTTTGCTGCATTTGGGAATCTTTCCCACCCTGCACTAAACCACATTATTGAGGGGATATGTTTTTGATACTTTGGTGCAAGAGTATAGCCTAACCCCCCGTGCATATACTGCCCTAATTCTCCCAAACTTTCGCCGTGGTCGCTTACATACCACAGCATAGAACGCATAGAGGTTACCTTTTTGAGATTCTCTATGATTTGAGCCAATACCCAATCACTATACACAAGCGAATTGTCATACGCATTGACAATTTCTTCATAGGTGCATTTTGAAAGCTCTTTTTGCTCACAAACAGGAGTAAAGCGCGTCCAATCTTTTGGATACCGCTTATTATAAGAAGCTCCGTGACTGCCATACTGATGCACAACAACAAAAGTGTTGCGTTGCATTTTTTGAGCCCCTGCAATAATTTTTTGAATATCAGGCAACATCACACCATCAAAGCTATCACTTGGGTAAAGGAGAGTATGTTTAATATTTCTATCACAGCCCCCCACACATTTACCACCATTATTGCCCAAATACCACACTTCATATCCCACACTTTGAGCTATATCAAGGATATTATTGATATACAAAGAAAGATTCCGATTTGTATAAGTCTCTTGTGTATAATTTGTTAGCATACAAGGCACTGAAATAGCTGTAACAACGCCGCAAGAATAAAAATCCTTAAAACTTATCACATCAAGAGCATTTGTATAGGGATTTGTAGGCTTTGTGTAGCCATTAAGAGCAAAATTTGCACTTCTTGCACTCTCACCAATAACCAATACAACAATTTGTGGTGGCGTTGTTTGCATTAAGTAAGCATCTTGTGCGATGAGTGTCGGAACAAAGTTTTCTTCTTGTAAATTCTGTACATAAAGAAACAAGGAGCGTAGAGGTGAAATAGGATTGAGCATATTCTCAAGCTTTTTTTGCGCCTTAAACACAAAAACAATATCCTTTCCCCATAATCCATAACTTCCGCCAATAAGCACACTTAATATCACAATAAATGCCAATTTTTGAAAAAATGCACGAATAAAGGGCACTTTCTTGACTTTAATAAAAGCAAGTAAGACAGCAGGAAGCACTCCAAATAATAAAACATATTGAATAAGCCCAAAACTGATTAAATCAAAAGCCTCATCTATATGTGTTTCAAATATACTTTGGATAATATCCTCATCAAATACAACACTTAAAGAATCCATATAGAATCCACAGACACTACATAATAATAACACTATACCTATTATATACTTCACGCTCAAACGCAGAGTAATTATTTCAAAAGCTAGAGCTAAAATCAAAGTATGTATCGTGCCATTTAGCCATATAAGATAATCAAAACCAGCTTGATGTGCAGCAGTTTTAAAAGTAGTATGAAAAAAATCATTCAAACAAAAGACAATAAAAGCACTGCTTAGGAGAATAAGGAAATGATAATTAAGGGAAAATTGAGGAAGTTTTTTAAAATATTTTCGCATATAAACTTTATGGTATCGCATTATTCTTTAAACTCCGCCTGAAGCGGAGTTTAAAGATTCTAAAGAATTGAATCAAGCTTTTGTCGGATAACTTGTTCTGGCATTGCGCCCGTAATTTGATCTTTAATCTCCCCATCTTTCATAAATAAGATTGTAGGAATATTTCTAATACCAAATCGTTTTGATAGCTCTCCTTGTTCATCAACATTTACTTTGCAAATCTTTGCCTTACCCTCATATTCATCTGCAAGTTTATCTATTACAGGAGAGAGCATCTTGCAAGGATTGCACCAAGGCGCCCAAAAATCCACTAAAGCTACACCGCTTAAAGCTTCTGTATCAAAGTTATCATTCGTTAATTCTTTATACTTAGCCATAACAAACTCCTTGTTGTCATTTGAGATATATTTTAAACCTACTACTCCCCCAAAGCACTACCCCATTGTCTTTTAAGGCTACTTAAAGTCATAGCAGTATTTAAAATCCAAGAATATTATATATTACTTTATTCAATATTCAATAAAAATTTTACTGAGCAATACATTTTATGCAAATCAATTATCAAAACTCTCCTAATGCAAGTTTTAGTACTTTTAGTAACTTCACAAAACAATTAAAGTGTTTTAGTTTTATTTAAACAAAATCTCAACATTTTAATGTAAAAATACTATTTGATAACAACAAACTACAAAGGAAAGGGTTCTTATGAAAACACAAGATGCACACCAAGAGTTGTTTAAAAAGGCTTCTCAAAGACTTGATGAGCTCTCCAAACTTCCTGCTCATAACGCAGGAAAAGATTTGCTTAAAGAATTAGAATCTAAAGGATTCTCTCGCCGTGATTTTATGAAGTGGTCAGGAATGATGACAGCTGCATTAGCCCTACCCGCAACTTTTGCGCCACTCACTGCTAAAGCTGCTGAAGTTGCCAATCGTCTTCCGGTAGTATGGCTACATATGGCAGAATGCACAGGTTGTAGTGAAAGCTTGCTTCGCAGTGATGCCCCAAGCATAGATTCTCTCATTTTTGATTATATTAGCCTTGAATACCACGAGACTGTTATGGCTGCTTCGGGTTGGCAAGCCGAACATAATCTTGAAAATGCTATTGAAAAATATGCAGGACAATATATTTTAATGGTGGAAGGTGGTATCCCTAAGGGAAGTAGTGAATTTTACCTCACTATTGGAGGACACGCTCGCACAGGTGCAGAAGAAGCACGACACGCAGCAAAAGGTGCAAAAGCGATTTTTGCCATTGGCACTTGTTCAAGCTTTGGTGGTGTCCAAGCTGCACACCCCAACCCAACAAATGCTGTGCCTCTTAGTGAAATTACCAACCGCAGTGTCATTAATGTACCCGGTTGTCCGCCAAGTGAAAAAAATATTGTGGGAAATGTGTTACATTTTATCCTTTTTGGCTCTCTTCCCTCTCTTGATGCATACAATCGTCCAACTTGGGCGTATGGACTAAGAATCCACGACTTATGTGAGCGGCGAGGACGTTTTGACGCAGGACAATTTGTTCAACATTTTGGCGATGAAAATGCAGAAAAAGGCTACTGCCTCTATAAGGTAGGTTGTAAAGGACCTTATACTTTTAATAATTGCTCAAAATTGAGATTTAACCAACATACAAGTTGGCCTATTCAAGCAGGGCACGGCTGTATAGGTTGCAGTGAGCCTCATTTTTGGGATACAATGAATCCATTTGAAGAGCCTATAGGCAATCGCCTTTATGCAACAAGTTTCAATGGAATGGGTGCAGATAAAACAGCAGATACAATCGGCGCAGTAGTGCTAGGAGCGGCAGCCATAGGTATCGCTGCACACGCAATTATTAGCTCAACACAAAATGCAAAATAAGGGGTAAAATATGACAAAACGTATCATTGTAGATCCAATTACAAGAATTGAAGGACATTTACGAATTGAAGTTATCGTTGATGACAATAATGTTATCCAAGATGCATTCTCAACCTCAACATTATGGCGTGGCTTAGAAACAATTGTTAAAAATCGTGATCCACGCGATGCAGGTTTTATTATGCAAAGAATCTGTGGTGTATGCACATATTCTCATTATAAGGCAGGAATTGTTGCTGTGGAAGATGCATTAGGGATTAAACCACCCCTTAATGCCATTCTTACTCGCGCTTTGATGAATATTTCACTCTTTTTACACGACCACGCTGTGCATTTTTACACTCTACACGGACTTGACTGGTGCGATATTACCTCTGCCCTAAAAGCTGATTGTGCAAGTGCAGCAAAGCTTGCTTTCAAATATAGCCCAAATCCTATCTACACTGGTGAAAATGAACTCAAAGCAGTGCAAGAAAAAGTAAGCACTTTTGTCAAGCAAGGTGCGCTTGGACCATTTGCAAACGCATATTGGGGACATAAAACCTATCATTTTACGCCAGAGCAAAATCTCATTGTTCTCTCACATTATCTCAAGCTTCTTGAAGTGCAACGTGTAATTGCACAAATGATGGCAATTTTTGGTGCAAAAAACCCGCACCCACAAAGTCTCACGGTAGGTGGCATAACTTCTGTGATGGATATTCTAGACCCTAGTCGTTTAGGTGAATGGCTAACCAAATATAAAGAAGTTGTTGAATTTGTGAATCGCGCATATTGGGCAGACATTATTATGGCAGCTGAAGCTTATAAAAATGAAGATTCTGTGTTAAAAGGTTGCGGTGTAAAAAACTTTATTAGCTTCCAAGAAATACAAGTAGGCGCTGAAGAATGGCTCTTTAGTAGCGGGATTGTCAAAGATGGTGATTTGAGCAAAGTCTATCCTATTGATGAAAGCAAAATCACAGAGGAAGCTATACACTCGTGGTATGAAGATAATGAACCACTTCACCCATATGATGGCAAGACAAACCCAAAATATACAGGCTTTAGAGATGCTCAAACTATTGGACCCGATGGCAAACTTATAGATTCTAAAATTATTGATGAAAGTGGCAAATATTCGTGGATTAAATCTCCTCGCTATGATGGTGAGCCAATGGAAGTTGGACCACTGGCAAGTGTTGTTGTGGGCTATGCGAGTGGTAATAAAGCTATGGTTGATGTTGTAAATGAGTTTCTTAGTGCCACAGGCTTACCCAAAGAAGCACTTTTTAGCACTCTTGGTAGAACCGCAGCGCGTGCAATTGAATGTAAGGTTGTCGCAGACCACGGGATAAAAGCTTTTAATGCTCTTGTCGCTAATATTGCTTCAGGAGATAAAAATACCTGTGCGCCTTATAGTATTGATAAAAATAAAGAATACAAAGGACGCTTTATTGGTAATGTGCCTCGAGGAATGCTTAGCCACTGGGTGCGTATCAAAAATGGTGTAATTGAAAACTACCAAGCTGTTGTGCCTTCAACTTGGAATGCAGGACCACGTGATGCTAATGGTAAAAAAGGACCTTATGAAATGAGTCTTATTGGCACACAAGTCAAAGATATTACGCAGCCACTTGAGATTATCCGCCATATCCATTCATTTGACCCGTGTATTGCTTGTTCAGTGCATGTTATGAATACACAAGGTAATGAATTAAGCCAATACAAGGTAGAACCATCATTTGCAAGATTAAGATAAAAGGAGGCGATATGAATACAAATAAAATTGAAATGTTTAAAAAAGAGCTCCATATGCACGAGGAGTTCTCTGGACTCACTCGCATATTTCACTGGCTAAGAGCCCTATGTATTTTTACACTTATCGCTACAGGATTTTATATTGCTTACCCTTTTATTATATCAAATCCTGATACAACACAGGCTACTTTGCAAGGAAGCATACAAGGGCAAGTTGTTATTGAACAAAGTATGGGTGCAGTAAGCACATCTTACTTGCAAGGCTATATCCGAAGTGTGCATTTAATTATGGGTTTTGTGCTCATTGCTATTTCGTTTTTTAGAATCTATCTTTTTTTCTTTGACAAAAAATCTTTGCCTGAGAGAATCTCGCTTCACCAAGTGCTTCAACCTAAAGTATGGATAGCCCAAATTAAAACCTATATGTTTATAGGCAATCACCCTCACATCAATGGAGCTTACAATCCCATACAATTTGTAACCTATTTATGTCTTGGCATACTTGTATTTCTTATATCTCTTACAGGAGTCGTGCTCTATTATAATGTCTATAACAATGGACTTGGAGCAATTTTAGAATTTTGCTTTAAGTGGGTAGAAGTGCTTTGCGGAGGTTTATCAAGTGTGCGGAATCTGCATCATATTTTTACTTGGGCAATTATTATCTTTATTCCAGTGCATATTTATTTTGCGGTATGGAATTCAATCAAATACCCAAATGGTGGTGTAGATGCTATTGTGAGTGGCATACGTTATACTGATGAAGTAAAAGTTTAACTTTATATGAAAATCTTGGTGCTTGGCATTGGCAATATCCTCTTTGGTGATGAGGGTATTGGGGTGCATTTAGCCAATTTTCTTAAGCTTAATTATCGCTTTAGTGGGGAAAATGAGGTGGAGTTTGTTGATGGCGGCACACTTGCCTCTATGCTTATTCCCCTGATTACCTCCTATGATAAAGTTCTCATTCTTGATTGTGTAGATGTCAATAACGCTAACATTGGCGAAGTATATTATTTTGATTTTGATAATGTGCCAAATATTATTACTTGGGCAGGAAGCGCACACGAAGTAGAGATGCTTCAAACACTGCGTCTTGCAGAAATTAATGGTGATTTACCTCCTGTGAAAATTATTGGTATTATTCCTGAAGTTATTGGTGAAGATACAGCTTTTACTCTCTCTGAACCTGTAAAAGAAGGTGCAAAGCTTATGGAAAAACTCGCCTTAGAATTTTTGGCAGAAAATGGTATCCACGCGCAAAAAATTGACAATAGAGATTTACAGGAAGTCGCTAATGGTTCTTTTAGAGGCTATGAATGATTTATGATTTTAGATTCTATAATAAAAGCCAAGATGAAAGCTTTTTTCTTTTTCTCATTGCCTCGCAAGCCCAAAGTCTTAACTTAGAAGCATTTTTTTATACATATGCAGAGCATACGCATTGCTTGATCCCTAACATACCTGCCCTAAAAGAATCTTATGCGCAAATTTATCCTAATCAGCCTATACCTTCTTCGCTTGATTGTTCTTATGAGAGCGAATCTTATGCAAAACTTATTTTAGAATTTGCTAATGAAATTTCGCTCAAGCTTCCTCTGTCATTATATTTTTACTTCCGCGAATTACATACAATCACACCACCAACACCCTTTTATGACACTCTTTGCAAAGAATCTATGCAACAATCTATTCCTCACGCGTTCCCTGACAAGCCTATGAATATACAAAACTTATTGCAAGATTCACACGCTATCCTTGCGCATTTTCACGCACCCAAAACATACTATTATACTGCCTTAGAGACAAAAGAGATTCTTAACCCCTCAAGCGATATGTTTGCATTTCTTAACCCACCTCATTCCTCTATGCATAAACCACTTGCCACTCAAGACAAAGCATATTTTGTGGGTATTGTAGATATGCTCAAAGAAAAACAATGTGTGCCTTTTTGCACGCAACGAGGTATGCAGATTCTCTCTCTTGCTCCCACGCCTCATACGCATACTACTATACTTTGCGATATTGCCTCAATTAAAACTTATTTTCGCACACATCAATCTCATATTGATACGCTTGCAAGCTTTGAAAAGCCTCTTACGCGCCTTGTGCCAAAAGAAGTATTCCAAGAACACTTCCCTATTGATGAGTGTGGCTTAGCGTTGATTGGACTTCCTTATGATATGCCTCTAGCCCTTATTGGCGCATTACTTTTACAAGATGACATTAGTTATTTTTTTCTCTCTTATGATATACAACACACCTATCCAACACCATTTGATTTTTGCCACTCTCTTGGCTTAAACGCGCAGACTTTCACTATCTCACATAATGGCATACTCATTGATACACATATCACACAGCAATATACTTTAGAATCACTTATTAATACTCATCTTTACTCGCATACACAGGCAGATATATCCTCCACAGATACTCCACATTCTTTGCCACACTTGGAAGATTCTCCCTCTCAACCCTATCTTGTCATCTATCTTAGCACAACTCACCCAAGTGCATTTTTGATTCAAGAACAAAAATCAAAAATCCTTCTTGATATTAGCTTTGAATGCAATCCTCATCTCATACTCCAAGATATTATCCATTCTTACAAAAGTGGAGATGAGCTCATTAAAAGCTTTGGGACACATTCTCCACAGCTTTTAAAACATATCTTTGCCTTGCCCACTACCCCACAACTTTCACATAATCTTACTGATATATTTGGTATTCTCTCATTCATACTTGGCTTTAGCTCTACTTATGATACTCCAGCTGATAAAAATGCACTTTTTTATCGTGCTTATCGCTTTGTGCGCGAAAGAGGACCGCGTATTGATTACACACTTTTGCGCAAAGATAATACAATCTCGCTTGATTATAATCGCATTGTCCGCTCCTGCATAAGCTTTAAATGTGCAGATATGGACGATGAGATTCTTGCTTATGGAGTGCTTGATTCTTTGAGTGAATTTCTTGCTACCCTTGTGCGCGATACAAAAACAAATCTTGCTATTAATAATGTTCTCTTACTTGGCGATATGCTAGGCAATAGTATATTTCTTGATAGAATCTTAGGCTATCTCCCCAAAGATATTCATTTAATTTTGCCCCAAGATGGTAAATTAGATTACTAACAAGTTACCCAAAATAGCTATAATCCACACTTATTTTATAGAAGGAGTGATTTATGAAAGCTTTATCTTTCGCCTCAATATTAGGAATTATAGGACTTGCCCTTATGATGAGTGCGTGTAGCGATGAAAAAAAAGCATTTAACACCAACGAATGCCCTAAAGATGCTCTTTGTTTATACAAAAATGTCTCATTTTCACAAAATATTATGCCCAATGCCTATAAAGCAAGTATTCGCATTACAGAAAGCGATACCTTACGCAAAGGCGGCGAAATAGAATCTACAGCCAAAAAAGATATTGCCAATACACTCAATGACATTATTGCGCTAAGTAAGCAAAAAGGATTCTGCGAAGGAGGCAATCACGATTTGCGCCCAAATATCCAATACAAAGATGGTGCAGCGCGCGACACCGTTGGTTATACACTTAGTTTTAGTCTTGAATGTGATGTGCCAAGCAAACAAAAAAAAGATTATGATACTTTTATCGCTGATATTGACAAAAAAATCAATAAAAATAAATATCTTAGCTTCCTTGCACCCAATGTCAATATCATTGCTACCCCCCAAGCTTGGCAAGAAGCTCAAGATAAAACCTTTGGCGGTGCTCTTAAACTTGCACAAGAGAGCGCACAAGAATATTCTAAGATTTTAGATAAAAAATGCACTCTTGTAAGTGCTGATGCTATGAATAATACTCTTGCACCGCGTGAATTTGCTAAAGTAAGCAATATGAGTGCTTCAGCTGATGTGAGTTGGGAACTACCCTCACCTAAAGAACAAGAAATTACAGCAAAAATTCAAGTCAAATACATTTGCAAATAAAGGGGGCGAAAAATGAAAAGCACACTTGATACATTGCTCATACACGGAGGGGCGACCACAGACCCGCGAACAGGAGCGGTTAATCTACCTATCTATCAAACCTCTACCTATGCTCAAAGCGCACTTGGAGAGCATTTAGGTTATGAATATTCGCGCACTAAGAATCCTACGCGAGATGGTATTGAAAGCCTTATTGCCGAATGTGAGGGCGGAAAATTTGGCTTTGCTTTTGCCTCGGGTATGGCAGCTATTGGCACGATTTTAAGCCTTTTTCAAAGCGGAGATTGCATTATTATTTCAAACAATGTCTATGGTGGCACTTTTAGAATCTTAGATAAAGTCTTCTCGCATTTTCATATCAGTTATAAAATTGTTGATACACGCGATTTAAAAGCCTTAGAATCCGCTATCACGCCTGAAGTCAAAGCTGTGCTTATTGAAACTCCAGCAAATCCACTTCTTAGCGTTACACCTTTGGAACAAGTTGCTACACTCGCGAAAAAAAAAGGAATTTTGAGCATTGTAGATAATACCTTTATGACACCTTATTTACAAAAACCATTAGAACTTGGCATTGACATCGTAGTGCATTCAGCAACAAAATATCTTGGAGGGCATAGCGACCTTATAGCAGGACTTGTAGTTGTTAATGATGCCGCACTCGCAGAGCGAATTGGCTTTTTACAAAATAGCATTGGCGGCGTGTTAGCACCTTTTGATAGCTTTTTGCTTATTCGCGGTATGAAAACTCTAGGCTTAAGAATGCAGCGCCATTGTGAAAATGCCCTGTTTTTAGCACAAGCTTTGAAAACGCATAATGCAGTAGAAAAGGTATATTATCCGGGATTGGAAAGCGATGAGGGCTATGAAGTGCAAAGCTCGCAAGCTCGTAGTGGTGGCGGTATGCTAAGTTTTGAGCTCAAAAAAGACTATGATTATAGAATCTTTTTTAAATCCACGCAAATAATCGTCCTAGCCGAAAGTCTAGGGGGCGTAGAATCTCTCCTTTGCCACCCTGCATCTATGACTCACGCCTCAATCCCTAAAGAAGTGCGTGAGCGTATGGGGATAAGCGAACATCTTATCCGCCTCTCTGTTGGTATTGAATATGCACAAGATTTACTTGATGATTTGAATCAAGCTATCAAAAAAGCAAAGGTATAGTATGCTCTATCGTTCAAGTCTTGAACTCATAGGGCATACACCGCTTTTAGAACTTACGCATTTACGCATTCCAAATCATAATCGCATTTTTGCGAAGCTAGAATTTTATAATCCCGCAGGAGGCATAAAAGATAGAGTAGCGCTTTATATTTGCCAAAAGCTTAAAGAAAAGGGGCTTTTACATAAAGATTCTGTTATTATTGAAGCTACTGCTGGAAATACAGGACTTGGTATTGCTTTTGTAGCACAACATTTTGGGTGCAAAGCCATTTTGATTGTGCCCGATAAATTCTCTATTGAAAAGCAGATTCTAATGCGCGCTCTAGGCGCAGAAGTCATTAACACACCAAAAGAAAAAGGAATGCAAGGTGCTATGGAAAAAGCGCAAGAGATGTTATCTCACACGCCCTATGCACTAAGCTTTAATCAATTTGAGAATCTTGATAACCCACAAGCTCATTATCTCACCACAGCCAAAGAGATTTATGATGATATGGCACAAGTGCGCTCAAATGGCGAAAAGTGTTCTGCTGCATTCCTTGATTATCTTGTATGTGGTGCTGGGAGTGGAGGAAGCTTCAGTGGTATAGTTCGTTATCTTAAGGAACAAGATTCCCGCATAAAAAGTGTGCTATGCGACCCTGTGGGGAGCATTATCGGCGGGGGAATTGAGGGCTGTGCAAATATTGAGGGTATTGGCAATAACTTTATCCCCGATACAATGGATATTTCGCTCATTGATAGTGTGCAAAAAATAACAGATGAAGAAGCCTATGAGGGAGTGAGGATATTAGCCAAAAATGAGGGAATCTTAGCAGGTATATCTTCTGGTGCGTGCTTGCAAGCTTGCTTAAAACTTGCAAATGAAGTGCAAAATAGCCTGATTGTAACACTTTTTGCAGATGATTTGAGTCGTTACTTTAGTCGTAATTTGATTGAATAAAATTCAAATAAAGAATACAAGGAGGGGCTTTAATGGAAAAATATATCGTTGCAGCCAAACCCGATGGATTTGGAGTGCGCTTATGCACATTGCTCAATGCAATGTATTTAAGCAAAAAGACACATTTGAGTTTTAAATTTCGCTGGGAAGTGCCTCGTATCCCACACAATACTACCCTAAAGGGTATTCTAACACCTTATGAAAATATACCAAGCAAAGAGAATCTCTTTCACCCTGATTTTATTGCCAACTACCACACTACACTTATTCCCTCAAGTGAGGATATGTCTATTCTTCATCACCAATCTTTGAGTAAATTTTGTTCTACTCCCTGCACTTATGTGTTTGGCTCTTATTCTGTGCAAGTTTTGCTTCATCATTATTGGAAAGACATAGACATCAAAGAATATTTTACAATTCTTAAAAGTTGTTGGGAAAGTGTGCGTTTCACACCTTATGTTGAGCGCATTATTGCCAAAGCAAAGGCAAAGGCTCTAAACCTTGGCTCTTTTGTTGCGGTGCATTTGAGAGCTGGAGATGTGATTTATAATCTCAAGCAAGATATTCATATCAACCCCTACACTTTTATGAAAAAGCCTCTATCGCCTTATTTAGCTTTAGAAATCATCAACGAACAAAGGCAAGCGGGACAAAAAGTGCTTCTTTTTAGTGATGATTTACCTACACTTCAAGCAATAAAAGCACAAAATGATAATTATTTTGCGATGAACGGGGGGGGGGCAGAACTCATTATTGCCGATGATATTATAGAGACACACTGGAACAATTTTGAACGCTCTTTTTTTGAGATGATTCTCATCTCTTGTGCGAAAACCTTGTATTCCTCTGGAGATTCTGCATTTTCGCGTCTGCCCATAATGATAAGCAATATGCCCCATATCTCGCTCTATGAGAGATTCTCTCTCGCGCAGCAATATCATATCTATCAAAAGTATCTACAAACCTATACCTTTCACCCCGCACAAGTTGCCTTTGCCTATTTACATTTGTGGCATCTCGCAGGATTATTACATCTTGGCTTGGAGCACCAAAAGCACTATATCGCTAAAGCTACTGCGTGTGAGTATGAAAATATGACTTATAAGATTTTGCTTTGCTCTACAATGCTTAAAATGAAAAAATATGGAGAGCTAGAAAAACTCTTATCACTTATTTTAGCGCAATGCAAAGAGAGTTTTTTACAAGAGCTCACAGCCTATCAAACATATCACTCATTCTTATATGCCTTTGCCTTGGAGGAATATTTCACACTTACGCACAACTTATCATTCTCTCAAATACCCTATGTTACTTATTTCAAATATGCTATTGTGAGTGTTTTACTAGAACTACCCTTAGAGCAAATCCAACAAATACAAAACTATAAAGCAATTTTAGCTTTTTTGGATTCTCAAAATATCACGCGATTTTGCTCTCACACTAAAGAGATAGAATCTTTCAATGAACTTACTTTGAAACTTCAAAGCAAATCCTTTGCCAAAAAAGTGCGCACTCTAAAAATGCGAATACACTTTGCATATATACGCAAACTCTGCTCTTTAAAGTATTGGATAGGGCGTTTTAAAGGATTAAAAAGAAGTCTTGCAAAAAGAGGACTGCTCTAATCCCTCACTTCGCAAAATAAACAAGTCTCACCCGAAACACTCCCATCAATAGGCTTATACACACAAAAAGTATAGCCCAAATCCAAATCTTCCAAAAAAGGCTTAATATCAAAAAAATCACTTGCTTGATGATAGATACTTATAAGCATTGCGGGTTTTTGCGTTTTGATTGTATGTAACGCACCTTGTAAAAATGGCATTTCAAAGCCCTCAATATCCACCTTGATAAAGCCCACTTCAAGATTATGCTCTTGGACAAAAGAATCTAAAGTCATCACTTCTACTTCCTCAAAATCTGTGTTGTTATAGATGACAACTGCGCTTGAGCCCGCACCATATTTTACGATTTTAATACGCTCAAAACTCGCTCCTAATGCCTTTTTAATCGGCACGATTCTCTGTGCGTTATTGAGCTTCAATGTTTGAAGCATTAAATCATAATTTTCACTCATTGCTTCAAAAGAATACACCTTTTTGTCAGTGTATTTTTGCAAAATAATTGCACTATCGCCAATAAATCCACCCACATCAATGATATTTTTATGAGCGATTCTCTCCCAATGTTTGATATTTTCTAACCCGTGATTATGCCAAAACACACCTGCTTCAAAATGATTGATGGGTAAAAAATAGCCATTGTAAAAATAAGAATTTTCAAAAGCAATAATATTGGGATAAAACTCTTTTTCTAGTGTCTCTAAAACGCGCTTTTCTTTTTTGCTAAGACGATGAATTTTTTTATTTTTGAGTAAAGAAGCGAATCTTAGTCGTGCCACAATCGTGCTGACACATTTTACACTTTGTTTGTCTAAATGAGCGCACAGCCTGTGAATCTTGCCCTCAATCTCACAGGAATTTAACGCTCGTGCTATATCTTGCGCCATAAGGTGAGAAGCATCAAGGGCATATTTGCTTTTATGCCCCCCCCCCCGAGAATCTTTCCTGATGACAACATCGCACTTGTGAGATAAAATCTCCACACAGGCACAATTCCGAATAAATACAGAGTTGCCACTGCCCCACTACTCGGATAAGAGATGACATAGCGCAAAATTAAAAAATTACAAAAATAATATCTATCCCTTATCAATCTCCGCATTTCATCAAATTTTTGTTTTCGTTTTACCATTTTATACATTTCCTCCCCATTTTCTCAAAAATAAGTGCAATCTTAACATAACTTGCCAAATACGCTTACGCTTAAATTTACCGCATAAACACAAAATTCTGCTCATCAAGTTCCTCAACACAAACATATCCCAAATCCTTTAAAATCCCAAAGACTTTTTGCTGATTGTGCTGCCAAATCTCTATCATAATCACAGGTTTATGTTGAGCAAAGAATGCCCCCCCCCCCCGATAACACTTCGCCTTCAAAACCCTCCACATCAATTTTGACAAAATCAATTTTATGAGCAAATGTGCCTAGATTCTCTAGCCTATCCAAACTTTCTATAATCAACTCTCCTGATGTATCGTTACAAATTTGTGTCGCTCCAATATTATCATTAAAACTTGCCTTGATACTGCCGCGCGATTGTTGCTCTCCTAAAGCAAGATGAAAAAGATTGCATTTATTGTCCAAGCCATTGAGCGCGATATTTTTACATAATAAATCATAAGTTTCCTTGATAGGCTCAAAGGCATAGATTCTCGCTGCCCCTCTCACCATAGCCCAATAAATGCTATGATTGCCAACATTTGCACCAATATCACAGATTGTCGCATTACTCGGAAGATATTTATCCACTCTTTGCAAAGAGGCAATATCATAAAAATCACTTGTGCGCAAAATAATGGATTGCAACCAATCATCTAACGCATAAGGCAGATAAAATTTGATTGTGCCGCATTGTTGATATTTCCTTTGCCATCGTGATTGCGGGGATTTGTCAAAAAAATGATTAAAAGAAAAAATTTTCTCTTGATTACTATGATAGTAGGTTTGATAAGTTATGGATTCCAAATTGGCTTCCATTCTATCAGTCCTATGCAATATTTCTCTGATTTTTCTACGCATTTTTCTAAAAAACATATCTCGCTCCTTTTTGATTAACTTTGCGCTTTCATCGCTGCTTTTTATAAAAATAAAAATCCGCAAACGAAGTGTGATTGGGATTTTTCTCATCAAATGGATATGTGTTAGGGATAAACTTATACAACTCCCACTCCTTAGCATTTGCCTCTATCCACGCACTGAATTTTCTATGTTTGACGTGAAAGGCAAGAAACTCATCTTTGTTTGAGGAATAAATGCCTACAAATTTGCGAGAGTGTGCAAAAAGATTCTTCATATATTCATCAAAGACTTCATCTTGAATGAGATGATAAATCACATCTAAAGATAAAGTAAGCTCCGCGCTAAAATCGGGGTGAGTAGCTAAAAATTCATCAACCAAATAAAATGCTTTTGTACTATCTGCGCTAAATTTTGCGCTTGTATGCGTTAATGCGCTCTTACTCACATCAAGCCCGATATAGCGCGGATACTGCGCTAGTGAGAGCTGATTCCCATCGCCACAGCCAAACTCTAATACACTTTGCACTTGCTCCTCCTTGACAAATTCATTCAACACCTTCGCCTTAAAAGCTGCGAGATTATTATAACTTCCTGCTCCAGAAGCACCTATATTATACCCCCCCCCCCCCCGAAGAGTATTATGGGTTGCATTGAAATCCTTATAGCGATTTTCCCAATATTCACTAGAATCAAATTTCATCTTTTGTCTAAGTGCAGGGTAAGATTCTAAGATATTTTGCAAGACTTTATCATTGATTCCACCTTTGGCATTTTCTATCCATAATGCTCCACATTTTTTAAAATCCACATAGCTCACAAATTCTGTATAGTTTTCTTCCACAACATTGATTTTTGTCTCCTTAAGCAATGCCATAGCCCAAAACCAAATATCATCTTGGTGGGGGGCGAAGCGCAAAAACTGCTGTTGCTCTAAAACATCTTTATGCAAACAATGCGGCGGATACAAAACCCCACCAAGTCCCGTAAAGAAAATTAAAAACGAAGGTGAAGTTTGCGTATGAGCAATACAAGATTCCCATTGCATATAAGGTAACAATCTGCCTTGCTCATCAAAAGACACTCTATGCGCGCGGTGGCAATGGATATATTGGGGATTCTCCACATAGGCAGCATAAAGCTTAGCTAACCAATCCTTAGGATACATCGCATCATCATCACAAGTTACGATAATCGCCTCGGGGTAAAGCTGTAAGCTCGGAATGAGCTTTTTGTAGGATTTGATATTATCTTCGCACCATTGTATCTCCACGCCGTGAGGCATAAATCTCAACACGCTTTGGGGCAAATCCTGCTCTTTGTTTGGAAATTCCTCCACAGAGAGCCAAAGCACGATTTTGTGCGGCTGGTGCGTTTGCGTCAAAAGTGAAAAAAGTGTGTAGTGCAGAGTTGGGATTCTAAGAGGATACGAAGTGAGAGAAACTATGAGCACACGCCCCCCCCCCGATACTTGATTCTATGCCGATATGATGTGGCACAACGCCTATGTGTTTAGAATCCAAAAATGCGCGGATTGTAGAATCTAGGCGACTTTTGGTCAGTGCATTTGTGCATTTTGACTTAAATCTTGCTATTCTTTTTTTGATTGATTTTAAAAATCCCATTATGAAGTCCTTTATTTTGATATTGTCATTATACAAAATTTTGATGATTTACTAAGCCCTTTTTATGCAGCTTTTTATAGAGAAACTTATAGAGGGCAAAGTAGATTCTATATTTCCATTTAACTTTTGCAAATGCGAGAGATTGCAGTTGTTCTTTGTGCTCTTGGTAGAGTTGTTCTAGGCACTTGCATTGTACCACTCTTTGTTCAAGCGGCGAGCTGCCCCCCCCCCCGATAATTAATTCAAGCGGACTATACTCCCTATAAGCCCTACGAGAGAAAAGAAGCATTTGTAAATATGCCTTATCCCAATACAAATACATATCTTTATAAAATGTTGCTCCGATGAGTGCGCGCTCTTGCAGATTCAAAGAAGTCCAAATCCCGCTAGAGACTATGCGATAGACAGAATCTAACTCCCCGCTATAATAGGATTTGCCCTTTTGCAAATGGATAAAATTACGAAAACTATCGCCCCGATAAGAGATTTCACTCTCTTTGCTTACATTTTTGAGCTGCTCTGGCAGGGCATTTTGAAAAATCACATTTCTATAAATCACGCTGGAGGTATGCCCAAACAGATATTTGCCATTTAAAAACTCATCAAAAGTGTATTCACAAGATGGGGTATCGTGTTTAAAATAAAAATCTGGACGCTCACCTTGTGCGTGTTCATCAATCTCATACTTATAGGCAGTATTGCCAAAATACGCGCAAAAATCTGTGTGGGATTCTAAAAAATCTAATGCCTTTTGAATCTTAAACTTATCTGTCCAAAAATCATCAGGGTCTAGCACACAAAAATAATCACTTTTCAAATCCGCATACACACGCACAATATTTTTAAAAAGCTTTTGATTACTTTGTGAAGTGAGAATCTTAATCTTGTGAGGATTACGCGCTTGATACTCTTGGGCTATCTCTAGGCTCTTATCAGTTGAGCAATCATCAGCGATGATAATCTCATAAGGATAGCTGCTCTCTTGCATAAGAATAGAATCTAACGCTTCCTTGATATACGCCTCCCTATTATAAGTTGGCATAATAATGCTTAGTCTCACTTCACTCCCAGACATATTTATACTCCTCATAAAGTGCTAGTAGCCTTTGTTTGTCAATGTTTGACTTCACTTTAAACTCTGCTAAAGTATCGCAAGTATCCACAAAATCCACAAACTCTAGGATTTGATGATAAAAGGCGCGGTTATTAAAATCGTGCATAAGAATCCTCGTGTCCTTAGAACAATGCAGCACACTCTGCAAAAGACAAGCCACGCGAAATCTCCCATCAATAAATATCACATCAAAATCTTTGTGATTTTCAAATACTTGCGCAGAATACTGCGGAAAAAGCGATGTTTTGCTCATATCTTGTGGCACGCCCCATTCTCCTGTGCGCCCAATATTTACCGATATAAACTCCAAGCGTTTGTGCCTAATCGCTTCATTTATCACTTGCCAACTCTTCAAATGCTCTATCCACGCCCTATCAGATTCCACGCTGAATACGCGCACTTGCGAGAATAGAATCGCCAAAAAGGTAGAACCACCTGAACCAAACTCCAAATATGCCCCCCCCCCGCACTTATAAGTGCGTTGCACACATACACTTGCTCATTCTCCGATAATTGTAATGGGTAGTGTTGTGGGTTTAAGCTTTGTTTATCTGCTGCTATTTTTTTGGCATTTTTTGCCTCTTTCACCTTTTGCTTTATTTGCCTCACACTTGATTTCAAGCCCTTAAACATTGTCTCTCCCTTAACCTTTGCTAACTGCCAACTTTTGTGTGAATCATAAACAAATCTAGCTTAAAATTAAGATATAATGCTTGATTTGCTATGAGACAGGGGGGGGGGGGGAACACAATGGAAAGAGCAAATTGTTTTATTATCAATACATCTTTCCAGCTTATCAATGCCCTAGAAGCAAGACAGAGATTCCCCTCTCCAATCAATATTTTAATTCTGCATATCAATAATGATAATATGAACAAACAAGTGCGGAGATACTTAAGTCCAAAAGATTGGGATTATATTTTTGATTGCTTAGCGTATCAAAAAGGCACTGGAACGAGATATGCTAAAGTATTACGATTTATAAAAACTCACTTTAATATTGCGCATCTTTTTATAACACTTCATAATAATTTCAATCAACAAATCGCCTTTTCCTATCTCCGCCCAAATAAGCTTTTTCTCATAGATGATGGGGTTGCTACCATTACCTATCAAAATTTATACATTGCGCAAGGAAAAACAAAATATGACACTCTGCTTTTTAGAATCAAAACATACATAAAACTTCTATTACGAGGTATTTATTGTGCATTCCCTCAAAATTGGCATAAACATACCAACTTATTTACAAGTTATCATTTTCTAAAACCCTTGAATAACCAAGAAATATCCTATCATTCTTTTGAATATCTCTTAAGTCATTATGAACAGCCCACTTGCGCAGCTCTATCATATATATATATATATATATATATATATTATTGGACAACCCGCTGGAGATTTATGCAAAAACCAAAAAGACTTTGAAGCACTTTTTGATAAAATCAAATCATTATATGCTCAAAATAATTGCCGCCTTATCTACATCGCCCATAAACGCGATTCAAAAGCTTTCTTAGAATACCTCGCTCAATGCGGTTGGGAGATAAAAGAATTAGATGAAATTATAGAAATTCATCTTTTAACCCTAGAGCAAAAACCTATCAAAGTAGTCAGTTTTCTCTCATCTGCACTTTTTAATATTGCCAAGATTATGCCAAATATTCCCCTAGAAGCGATAGATATTCGCCCATTAGTTAAAGATGAATTAACAAAAGATGTGGAGATAATTTATGAGCTTTTGCAGGAACAGGGCATTTCGCTCATTACTCTCTAAACACACTCACACAAACAAATAAATACAAAATTAAATAAAATTAATGTAAAATGCCTTATTTTCAAAAGGAATAGTATGCGCAAACACAGCAAAACTCTAAAGATTCTCGAAGAACAAGGCATTTGTGCTACTTTAAAATACCAATTTTTTAAACGATGTGCAAAATTTTTAGCGCCTTTTCTCTACAAGCGCAACCACGCACTGCCTCCAAATTATCGCTTTTATTTTATCACTTATCACGCCACAGGACATAATGCGATGACGAACTTCTTAAAGTATTGCAATATCTCGCTCAATGTTCAGTTTTTAGAAAGCGGTTTTGAGCGGTATAAAAGCAATTATGTAAGATTAAGCACAAAGCCAACTTATGCAGCCCTTGCGCTGTGCGAATACAACTTCAAAGACTTTACCAAATACACAAGCACACTAGATTCTAAAGTCCCGGCACTTATTTTGGTGCGCGACCCGATTTCTATCCTCAAATCTGGTATCAATTTTGCCCAACCGCAGCAAGATAAGCAACTAATGGGGGGGGGGGCAGAATAAACTTATCGCCTCTTTGCAATATGGTGCTTACAATCCCCACACACAAGAATCTTACTTCTCACACTCTCCCTGCCTTGATAAAATAGAATCCTATATCGCTAAAGCACAAAAGCAAGATGAATTTCATTCGTGGTTTATTCTTAATGAACTGCTCACATCTTTGCCACATATCACGCAAAAGCACTATGTGGATATGAGCGAAATTACTAAAGACAGAGCTTTTGAGACGATGAAAAGGCTAAGCCACATTTTTGGCTTTGAAACACCTAAAGAGGTGGATAAACATCTCTTTGAGGAGCAAGCCTATGCGCATTTGTATTTTATTTTGCCTTTGCACCTTTGTCTTGTGCTGCAAGATTGCCAAATCACCCTTACGCTTGCAAAAAATGCAAAAGACATAGACATTACCGATAAAATAATGCCACCCTCCTATCAAAACAATCCCGACTTGGAAAATTGCAAAGTCTATGTCAAAACGCATAAAGAAGTGCAAATGATTCAATCACATTTTGAGATGATTCAGCGCGAGCTTATAGCGACACTAGAGGCACTTTTGCACATCGTGGTAACCAAAAAACAACAAGCCTTAAGCGAAAAGGATATTTTAGAGTATTTTGCTTCACACCCACAAATAGCAAAGAATTTTAAAGCTCTTTGTGATAAGGACTTGCAGGATTTAAAGCGTGAGAGAGCAGACATTATAGAATCTTGGACACATTATCAGGCTTTTGAATCCTTATGTGAAAAACTGCCTTAAATCACTTAACCCACCGAGCGTTGCTTTTGCCCACGCTTGTAAAATGACACTATACCCTATTATTCTGAAGCATTAGTAGAAGAATCTAAGTCTCACTCATCAGGAGCGAAAAATTGTGCTACACCTTTTTTATCCATTTGCATCCTGCGTTTATAGGCGTCATAATCTTTAATACTATGTCCAATATCAAGCACACGATAGCCTAGCTTAAACATCTCATAGCCCAAAGCCTTACCCGCAGGACCGAGTGCAAAAAGAAGCACATAGTCCTTGCTAAAGTTAAGAATCTGTCTCCTTAATGTGCCTATACCCTCGTAAGCGTGTTTAGTCGCTCCATAGAGATAGGCAATGTCTTTACACTCCTCAAAAATACTATATTGCGCATTTGCCAACACCTTATCTCCGCAAATCACTAAGATTTTTTTACCTATAAAAAGTTGTTTGAGTAGCGCATAGTGTCGCTCAAAATCGTATTCTTTATATCCTGCATAAACTTGACTTATATCTGTCGCACCATACACTTTATGAGGCACAAGGTATTTTTTGATGATATGATAATTCTCTGCTACCCAAGTGTATCTAAACCACGGGGAACGCGAATTTTCAGTAGGTGCGTGAAACAAGCTATAACCTAAGCCAATGAGCAGATTTTCATCTTGTGAAGTGATGATTTCTTGCAGAGTTTGAGCAAGATTTTTATCATATTTTTGGAATCCTATGCTACCTCCCTCCATTAAGATATATTCCCCATCACCAAAGCGAATAAAGCTTTTTTGAGAATCTAATAAAATCTGCAAAGTCTCAAAATTATCTTTGACAATCGGCGGGGTAATCGTGTCAAAATCATTTTTGATTTCATCTCTTAACATCTCTGCAAAATTATAAAAATAATCCGATGTGGGAGCAGATTTGAATAAATCGTGCAATTTATTATCTATTTCTTTGAGGTTATATCGCCACAAATAGCGGAGATTGCGAATAAAAGTCCTAAGAGAGTATTTCATAATGCCACCTCTCTTGCCGCTTCTATTTTAATCCAATCTGCACAAATTATCTCATCGTTACCAAGTAGCCAAGGGGTGGGGGCGATGATGATTTTTTGGGGATTACTGATGAGATAAGCTGCCCACCACGAATAAGTGCTGTTTGCCACAATGCCGTGTTGGCAATGCGCCATAAGCGTTAAGTCCTCATAATGATTATCTGCGGTAATATTTTCAGTCGTCATATCCACAAAGGGATAGCCCAAATCAAGATTTCGTGCAAACTCTCTATCTGCACAAAAGAGGAAAAATTGAGGATTATTTATCTTGCTTGCAATGGTAGCCACTGCTTTTTTATAATAGCTTAAATCCACCTGCCACGAATGTGTGCAATAATCACCGCGTCTGATGTGGATAAAAACGCTGTTTTGAGCTTGGCAAATGCGCTCTAATTTATGCTTATTTATTTCGCTTTTAATGGGGGGGGGGGCATAACACTTCCTTTATATGCGAAGCAATCTCTTTAAAATAAAGTGGATTTTGGAAGAATCCAACAAAATATGCAAAAGGATTTGGCTTTAAATATTGTGCTTTGTATTCAAAAGCAAAGCTTCTAGCGACTCTAGGATACCCTACTCTCTTTAAAATACTTCTCATAATCTTTGGCTTAGATTCAAAAGAGTTGAATTTTTCCTTGAGTGCGCTAATTTGCTCCTGTGTCGCATAGGGTAAATCAATGTTAAAAAGCCCCAAACTAAAGGGGATAGAATGCTTTTTGCCCTCTACTTCAAACCAAGTTTTATCAAGCAAAATGGGCATTTGCAAATGATGCTCCAAGCTCTTAGCAAAAGCATATTGAAACATCTGATTACCTAAGCCACAGGTAAGTTCCACGATTTTGTATTGCATTTTCACTCCTTGTAATTAAACTTATCCCCTAAAAGCATTCACAGATTCTATAACTACACTCACTTGCTCTTCACTCATTACAGGGCTTATGGGCAAGGATAGCACTTCTTTGTGAATGCGCTCGGTAATAGGCAGGCTCAAATGATTATACTGCTTGTAGGCTTGCTGCTTATGTGGCGGGATAGGATAATGGATAAGCGTTTGGATTCCACTTTGCCTCAAATGCTCTTGCAAACGCTCCCTTTGCGCACTACGCACGACAAACAAATGCCACACGTGCGATTCTTCACTGACGCATTGAGGCAGGATAACGTGCTCATTGTAGATATGCTCTCTATACATTCTCGCAATCTCCTGCCGCCGCTTATTATCCTCATCAAGGGCTTTAAGCTTTATGCGCAAAAACGCCACTTGGATTTCATCAAGCCTAGAATTAAGCCCTGCATAGAGATTTTCATACTTGATATGTGAGCCATAATTCCCTAGTGCGCGGACTTTTTGTATGAGAGCCTCATCATTGCTCACCACACAACCACCATCGCCTAATGCCCCTAGATTCTTGCCCGGAAAAAATGAGAATCCACTCACATCACCCAAACTCCCTACTCTTTTGCTTTGATATATCGCGCCGTGCGCTTGTGCGGAATCCTCTATAATTTTGAGATGATATTTTTGCGCTAACTCCCACACTTTCTGCATATCCACTGCCTGTCCATACAAATGCACGACAAGAATCGCTTTGGTTTTTGGTGTAATGTGCGATTCTATGAGATTAACATCAATATTATAAGTCTCTAAATTTGGCTCTACAAGCACAGGTGTGCAGAGGTTATCAGTGATTGCTAAAATTGAGGCAATATAGGTGTTTGCAGGGACAATAATCTCATCGCCTGCGCCAAATCCTAGTGCTTTGATAGCAAGTCGCAAAGCATCTAAACCATTCGCACAACCCACGCAATGCTTCACCCCACAATACGCGCTAAATTCGCGTTCAAAAGCTTTATTTTGCTCACCCAAGACATACCAACCACTTTGCAACACTTCAGAAAATGCGGATTCTAACTCCGCACTAAATCTTTCATTAATGGCTTTAACATCAAGAAATGGCACCATTTGCGCTCCTTTTTATCCCAAACTTTTCAAGCACTCGCACTATCTTTCTCCTTAAATAAGCCTTGATTAAGCGGCGCATTTGCTTTGAGCTGGGAGATAACAGGGGGGGGGCAGAATATACTAGAGGTGCAACCTGCACACTTTCACCCCAATTCACACACATTACATTCTCTACTTCTTTAAAAATATTGCGATAGCGAGGCGTAATCAGCAAGGGATTATAGGGAGAGAGAATCTTCGCACACCCTCCCATTCCTCCGTGCGAACCAATGATATTGCGACACTGACTTAAAAGATATAAATCCAAATAGCCTTGACTTGGATTATTGACATCACAGATTCTATAAGTTTTGCCCTTTAATAGTGGGACAATCTGTTCTTTTGTATAAGCTAAATCATCGCTAAAGAGATAAAAGCTACTTTGCGAGTGTAAAAGGCACATTAGCTCTATGCTTTTGGCAAAATATTCATTGCTCGTAGGATTGCCATAAGCAATATGGGGCTGGGATAAGTCCCCTCGTCTGATATGAATACCACAGGGGGCTGGAGAAGATTCTATCTCGTGGAGTAATGTAGCAAAAGGAGTGTTGCGCTCACTTAGTTCTTGTGGTTTAAAATGCTCTTGCAAAAGCTTAGCATAACGTGTATCAAACACTCTGCCTAAATATCCTCCGATATAAAGTGGGGCTTGACGCATAATCACATCATTATCATCAATAAAATAATACTCACTATAATGCGCTACTTCTTCTTTGCTTGCGATTTTTAGAGACAAGGCAGGAAAGGCTTTGGGAATATCAAAATTCACATCATAGACTTTATCATAGCTCTTGCTTGGATTAAAAAATCCTGTGCCAAAGTCCTCAAACCAACTTAAATCATATTTGACTTTTACACCCTTTTGTTCAAAGGCTAAACCAAGCGTGATAAAGGCAATTTGACTTGCTATCCCGCCATCTACTCTAATAATGACTAAATCGTCTTTCATCGCTGTCCTTTGCATTTTACTTCTTGCATTTTATCCCTTTATAATAAACACAATCAAAAGGATACAAAGCACAAGGGCAAAAGTAAGAGTAGCGTTAAAAAGCTTTTTGTATTTTTGATATTTGCGCCAATTTTTATAATGTGTTCCATCACAAGATTCTATAAGCTTGAGATAATCCTTAAACTCAAAGTTATAAAGTTGTTTAAGCTTCTGTGCGCCCTCTTTGCTTGCATAAGAAGTCATAATCTGATGATAACCCCACATTCTATTCAACTCCACAGGTGAGAGGAGTGCCATTCTCCCTAAGAAATATTCTAAAGCTGACACATTAGGGGCGATATTGAGCGTCTCAATTTCCTTAGCAAAGACATTTTGGAGCAATTCCTCTGCTCTAGTGATATTTTTAAGCTCTAAGAAAGTATCCATTAGCTTAGATTTCTCCATATCTTCACGTTTAAAGGTATTTTCTGTGAGTGCGCTAATATTACTCCCTCTTGGGTCAAAACGATAAAGCACAAGGATTTGCGGAAGAAGCACGACCCCCCCCCTCAAAAGTAATTTAATGTGCATTTGCACATCTTGGAAATTGCACATTGCTCTATCTAGTGGATAGAGAATTTGCACAAAATCTGTCCTCCTTAGAGCCATACCCGGCGAAGTCAGAGCATTACCTATCATAAATAAATGATACAAAAGCTCCTCCCTGCTTCTTTGCCTTACTTCAAGGATTCCTAACTTTTGATTATCCTTGTCTATTTTCATTAATCGTGGATAAATTGCTTTTGCATTAGGATTTTGCTCTAGGGCTTGATACAAGATTTCTAGCGCATTTGGCTCTAATATATCATCGGTGGCTAAAAATACAAGATATTCTCCACTTGCGTTTTCAAAAGCCGTATTCAAGCTTGCATTAATGCCTTGATTATATGGGTGTTGGACAAGTTTAATACGCGTATCTTTATATTTTAAAATCTCCTGCACATTGTTATCAGTGGAGCAATCATCTACAATGATACATTCAAAATCGCTAAAAGTCTGGCTCAAGATAGATTCTATATAGAATCCAACAAACTTCTCGTGATTAAAACTCGGAGCTAAGATAGAGATTTTAGGAAACATTCATACCCATTTTTGTTCTATAAAATAAAAAAGGAATTATACAGAAAAATTATAAATTTCTAACCTTTGACTTTGAGTATCACGCTAACTTCCCCACAATCGCCCAAAAGTGCGTGTTCTCCCAGCGATTTGCTTCTTTGGGATAAATATCACACACTTCTATGATTTCAAATCCTAAGTCTTTTAAAATTTGCTTTTCTCTCTCAATATAACGATATTGCGAGTAGTATTCTCTTTTTTGCTCCTGCGAATAACCCGAAACATTAATCGTCTCCTTTATGCCAAATTGATTTTTAATGATAAACAACCCCCCCCCTTGAGGTTTTAAAAATTGCTGATATTTTTGATATAACTCTTGCGCTTCTTGCTCATTCACATAGTGCATCACGCCAAACGCACTCACAATGTCAAACTTCTCTTGCGTGTTAAAGCTAAATAAATCCTCATTAATAATTGTGATTTTCTCATTTTTTGCAATAAATTTTGTAAATTCTTGATAAAAATCCACACAAACAATCTTTTCAACATACGGATAGATTTTATTCACAATCAGCCCACTGCCCGAACCTAAATCCAAAATATGCGATTTCTCATTAGCATATTTTAAAATAAATTTCGCATCAAGTTCTGAAAAATCTGTATTATTTGCAAGCTTTACAGAATCTTCTCTCGCCTCTTTGCTTAAAGCCCCGAAAAACTCCAATGCCTTTTCATTCATTCCACACCTCTTTTAAAATCAAATCTTTCAATACTTCTAAAGAACAAATATCGCACGCATTGTAATAATCCACACGAATATCTGTGCAACCAAGTAGGATTATATCCCCCCCCCCCGATAACAAATGCTCACGCACTTGTTTAAAGATATTTTTAGGACGCTCTAGGGATTTGGCGTTGTCAAAACGATGAATATTTTTGATATTGCAAATCCCTTGTGTAACTCTTTTTTGAAACTCTGCGTTTGGATAGATGATTTTCACCTTTGGGCAGAGTTTTTCAAAATACCGCTCATACACTCTACCCTTTAAACAACCATCACTTGCGATTAGTCCCACAGATTTTGCTCCGCTCTGCTTGACTTTAAGCACTGCAGATTCTATGAGGTTAAGAAACTTCACTTTTGGCAGTGCTTTGCTTATGGCATCAAAACTATAATGCGCAGTATTGCAACACATACAGAGCGTTTGTGCGCCAAAATCTTGCAATCTTTTGCCTACCTCAATATAATCTTGTGTGAAGTCCTCTCCTCTGCCCTCCAAATAAAGGCTTCTTGATGGAGCTTGGGTCGCTTGAAAGGTAAGGATTTGTGGGTGATGTGCATCTCTAAATGCTCCTTTTTTAGTCAGCTCAATTTCTAGGAGTTCGTTGAGTTTGTTAGTCGCTGCGACTCCTGCTCCACCGATGATTCCAATTATTTTTGTTCTCTTTGCTTCCATTGCCTCATTTCCTCGCTACTTAGCTGAATACCCGCTTTGACAAAGCGATTTTTATCCACGATACAATAATGGCATTCCTCTTTGTATTCATTACGAGTTCTAAAGAATCTTCTAAATTCTTGCTCATAAACTAAGCCCCCCCCCCCCGATAGATTCTTGCCTCCACGCTCGGACATTGACTTTAGAAATTCCATTATAATCGCTTTGATTTGCGCGCATATCCTCTCCATAGATTTCATTAATCGCGCGGATTTTTCCACAAGTGTAAAGAAACCCATCGGCAAAAGTGAGGCAATATTTCTCATCGCAATCCCTATAATTTGCCTTTGCTCTCTCCACACTCACGCGCTTTTGATGGACATTGCCATAATCAAACCATTGCCCATTTCCATACATAAATTCATATTTATTATAGGCAATGTTGTGTTGCTCTAGGACATTGATGAGCTTTTCGCGCTTCTGCGGTATGCAATCATAGTTTGAAATCGTAATTTGCACATTGGGATTGTCTTTTAACACTTGGAGTAGCTCCTCTTTTGGCACGATACTTCCATTGGTTGTAAGACTAATGCGCGGAATCTTATATTGTGCAAGGTTGGCGATGATTTGAGCTACATTGGGGTGGGTGAAAAGCTCCCCACCTTGAATCTGCAAGGATTTGATTTCGCAATAATTTGCAAGAAACGCAAAATCTGCCAAAATCTCTTGGACATTAAACGATTCTTGTTTCATATAAGGGATAAGGTTGCAGCAATTTTTGCAATGCAAACTGCACTTTGTCCCACACCAAAAGACAAAAAAATCAATTTTTATAGGCTTTGGCTTTTTAAGCCCATTATCCTCTAAATAATGTCTAATTTCCTTGCCTTTAGACTTTAGTTTGTGTTTAAAGTTGTTTAGCTTTGTCATCACTCACTCCTTTTGTAAGATACACATATAAGATTCTGTCTCTATTTGCTCATTTTCAAGTTTTTCTATCGCCTTGTGTATGATTTTCTCTTGCACGATTTTAAAGCCTACTTTTTCAAAAAGTGCCAAATATTTCGCACGACTTCGCGCCACCATCCAATAATTTCTATTGGCATAAAAATAAAAGTCCTCTGCACTAGAGTTGGTATTATCTTTATAAATCATATACCCCCCCCCCCCCCGAAGAGCAGTGTGGAGTTTGGAGAAAATCTCCTCTGCCTCTTGCCATTTAAAAACATAGGATAAAACTCCCATTAAAGCAATGCAATCATAAGTTTGCTCTCCTTTTAAGCTACTTGCATCGCCTTGCGCAAAAGTGATATTGCTAATGTGTGGAAAATCTCTTGCGTGGATTTCTTTTGCACCTTCAATTAAAGCAGGAGAGTAATCATACGCTCTAACTTCCTTGACAAAAGGTGCAAACATAAAGCTCCATTCGCCATTAGCACAACCCATATCTAGCAAACAATCGCTCTTTTTGAGCTTGGGGAGGAAAGCGGATTCTATAAATGCCTTTTGCTCCTTAAATCGTGCAGGAATAACACTTTGAAGATTCCAAAATTTGCTTGTGAGATAAAATAAAGGTGTTTTTTGGGAATTTTGCCTTATCACTGCACAGATTGCCTGATATGAAGTGCTAAACACGCCCCTATCGTTATTCCATTGTTGCAAGTCTTTGGCGTATTCTTGTGGAATTGCTACCTTGAAAGGCTTAGTAAGATGCCTTTTGAATTCGTCTTTGAGTTTTCTTAGAAATTTCATTTGTTTCTCCATTGTTTTAAGATGAAATGTGCGTTTTGATAGTCATCATAGGTATCTATATCTACTGCACGCACTTTTATGCCTCTAAGGGGCAGATAAGTTTCTAGTTGATTATAGACATTACTTGAAGTGTATTTGACATTTGACTTTTTCAAGCAGCAAGGTCCTGTCCATTCATAATCGCCATTTTTACGCGAAAAAGATTCCACTTCACCCGCGCTATTAACATTCACAAACACCGGCTCACTAGAGCTTATATCTGTGTAGGCTATCCATTCTCCACTTTGCTTTAAGAGCATTTGCATATCTTGGGGATTCACCAGCAAATCGCCATCGTATTCTATGACAAATTCATTCGCGTCTTTTGCCCCTAGATAGAAGCTTGTGCCTGTTTTGGTTTCAAAATAATTATGATTATAGATAAAAATCACATCTTTTCTGTATTTCAAAACTTCCTCCATTACCAAAGAGGCTTGAAATCCAACGACAATGCGCACATCTTCTACTTCTTTAAAAAGTTCTAATTGCCACGCAATTAAGGATTTACCCTCTAAATTTATCAAAGCTTTTGTGGAGTTTAGCCCAAGCCTAGAGCCAATCCCCGCACAGCTTATAACAACTGATAAAGCAGTCTGCATAATGCCTCCTCGCTAAAAATTGCATAATCTGCAATGGATAACACGCCCGGTGAAGGCTTATGCGTCAAGCCTGAAGCAATAGAAACATCTGCTAATCTCATTGCTTCTACATCGTTATTGCCATCACCTATGAAAATCACTTTTTGCCCTTGTGCTTGGTAAGCTTTGACAATGGATTCTTTTTTAAGAATATGGGTGAGTTTGAGAACATTATTATCTTGCAAGATTCCACTAGAGCTGAAAGTCTCACACCCTACCTTTGCTACAAGTTTGCTAATCCAACATTCTAAGTTCCCTGTGGCTATACAGCATTGATTGCTATGCGCTTGGATAAAGGCATTTAAATTTTCATAAATTTCTATTTGCTCTAGTAATCTTGCGATTTTATCCACAGGCAATTTGCCCAAAATCCCCACACGAGAGATAAAAGACTCTATAAAAGGAATATTGCCTGCAATCGTTTCTTGCGTGAGATTATCAATCTGTGCTTGGACATTAAAGGCTTGGGCGATTTTGGGTAGGGTTTCCTCTTTAGTTAATGTCCCATCTAAGTCAAAGATAAATTGTTTCATTGACTTTGTCCTTGCAGCAGAACCTTTAGCTTCTCAATGCA